>CAZNSK010000019.1:22254-60484 GCA_964575505.1 uncultured Phaeodactylibacter sp.
TAGCCGCTCTGCTCAGCAGCCGCTTCTTCCTCTTCTGCATCTTCGGCAGCGGCATCAGGCTCGATGGGGTCTACTTCAGCCTCAGCGGCAGTTGTAGTATCCTCCATTTGCTCAGTGTCCATGGCGGACGTGTCCGCTTCGCCATCCTGAGCATACACGAAATTCCCGGAGAAAACTGCTAAGCCGAGTACCAGCAGCAGTGCTATTAATTTTCGCATAGTCAATAAGGTTTTCGATTGTTTTTTAAAAGTTAGTCAAACCAGTTTAAGTTGGAATCCTTAGCGGAGAGAGAGGGATTCGAACCCTCGAAACCGGGTTACGGTTTACACGCTTTCCAGGCGTGCCTCTTCAGCCACTCGAGCACCTCTCCGTTGATTGCTTGCCATTGCACATTTGCTATGGCACATGAGCAAATATAAATATTAAGCGCCTTTTGCCAATATCCGGGCACACAAAAATCGCAAAAAGATACCACATATCAAAAAACACCTGCTCCGGGCGAGCATACTAATGGGCTAAAACCGGCTGCTCAGGCAGTTGCTCTGTTTTAAATATTTGCTCGGCGTTGGCTGTGGTGACACGTGCGACCTCGGCAAAGGGCACCTCCTGAACAGCAGCGACTTTCTCGGCGATCAGGCGGACGTACGCGCTCTCATTGCGCTTGCCCCGCCTGGGTGCCGGCGCCAGGTAGGGCGCATCGGTTTCCAGAACAAGGTGTTCCAGGCCAATATCAGCAACGACTTTGTCCAGCCCCCCGTTTTTAAAGGTCACAACGCCACCGATGCCCAGGTAAAAATCCAAATCGATGATCCGGCAGGCTTCTTCAGGGTTACCCGTAAAACAGTGGAAAATGCCGTGCAGCCGTTCGTCTTTTTCTGCCTCCAGAATATCCAGCACTTCCGCCGTAGCCTCCCGGGAGTGAATGACAATGGGCGCCCCCAGCTCCTTGGCCCAGCGGATTTGCTGCCGGAAAGCATCCTGCTGCTGCCGAAAGTGCGTCTTGTCCCAGTACAGGTCGAGGCCAATTTCGCCAATAGCGCAAAACGGGCGCTCCCCCAGCCAGCGTTCCACAACAGCCAGTTCCTCCTCGTAATCCTCCTTGACGGAACAGGGGTGCAGGCCCATCATGGCAAAGCACTGCCCGGGGTAGTCTTTCTCCATCTGCAGCATGCCTTCGATGGAGTTCCGGTCAATATTTGGCAGAAAGAACCGGTCGATGCCGCTTTCCATCGCCCGCTCCATCATCTCAGGGCGGTCGGCATCAAATTTTTTGGCGTACAGGTGTGCATGGGTATCAATCAGCCTCATAATTCTTTTTTGTGTTCAGGCAACGCTGCAAAGGTAATGATTCCTATTCAAGATTTTTTGGTGGGTGGGCGGGGCATTTTGGTGCAATAAAGCCCCAAACCGGCGCTGCGGCCCATTATTGGTTCTGCCCTACAGGCCGTATCTTGAGCGCGAAAATAAACCGTATGGCCAAAAAGAAAAAATACTACACCGTTTGGGAGGGCATGAAACCGGGCGTTTATGAGTCCTGGGCCGACTGCCAGGCGCAGATCAAGGGATTTCCCAACGCCCGCTACAAATCCTTTAAGAGCCGGGCGGAAGCGGAGGAAGCCTTCCGGGGCAGCTTTGCCGACCACATCAGCAGCGGGAGCCCCTCAGCGAGCAAGCCTAAGCCTAAGGTTACGGAAGAGGCGCGGCAGGAGATCGTCTGGGATAGTATCAGTGTAGATGCTGCCTGTAGCGGCAACCCGGGCGTGATGGAGTACCAGGGAGTGGATACCAAGTCGGAAGTGCAAATTTTCCACAAAAAATTCAGCCTGGGCACCAACAACATCGGGGAGTTCCTGGCCATTGTACACGCCTTGGCCCTCTTTAAGCAACAGGGCAAGAGCACGCCCATCTATACAGATTCCAGAACGGCAATGGGCTGGGTCAAGCGCAAAAAAGCAAATACCAAACTGGTGCGCAATACCAAAACGAAACGACTGCACGAACTGATTGCCCGGGCAGAAAGCTGGCTGCGCAATAACACCTACGACAACCCTATCCTGAAGTGGGAAACCGAGCGGTGGGGGGAAATCCCAGCCGACTTTGGCCGGAAGTAGATGGATGGGCTAGCGCGGGAATTTCATTTTGTAGTCCACTTTGATCTTCCCTTTCTTGATATTGTCCAGCTTACGGCGCACCAGCCGGCGCTTAATCGGCTTCAAGTGCTCCGTAAATAGGATGCCATCGATATGGTCGTACTCGTGCTGAATGACCCGGGCGTTGAAACCTGTAAAAATTTCGTCGTGCTCCTCAAATTGCTCATCTAGGTAGCGCAGCCGTATCTGTGCAGGCCGCTCCACCTCCCCTCTCACGTCGGGGATGCTCAGGCAGCCTTCCTCATAGGACCAGGCTTCCCCGCCTTCTTCCACCTTTTGAGCATTAATAAAAACTTTTTTAATCCCGGCTTCCTGCCCGTCTTCCTGTTTTACCTGGTCCGTATCGACCAAGAACAGACGGATAGACCGGCCGATCTGCGGGGCCGCCAGCCCAACGCCTTCTGCGAAGTACATCGTCTCCCACATGTTTTCGATCAGCGCTTCCAGGCCGGGGTAGTCAGGGTCTATTGCTTCAGCTTCTTTTTTGAGAACGGCTTGCCCGTAGGCGTATATCGGCAATATCATGGCTTCTGATTAATAGCGATTTAATTCAAGGTAATCCCGGAGGATAATCACAGCGCTCACCTTGTCTACCAAGCCTTTATCCCTCCGCTTTTTCTTTTTAGTGCCGCTTTGGCGAATGATCAGCTTGGCTTCTTCCGAAGTGTAGCGCTCGTCCTGGGTTACAACTTCCACCTCCGGGAAAAGTTTCCGCAGCTTGCGGACCAGGCCGACCACCATGTGGTGGATTTGGGCGGGGTTCCCATCGGGGTGCAGGGGCTCGCCAACCACGATGGTTTCCACTTCTTCTTCGCTCAGGTACTTTTGGAGATAGGCTTCAAGCTCCGGGGTAGGGACGGTATCCAAACCGGTGGGGATAATCTGCAGGGGGTCGGTCACCGCCAACCCAGTCCGCTTGGTGCCATAATCTATGCTTAGTATCCTGGCCAATGGCTTTTATTTAAGACCACAAAGGTAAGGCAGCGGAACGGAAAAGGTAGCCCGATTGGTCATTTTTCGCGCTCCAGCGCCTCCATATCGCGTATCAGCAGGCGTTTGCGGTTAAAAGTTAGGAGGTTTTTGTTGCGGAGCTCATTGAGGACCGTTGTTACGGTCTGCCGGGAGGTAGCAGTAAGGTTGGCGATTTCCTGGTGGGTCAGGAATTTTCGGACGAGCATCTCGTACCCGACCCGTTGCCCCTTTTTGCGGGCCAGTTCCAGCAGGTATTCAATAATGCGGGTCCGGGAATCTTTAAATACAAGCGATTGCAGGCGGTTTTCCATTTCCAGCATGCGCGACCCCATGGTACGCATGAGGAATAAGGAGAGGGCATCGTGTTCCCGCATCATATGCTTCATCTCGCTCACAGTCATAACACAAGTACGCGTAGCTTCCATAGCGTAGGCAAAGTCGTGCCGCTTGCTTTCGCCAATGAGGGATAGCTCCCCGAACACTTCGCCCGGGCCGATAATGGCCTTGGTCACCTCCTTGCCCTGCTCACTGTAAGTGCCGATTTTGACGCGCCCCTGCGTTATAAAAAACATGCGGTCGGCGTATTCGTCCGGCAAATAAATATAAGCGCCTTTTTCAAAATCTTTCTGCTCGTGGGCCTCTAAATCGCCCCGCTTGATTTTGCGCGGGCAGAGGATACCGCTCAGGTCAATATTTTCCAGGTACCAAAGGGACTGATCGCTCATAGTTGCCTACAGGTTTAGTTTGCTGATAAGATAGCCGTGCGAGTCAAGCTGATCAATGGTTAAACGCCAATTTGTATTGGCCATTTCAAAAATAAGCTAGTGAAAATGTCTGGCCTGGAACATTTGCAACAAATTCGCAAAAATGTGGGGATACCCGCCTCAAGGCTACCCTACTCATCCGGCCGCAGGTCAAACCGTTTTTGCATCTCCTGCAGCAGGGGGTTGGTTTCCCGCATCGCCAGGTATTTTTCTTTGGGGTTTAGCAAGCGTTTGGGCTTGGGCGGCTCGGGGGCGCTGCTCTTATCGACTTCAATGCGCATCATCAAGTCCGGGGCAGCAAGCGTTTCCCGCAGGTGTGCAACCAGGTTATCCTCCTGCCGTATGGTATTTTCTGCCAGGTTGGACGCCACGGTCACCAAGAGTTCCTGCTCACCGGTTAACGCAAGCTCAGCATTGCGCAGAATGGCTTTGACAGAGGCCTGCTCACAGTTGTCCATATAAGCCGCCCAGGCTGCCTGGGCGCGCTCCAGGGTCACCGGCTCTGCCGGCGGGTCTGCGGAAGTGGCCTCCTCTTCCTGCAGCTCAGCCATCATAGCGTCGAGCTTTTTCATTTTCGGCAAGACGTGTTTGGCTGCTTTAACGGGTTGGGGTGTAGTGGGCGCTTCTTGCTTTGGCACCGGGGGCGGCTCCACAGGTGCAGTCCCTTCAGTTTCGGTTCCTGGCCGGGGGGCCGGTTGCGCGGGTTCTGGCGCAGCTGGTTGCTCCACCGGCGGGGCGTTCACTTCAGCGGTTTTTTTTTCCGGGCTGGCCGCGGCCAATTGGTCTTCCGAGAGCCGAAATGCCCGGTTGATGTAGGTCATTTTGATAAGCGCCATTTCCACGTGCAGGCGCTTGTTGCGTGCCAGGCGGTAGCCCAGGTCGCAGTCGTTGGCGATATTCAAAGCGGTAAGCAGCAGGGAAGCCGGGAGCTGCTGCGCCTGCTGTTGGTACCGTTCCTGCAAGGCACCGCTCACTTCGAGGAGCTGCAGGGTTTGGCGGTCTTTACAGACCAGGATGTTGCGGAGATGCTCTGCCAGGCCGTTAATAAAAATATCCGGGTCGAACCCCTTCCGGAGGATTTCGTCAAACAAAAGCAACATGCGGTTGCGGTCTTCGGCCAGCATGGCCTCCACCACCCGGAAGTAGTAGTCGTAGTCCAGGACGTTAAGGTTCTCAATGACATCCTCGTAGGCGATGCGGTCGCCACTGAACGAAACAATGCGGTCAAAGATGGACAAGGCATCCCGCAGGGCGCCATCTGCTTTCTGCCCGATAATGTGCAGGGCATCCTCATCGGCTTGAATGTCTTCTGTATCGCATATACTTTGCAGGTGCTCGACCATATCCTGCACCTGAATACGGCGGAAATCGAAAATCTGGCAGCGCGAGAGGATGGTCGGGATGATTTTGTGCTTCTCCGTGGTGGCAAGGATGAAAATCGCATAGGAGGGCGGCTCCTCCAGGGTCTTCAGAAAAGCGTTAAAAGCCTGCTGGGAAAGCATGTGCACCTCGTCAATGATAAACACTTTGTATTTGCCCTGCTGCGGCTGAAAACGGACTTGCTCAATCAGCGCCCGGATGTGCTCCACGCTGTTGTTGGAGGCGGCATCCAGCTCTGTGATATTGAAAGAAGCGTTTTCGCTGAAAGACTGGCAGGAGTGGCAAACGCCGCAAGGCTCGTGGTCTTCGGTAACATTCTGGCAGTTGAGCACTTTGGCAAGGATGCGCGCGCAGGTCGTCTTGCCCACGCCCCGGGGGCCGCAAAAGAGGAACGCATGGGCCAGGTGGTCGTTTTGCAGCGCATTTTTCAGGGTCTGAGAGACATGCTGCTGCCCCACTACTTCGTCGAAACGGGTAGGCCGGTACTTTCTGGCGGAAACGATAAAATTGCTCATGCCTTACTTTTTGATCGGGTATGCGAAGGTACAAAAAATCAATCGTTTAACGGCCGGGTTTGTAGCGGCTGGCATCCAGGAAAGCTTGTGCATCCCGCAGGGCTAAGAGTTCTTTCATGCTTGTTTCGGGCTGCATCCGCATGTAGGCTTCCACAATTTGCCAGCCCACCCAGTTGGCGGTGCGCCCCGGTGCCTCGGGCGGCATGCCGGGGGAGTTGGGGCTATAGTCGACCAGCTTGCGGATTTTACGCATATCCGTCTCGTAAATAAGGTCTTCCTTAAGCAGGTAGGCCCACATTTCCAGCTCGTTATCCTCCAGCCATTCCACTTGTTGAGCGGTCACCTCCAGTTTAATGCTGTCAGGGGTATACGGCAGCAAGCGGTCGAGGACGTAGAGCTTTTTGCCGTTGTTAATCATCAGCTCAAGCAGGCGCTGTTGGGGAGGGGGCGGCACAAGGCCATTGACCAGCGCCTGTATTGTTTTGGAAGCCAGGTGCGCCCGGTTGAACGTCCGGGAGAGGTAGTCAGAGAAGGCAGGGTCCCGTGGGTTGAGTTGCTGATAGGGGTAGTCACTGCCCAGGAAGTAATCCAGCGAAACGGCCAGGTCATTGTCTCCGTAAACAAAGGCGGCAACGGCGTACTCCGATAAAATCGTTGACACCTCGGGTACCGGCTCGTCCGGGAAGTAGTACTGGAAGAAGCGGAAAGCCTGTTCCAGTTCCTGTTCGAACTCGGCCAGGTCGGGGTAATGCACTTGTATGGAATCATAGAGCCGCCGCACGGGCGGATGCTGCAAAAAACCTTTGACATAGGCGCCCGGCCCATCCGGGGCCGTGCGGGGGTCCATGGCCCGAAGGATACGGGTGAAGTAGATTTCGCCCAATTCCGGATAGGCCTCCAAAAGCTGCTGCAGGGCGGTATCCATCTGCAGGGTATCCAAATTGAACAGGTCGCGGTCGAACCGCCGGATGTCCACTTCCGCTTCGATACCCGAAACATCGGGAATGGGCACTTCCGCCTCCGGCTGGCACCCCCATCCCAGTATCACCAAAAAACCGAAAGCGAACAATTGAATTTGTTTTACGATCATAAATTGTAGTTTCGTATTTGTTTATGCAATAAATCAAGCATCATTCCGCTGCCCGTGCTATTTTTGCAGCAGCAATCAACCGGCGCTCTGCCGCAGCCTGCTTCACAAAAAACTAAAGAATAATGAAAAAAATTGTTGTTTTTGCCGCCTTTATACTGGGACTATCCGCCTTTGGCAATGCTCAGCAAGCTGTACGATTTGGCTTTCAGGTCAGCCCTGCCTTCAACTGGATGTCGACCGACAAGAACTCGATCAGCACCAATGGTACCAACCTGGGCCTGAAGCTGGGCCTGATGGGCGAGTTCTACTTCCAGGAGAATTACGCGGTGACCACCGGCCTTGGCTTTTCCTTCAATTCCGGCGGCACCTTGCTGCACTCCAACACGGGCCTTTATTGGGTCAATTCAGAAGTACCGGCTGATTGTGCCTTCTTCATGGAAGAACAGCAGGCGCCCAACCTGAAGTACTCCATACAGTACGTCGAAATCCCCGTAGGCCTCAAGATGCGGACCCGCGAATTTGGCTACATCCGCTACTTCATCGAACCCAATTTGGGGCTTGGTTTCCGCACACAGGCCAAGGGGGATATCCGCAATGCCGACGACTCTGAGGAGTGCAATGACATCAACATCCGGCCGGATGTCCGCCTGCTGAATGTCTTCTGGGGGCTGAACGGCGGGATCGAGTACAGCGTATCGGAGAGTACCTCCCTGGTAGGCGGGCTCGGCCTTCAGTTTGGTTTTGTAGATACCACCAAAGATGACGATACGGTCTATCTGGACAATAGCGTCTCCAACCAGGACCCCGAGGATAGCAAGGGCGTAGTGCGGGGCATCATCCTCCGCCTGGGCGTCTTGTTCTAGCCCCTACTGACTGGCCATTTGAGGCGCAGCGCCAGCAACGGGGAATAACCTTTGCCTGGTGCTGCCCGGCAGTGTCCAAGCCAGGCCGGGTGGCTAATCAGAGCCCCGACGGGCACAGCCCTTGGTGCGATGGCTAATCGTGGCTGCGACTCAATGAATAGCGGAGGCTGGCAGAAGTGCTCAAAAAACCCTATCTTTGCGCTCTAAAAAACAGACAGGGTATGAGCACACATACAATAGATCTCAAATCGTACCTCGATTTTTTCATCCCGCAAGCCCTTAAAGAGGATGTAGGCGACGGTGATCACACCTCGCTGGCCTGCATCCCTGCCGATGCGCAATCTAAAGCGCGGCTGTACATCAAAGACCCGGGGGTCATCGCGGGCATGGAGGTGGCTGCGCAAATCTTTGAATATGTGGACCCAAAGGCTGCCTTTACGCCCTTCGTCAAAGACGGACAACCGGTAAGCTATGGCGATGTGGCCTTCGAAGTCACCTGTAATGCCCGCGCCCTGCTGCGGGCCGAACGCCTTGTGCTCAATACCATGCAGCGCATGACCGGTATTGCTACCCAGAGCAACCGTTTCAAATTTGAGGTAGAAGACCTGGACGTTACAATCCTGGATACCCGCAAGACCACGCCGTTGATCCGCCCGCTGGAGAAGCTGGCCGTACGGCTGGGCGGCTGTGACAATTACCGCTTTGGCCTCTTCGACTGGATTATGATCAAGGATAACCACATTGATGCCTGCGGGGGCATCACCCAGGCCATTGAACGTGTGACCGCTTACCAAAAAGAGCAAGGCACTAACCTTGGGGTGACTGTAGAGGTCCGCAACCTGGTGGAGCTCCACGAAGTGCTGCAGATTGGCCAAATCAACCGCATCCTCCTTGACAACTTTGAGCTGCCCCTGATGAAAGAAGCGGTGCATACCGTGAATAAGCAGTTTGAGACCGAGGCTTCCGGCGGCGTCAACATCCATAACGTCCGCGAAGTGGCGCTGACGGGCGTGGACTACGTCTCTGTAGGTGCGCTGACACACTCAGCCCAGAGTTTGGACCTGAGCTTGAAGGTGGTTAAGGAGGTGGTGGCGTAAAACCTCACACCCAAACCACAAACACCCGCTTCCCCTCCACTTCCTGCCACCCATGCGCTGGCACGTCCCCCTGACGGCGTGGGTCGAAAATGAGGAGGTAGCCTTCGTCCATGCCCTGCCGCTGCAGGTAGTCCGCGAGTTGCAGCAAACCGCGCTGATGCGCCTGCTCGCCGTACCAGCGTTTGAGCTCTATGATGTATTTGTGGTGGTTGTAGGTTAGCACGACGTCCAGCCGCTTTTCCTCGGAGATTTGTGCTTCCTTAAAGTCATGCCCTTTGCCATTGATGATCGGCTTTAGAAAGGCCAGGAAGACGAGGCGCCAGTGGCGTTCCAGAAAATGCTCGTCTCGTTTGCTATACTGCTCGCGCAGGTACTGCTGAAAGCGGAGCAGTGCCCGCTCTAGGTCGAGCCCCTGTCCATCGGGGGTGGTGTAGAGGTTCTCAGCACCCGGGCTGTCATTCATAGAACCGGTCTCTATCTTCGAAGCCATATAGTTGTATAGCCGTTGCTCATAAACCCGATTGTGAATGCGCAGGTTCCCATTGCGTCTGAATACACCATAAAGCAGACCTTGCTGAATAACGGGGTTATCCGGATTATAACCAACGGTCAAACCATTGATGATCACTTGAAATGCCAAATTGTACAGCTCCGGGTTGTTCTCCAGGTTTTTGATCAGGCTCTCAAAGTTGGTATTGTCTTCCCGCAGCAATTGCTGTACGGCTTGCTCCAGGTCTCCTTCGGTCAGTACTTTTTCTGTTTTTGCCAACAGGATTTCCTCCGCCATAATTTTGCAAAGCTTGCTCACCAGAAAGGGATAGCCGGAAGTGTAGTAGTATAGTCTTTCGGCTAAATACGGAGCATCGAGTTGCACGTGCTGTTCCTGCGCGAAGTCCTCCAGCATAGGTACAATCTCCTTGGGCAGAAAGCTCATCGTCACTTTGAAGTCGGCAGCGATATTCCAGGGGCTGTTGTATTGCCCGGTATTGTCTTCTCCCGGCCGGATCCTGGATTTCAGCGACTTCACATCGTGTACACCCGCCAGTACCACACTGTGAAAGGTAGCGTGGTGGGGAGAGAACCGGTCGAGATACTTGCTCCGCAGCATGCCCAGAAAGCGGAGAAAGGGCCAGTAATTGCTGCTCGCATCAACTTCATCGATGAGCAGGACCAGTCTTTTCTTTGACTGATGAGCCAGGTGTGTGATCAGCCTTGACAGCCCGTCCATTCCATCAACCTCAGCCTCTTTTTCCTGAATAACATCAAATAGTTGTTTATCCTGATATTCCAGGGTTGTTTTCATCTGGCTGAGCACCATTTGCGCAAAAGCAGTGTCCGTTTCATGCCATTTACTGTCAATGCCCTGGAAGTTCATTCTAATGGGGAGGTACGCACTGCTGTTTGAAAGCGCACCGTTTAGTGTAGCCAGCATAGTGGTTTTGCCGTACTGCCGGGGACGGTTGATGGTGAAATACCGGCCTTTCTCTACCATTTCTAAAATATGCCCGAGTTTGGTGCTAATATCCGCCATGTAATGCATAGCAGGATAACAAGTACCCGTGACATTGAATTCCTTAGCCATATTCATCTTTTCTATACTTCCTAAAGGTAAGGAAAATAATGCCACCTGTAGCCATCTCCCAACGGTAAAACAAAGCCCCGACAAGCTGATTCATTGGCCACTTCGCGGGGCTTCAATAAGTTGGTTTTCAGGCTGAATTGCCTTTCAATACCTCTACAGCAGCAAACGAAAGCAGGCAGCCATTTTGGCCGTCAAACCACCTCTTCCTGTACCTGAATCTCAGCCCCTCCATTCTTTTGCTAACAAGCGGCCTAAAAATAAAACAGGAGATGCTCAGCCAAGAACATCTCCCTGATTTGGGGTTATTAATTCTACACCCGATTGCGAATGTTGAATTTTAGGTGTTTACTTGCGCTTGTTTAGAAGCAAGGGTCTGCGGAAGTGTCGATCAAGCTGCCCCCAATGATGGTATTATCACCGGTGCAATCCTTAATGCCAGCATCTATGTAAGGGCCTACCGAAATCACCAGGCTGTTGCTGCTGGTAGGGACCGGGCCGCCAAACCGGTCTGTTTCTGCCGCGATTTCGTAATCGTACAAGCCCGGATCAATAGATTGGTTCTGTATGGCGACTGAACTTTCTGCACCATCCACAATCAGGTAATTGAAGGTAGCACCGATAGCCGTATTCCCATACCCGCGCCAAGCGGTAGCGGAAGTCTCTGCGGATGCCTCTGAACCATCGGGATAAACCTGCCATTCGGGTACGGTACACCAGATAACGCCAATATCGCCGCCGGATACAGTATTGGAAAACGCCAGCCCGTTGCGGTCGCTGAAGAACAGTCCTACACCAAAGTTAGCCGTTTCGTTATCATACATGATAGTCCTTTGCCCTGCACAGTTGGTAACGCCCCAGTGAATCAAAGCTTCGGGGTACTCCGCAAACACACCGACCAAGGTGTTGCCAACGATTTGGCAGCGGTTGCCGCCATCTATGAAGATACCGTGCTGGAAGCCCGCGATGGTGAGCCCCTCTAAGCGGGTGCGCGGCCCATCCTGTACAACAATAGCATGCCGGCCGGCGCTGTCGGTGCCCGGGCTCATGCTAAACCCTTTGAGCCATACCCGGTCCGCATCTTTGATATGGATAGCCGGACGAATCTCCACCGGTATGGGGGCCGGGGCCGGGGCGTTGGGAAACAGCAGCACGGCATTGGGCTCGCCCTCAATCTTTACGCGCTGGTCAATAATCAGGGGCTGATTTTCCGTATGCTCGCCACTGGCCAGCACTACGGTGCCCCCTTCTCCTGCTTCTGCAATGGCCTCCGCCAGAGCATCTACCGAACCGGCGGGTACAACTACGGTGGAACGGGTGCCTACCCAATCCTGCGCAAAGTCTTCTATTTCGGATTTGGCTTCGGCCATGGTGGCTTCAGCTTCCTCAATGTAGGGTTGAGCCGCTTTTTCTTCCTCGCTCATTACCGCCTCGCCCGAAAAATCGGAGCAAGCGGTAAGCATTGCTATAATACATAGTGTCAATAATGGGGTTAAGGTTCTCATTGAATCTCTCGTTTAGGGTTTAAAATTTAATGTTTTACAGAGTCGTACTCTGCATCCTAAGGTAGGGCTGGCCAAAGCCCTCAGAGCTGGAAATATGTTGCAAATACCTGTAATTTTGCCTGCATAAGCGCGGTGACATAGCGGCAGGCCCTCCTTCGCTGCCCGTAAGCCGCCTGCTGAAGCCCCAGCCTCAGGAAAGGCGCTCTTTTTGGAGTAGCTGCTTCCGGTACACAGAGGGGGAAACCCCATGTTCGGCCTTAAAGATTTTCGAAAAATAATTTGGGTCATCGTAGCCAGTCTCGTAAGCAATTTGGCTAATCGGCAGGGAGGGGTCGGCCAGCATTTTCTCTGCCTCCCCGATTCGCACCGACCGGATGAACCGGCTGGTGGACAATCCCGACATTTGCTGCAGCTTACGATGGAGCTGAGAGCGGCTGGCATTGAGGGCATTGGCCAGTTGTTCGGGCCCGAACTGCTCCTCCCCCAGGTGCAGCATCACCTGCTTGCGCGCCTCGGCGATAAAAGCCATTTCCACCTGCTCTTCCTGCTTGAGCACCCGTTCTGGCAACTGCCCGGTGCGGATCATCTCCAGGTAGTAGTCCCTTAGCCGCTGACGCTGCCGGAGGAGCTGCTGGCAGCGCAGGCGCAGTTCATCGGGGTCGAACGGCTTGCCCAGGTAGACATCAGCGCCACGGCTCAGGCCCTCCATCCGGAAGGGTTTGTCGACCCGAGCTGTAAGTAAAATCACAGGAATATGGCTGGTGCCCAGGTTGTCTTTCAGCCTTTGGCATACGGTAAAGCCATCTAATTTTGGCATCATCACATCGCTAATAATGAGCTCGAAATCCTGGCCGAAGGCTAAGTCCAGCCCTTCCTCTCCATCGCGGGCCAGGGTGAGGTCATAGTGGCGGCCCAGGCAAGTTTGCAGGAAAGCCCTTAAGTCTTCATTGTCTTCAATCAATAATAAGCGCGGAAGGCGCAGCTTGGGAGGTGTTGTTTCTTCCAGGGGCTTCGGGGAAGCATCTGCAACGGCAAAGCGAAAGTTTTGCCAGTCGCCCTCACCCGGAGGCGCCTCCTGCCGCACAGGCAGTTCAATTTGGAAAGTGCTCCCCTTTTTCAGTTCGCTTTCTACCGTTATATCCCCTTGCATAAGCAAGACCAGCTCTTTGGTAAGGGCCAGCCCAATGCCACTGCCCCCCGTTTGCTGATCAACCCGGTAGAAGCGGTCAAAGATACGCGGGATGGCTTCCGGTGCCAGCCCTACCCCCTGGTCAGTGATACGGCAGCAAAGCCGGCGGGGCGATGCCTCGTCATCTACCGAGAGGGCCATGGCCACAGCCCCGCCTTCTTCCGAGAACTTGATGGCGTTGTGCAGCAGATTACTGATAACGTGCTGCAGCTTTTCGGGGTCGAAATCCATAACCAGGCTGGAGCATTGCGTCTCAAACCGAAGCGTTATGGCTTTTAATTCAGCCAGAGAGTTAAAAGCATTCAACTGCTGGCGGAGGAAGGCGACGATATCTGATTGCTGCAGTTGCAAATCCAGAAAACCGCTATCGGCCCGGGCCAGCTCCAGCAGCTGATTGACCAGCCACAATAAGCGCTGCCCGCTTCGCTTGATCCGGTCCAGAGGCCCGGCAATCCCGCCGTTCAGTTGTTCCTTTACGGCATTGACTTCGCCCAAAATAAGGGTAAGCGGGGTGCGGAACTCATGGGAAATATTGGTAAATAAGGTAGACTTGGCCGCATCCAGTTCTTTCCAGTACCGCTGTTCTGCCGCCTGAGTCCTGCGCCACAGCAGAAAACGGAAAACACCGTAGGCACCGCCCAACAACAAGAAAGCATAAATCAGCAGCGCAAGCGTGCTCGCATACCAGGGGGGAGCGATCCGAAACTGCAAAATGCGCTGTTCCTTACCGGCGTAGCCATCGCTATTGACCCCGTAGGCCAGCAATTCGTAATCACCCGGCGCAAGATTCGGGTACTCCAGCAGTTGGCTGGGAGATTGGGTACGCCAATCTGCATCAAAATTCCGGAGCTTGTAAACGAGTTTGTTGCTTTCCGGTAGTTTGTAGTGCAGTACCGCAATTTTGAAAGCCAGGTCGTTTTCCTGATAGCTATACCTTAACGGCGCTGTGGCACTTGTGGGCAATTCGCGCTTTTTCTTGCCCACCCTGATTTCATCCAGGCATACCTGCGGGGGGGTGGTATCGTAGTGAATCGCTTCCGGATGTACGACAAAAAGGCCATTGTCATTGGCAAACCATACCGAACCCTGCCGGGTATACAGACAGCTTGTAAAACCGCTGTACCATTCCTGACTGTTGATCAGCCATTCCGAAGCTTTAAAATCGTGGACGACCGCCCTTGTATCCGCATTGATGGCGATAATACCTTTCTCCTCCGCTACCCAAATCAGGCCTTGATCGTCTGCTGTCATGCCCATTACGAATTTCAGGCGTTGGGCCGGCCAATCTTCATTGGGCAGGAGCTTCTTGGTTTTGGGGTCATAAACTTGCAGGCCCCGGGTAGTCCCCAGCCATAACAAGCCATTATGGGCGATCAAAATTTCATGTATGCGGGTTCCCTTCAGATGGTTGACAACTTGCTTTTCTGCGGCCTGCCATTCATAAAGGCCCTTGAAGTTGGTCCCCAGCCAAACGCTTTGCCGGCTGCTATCAGCAGCCATGCTGGAAACTGATGCCAAGGGCAAATTGCCCCAGGTTTGCTTCGCCTTCGCCTCGCCAGGCAGGTAGGTATGGCCATTCGAGGGGTTGTTCAGGTTAATTTTATAAACCCCTTGGTAAGAGCAGGAACCCAGGAGCTCGTCCCCCCATTCTACAGCTGACCAGTAGTAAGAATAGCTGGGTTTATCCTGGAAGGGGTCGGCGACTTCCCAGCTCAGTTCGGTCACATCCAGGCGCATGACCTTTGCCTGTGTAAATACCCATAAGTAGCGGCCATCCTGGCTAAGCAAAAGCTTTTTAACGCCCTGCTGATCCTGTGCCGGCGACCTGACCTGATGCAAGGTTTGCTGGCCCGGGCTCCATTTCCAAACACCCTGCTGCCGGGTGCCCAGCCAGATTTGCCCCTGATGGCCTTCCACCATTGCCGTGATTCCTTTATGGTCAAGGGTTGAATTGGCGGGAGCCTCGCCCGGTGATAAAATCAGTCGCCGCACATTGCGCCCATGTACTTGTATTCTTTGCAACCCCCGGTTAAACCCGCCCGACCATATGCCCCCACTGCGGTCAACGGCTAAGTGGTTCGCGCCGGCGAGGGCTTCACGGGTGCCCGATTGAACCGTCACGGCGAGCTCAAACTGTTGCTTTTCCGGCGAAAATCGGTAAATCCCGGAGTGGGGGTACCAGCCAGCTACTACCCAAAGCCGCCCCTGAGGGCCCAGTACCGGATTGCTTATGGGAAGGGGTTCGGAACGATCTCCGTTCGGGTAAAGTGGGTAACGCTCAAAGGTTTCGTCTTGCCAGTTGAACCGGACGAGCCCTGTAAGACTGCTAATCCACAAACACGATCGCAGCGTATCCGGACAAAAGCCGAACCCTTCGTTCTCCGCTGCTTCCTCTGACCAGGTATAGGTTTTGAAGCGCCCGCTTTCCGGAGACCGGCAACTCAGCCCGCTTTCTGTCAATACCCACAGCTGCCCCTCGGGCCCACGCCAAATGCCCTTTGCCATGAAGTCCGTAGGCAAGCTGGCCGAATCCTGCAGGTCTGCCCGGTACTTCCGGTAAGGGACCGTATCCGCTGCAGCGGCAAGGTCAAACTGCCATAACCCCTCGCCGCCTGAATTCATAAACAGCTCGCCGGGGCGATCTTGCCAGAGCGCCAGGACGGGTTGGCTCAGTTGATTGTTATCCAGCAGCAAAAAAGAATCCCTCTGACGGTCGTACCGGAATAGCTTATGCTTGGCCAGCATATAACCTAACCACAGCTGCCCCTGTGCGCCCTCGTGCAAGATTGGCGCATCGCGTGGAGGCGTCAGCGTATCCAAATCGTAAGCAGGATGGTAGGTTTTAAATTGGTACCCATCAAACCGGGCTATACCGTTGAACCCAGATAACCAAATAAATCCGCGTTGGTCTTGCAGCAAATAGATGAGTGATTGATGAGGCAGCCCTTCCGTTACTGTATAATTGCGGTATTGTGTTGAAAACTCCTGCCCCAAGAGCAGGCCAGGCACGCTGATGGATAGCAGAAATAGCCAGGTGTACGTTTTGTTTGGATTGGAAGCAGGCATGCATTTTATGTTTCCCCAGAAAACTTCGACATTGCTAATATGGCTAAAAAAATAAATACTTACAAACTTTGCGCTGCTGCCCCTTTCTCCCCCCCAATCCGAAACACCTGCTGCCTCCCACTTCCAGCCACCGGGGCTGCGGCACGCATAAAAAATGCCCCGCTAAACTGATCAAGAATCACTTAGCGGGGCGCCTGGCCATACCATCATTAAGCGGTTTTCAGACCGGATAGCCTTTCATCGTCATCCATAGGAGTAAACAGAAAGAAGCCAGGGCCAGCCAGAACCGGATGTCCTGATAGAGGCGGTGTGTACGCTCTTGCATGGTATTGAAGTTGGTTGAAATAATAGAAACAAAAGCGCTGCGAAGCGGCTGCCGCACCCTTCTGCGGTGCAGCCTTCACAGGCAATATTTCTACACCAAAAACGATGCCATAGTATTTTTTTATAATGTGTCGCCCGATGCTGCCAGAGCTTGGTTAATACGCTTGACCAGGCCAGGCCCTTCGTAAACCAGGGCAGAGTAGACCTGCACCAGGTCGGCGCCAGCTTCCAGTTTTTCTATTGCGTCTTCCGGGCTGCCGATTCCCCCTACGCCGATGATCTTAAAGGCCCCGTTGCTATGCCGGGCCAGGTAGCGGATGACTTCCGTGGCCCGGGTTTTGACCGGCTGCCCGCTGAGGCCGCCCGGCCCCATCGCTTCCACTTCAGAAGCCGGCGTTGATAAGCCTTCGCGGCTGATTGTCGTATTGGTAGCAATGAGGCCATCAAGCTGCGTCTCCCGGGCGATGTCCAGGATGTCGTCCAACTGCCCGTCTGTAAGGTCGGGCGCGATTTTAAGCAACAAGGGTTTGGGCACAGGCTTGGCTTGATTGAGCTTTTGCAGGAGCTGCAACAACCGGGACAGGGGTTCTTTATCTTGTAAGTCCCGCAAATTCGGGGTATTAGGGGAGCTGACATTTACGACAAAGTAGTCCACATAGGGGAAAAGGGCTTCAAAGCACTTTACGTAGTCGTCCGCAGCTTTTTCATTGGGCGTGGTTTTGTTTTTGCCAATATTGCCACCAATGACGACGCCCTTGGGCTTGCCATATTTCTTCAGGCGCTCCACCAAGGCGTCCACCCCATCGTTATTAAAGCCCATCCGGTTGATCAGGCCTTCGTCGGCGGGTAGGCGGAACAGGCGGGGCTGCGGGTTGCCGGATTGCCCCCTTGGTGTCACTGTCCCCAGCTCCAGAAAGCCGAAGCCCAGGTTAGCCATGAGGCGATAGTGCTTCCCGTCTTTATCAAAGCCGGCAGCCAACCCCACCGGATTTTCAAAATCCAACCCGAACAACTGCCGCCTGAGCGACGGATGCTGATACCGGTATAGCTGCCGCAGTACAGCGCCGATGCCAGGTATTGCCAATCCGAAAGCGAACAGGCGCAGGGTAAGGTGGTGGGCCCGCTCCGGCGGGAATAGAAAGAGGAAGGGTTTGAGCAGGGACTTGTACACGGTTTTTATCGCAAAAATAGGCGATAAAGACCAAAAAAAAAGGCCAGGTAGTAATTTTCTACCCAGCCGGAATCATAATCCCAAAAACTATTCTTAAGCAGTCAAAAATGAGCAGACCGCTGTAATTTTGTATTGAATTATCACAAATATACTTAAATGTTCATTTACTGCAAAACGAAACCACCTGCTGAAGCGAAAAAAATAAAAAAACTGATCGCTAACAGGCTGTTTCCTTATTTCTGCGCCTCTTCCTCAGCCCGGACCAGAAGCTGGAACCCATTGCCGTGGATATTGACAATCTCGATGTTCTCGTCCTTTTTAAGGTATTTGCGGAGTTTGGTCACAAAAACATCCATACTTCTGGCTGTAAAGTAATTGTCTTCCCCCCAGATTTTAGTCAAGGCTTCCGAACGGGGCAGGATGTCGTTCATATACATGGCGAACATGCGCAACAACTGGGCCTCTTTCGGAGACAGTTTATTTTTTTCCTCTTCCGGGCCATCGGGGTCATAAGTCAGAATGCGCAAGGGGAAATTGAAGTGGTACTTCCCAATGTCGAATTCCCGGATTTCTTCGCGCGGGTCGGCTTTGACCTGGCTCCGCTTGAGGATCGCCTGTATGCGGTAGAGCAACTCTTCCGAATTGAAGGGCTTGGATATATAGTCATCCGCCCCGATTTTAAAGCCTTTGACCACATCTTCCTTCATCGTCTTTGCCGTGAGGAAAATAATCGGCATATCTTCATCTTTCTCCCGGATGTCCTTAGCCAAGGCAAACCCATCTTTTTTGGGCATCATCACATCGAAGATACAAAGGTCAAAATCTCCGTCATTGTACTTTTCAAGGCCTTGCTCCCCATCGGTAGCTAAGGTAACTTCGTAGTCATGCATCTCCAGGTAAGAGCGCAAGACATCACCGAAATTTTGGTCATCTTCTACCAGGAGTATTTTATTTTCTGCCATAGTCGGAAGTTTTCTTTTCTGGAGTTTGGCTCGAGCGGCGAGCCGGGGCACCGTGAACCCGGTTATTGTTTAAATGGGAAAAACAAGATAAAACTACTGCCTTTGCCCAGTTCACTTTTAACGTCTATCTGACCCTGGTGTGCGGTCATCATGGCTTTCACATAGCTCAGCCCGAGGCCGAAGCCTTTGACATCGTGGACATCTCCGGTAGAAACCCGGTAGAATTTATCAAAGATATGCTTGCGCTGTTCTTTGTTCATGCCGATCCCTTTATCGGATATGGTGACCTCCACGCCATTGGGCACATTGCGCGTGCGGACGGTAATGTCCGGCGCTTCGGGAGAGTACTTATTAGCGTTGTCCAGCAAGTTATTGATAATATTGGAAACGTGGATGTTGTCACCTTCAATCATAGGCTTGCTTGCTTCGAGTTCAGCCTTGGCTTGTCCGCCTTTTTGCTCTACCTGCAGGTTGATGTTTTCAATAGCGTTGTGGATGATGTCGTGCAGATTGACATCAGAAACTTTTAACGAAAAGTCCCTTTTGTCAATCACAGCCATTTGTAGAACTTTTTCTACCTGACTATTCATACGTTTATTTTCCTGTTTTATTATGTTGGCGAACCGGCCGACTTTATCGACCTTGCCCTGCACCATCGGGTTGGTGATGGAATCTGCAGCCAGAGAGATGGTCGCAATTGGCGTTTTGAACTCATGCGTCATATTGTTGATGAAGTCTGTTTTCATGGCAGAAAGTTTCTTCTGCCGGAATATGACGTTGATGGTATAGGCGAAACAAAACAGGATTATGGTCGTAAATACGATAGCCCCCAGGAAATTGAGCCAAAGCGACCGCCATACAAAACTGGTCCGTTGTGGAAAGTGGATCATGAGCATGCCCGGAGAAGGGGTGTCTTCCGGGAAGAGGTCCACTTTGTAGCGGGAGTTGAATATAGTGCGGAACCCCGGCAGGATTTCTTTAGGTTGGTCGTCCTCTACCACGTAGTGCCCATCGGCAATAACAAAGCTATTACGTGCCCGGGAGAAGACCCCGTAGTTGTATTTGGTATCGATACCCCGATTGGAAAGCTCCTGTTTCAGGAATTGGTCGAGTTTTTTTAGGTTGATGCGCTCTGCGAGGGGGATTTCCCGGGCGCTCTGCTCAAAGATCACCATGAGCTGACGGTAAGTATCTTTGCGCTTCATGCACTCCGGCGAATTACAGTCGTTGAACAGCTCAGACGTCAACCAATTCAGCAATTCGCTCCGGCTGATTTCATCTTTGCCGGGCTGCTTATCCGACGGGCTCCAGTTGAGGTGCGGCGGCAGGTTACCACCCACAGAAAGCTGCCCGCCGCGGACTTCCTGGTAGTAGGCGTTCCGGAAGCCGTTGAGGGAGTTATTCAGCACCTGCTGGCTTTCTTCGTTCTCGAGTTTGCGGGTAACGGCATTTAAGGCTGCGTAGATGTTCTTCTCAAACCGGTCCTCATTGACCGCTACTGCCGTGCGGATGAGGTCCATTTGCAGAATGACAACCCCCAGCACAGCTGCGCTCATCAAACCAATAATTGCCCAAATTGCTTTTTTATTCATGTGCGGTCACCCCTTCTGTGTCTTATTGCGGAAGGCAGGTTTTCCTGCTTCCCTTACTCTAACTCCTAAAATTAAGCATTCATCGCGGCACCCCTCCTTGTTTAACAGTCCTTTAACGCCGGATACGGGTGGAGGAAGCATTTTAGCAAATCTGGCTTTTGTAAAATTAACGACATTTATGGCTGCCTTCAATTGAATGTCATAATTGCCCTGTTTTTCGTAAAAAACCAATGCTTTTTTTGAGACAACAGGAAATTACCCCCAAAATAGAAGCTTAGCCGCTAATAACCAATGCTTTGTTTGGAGAAACTTTCAATGAGCCTTTTTCCCACACTTGTTAAAATATTTCATTAGGCGGCACCAATTTGATATATTTGTTATACTATTGATTTGTGAATTACACATGATCCCACGCCTGAGACAACTGCACACTTCCCACCTTAATCAGCTAAGGCTGAGGCAAGTGCGCCTTTAACTTACCCTATACCAATTGCAAATAAGCACTTGAAGTACCCATTTTTTCAAGATCACGACGCTGTTCTTCTGTTGGCATGAGACCCCGCTTGACCAAAAAGCAATTGCTTTAATTTTGATCGTTCAAGACTTTGAATGCATAACATGAAGAGAAATCTACTACTTTACCTACTCGCATTACTAGCCATTCCTGCTTTTGCTCAGCAACCCCCGGGCCCGTGCCCGGCGGGGCAACCGGCGCTTGCCAACAATTGCGGCTCCGCTTGTGTGCTTTGCGATTTCCAAATTTTCCAAAGCAATAACGATAACCCAAGTACCGGCCAACAAGTACCGCCTAACTTTTGCCCCGGCAGCCCGATTACACCGCATAATGTGCAGTGGGTCGGCTTCGTAGCGGGCACTTCTTCCATCTCAATGACCGTCACCGCTTCCAATTGCCAGGATGGGAACGGCCTGCAGGTTGGCGTATGGGGGACCTCCGACTGCAGCACCTTCAACCTCGTTTCTCAGTGCTCCTACCAAGTCGATCCGAATACCCCTACAGACTTTACGATGAATGGCCTGACCGTTGGCGCATCCTACTTCTTTGTGGTCGACGGCTTTGATGACGATGTCTGCGACTTTGAGGTAAAGGTAAATTCCGGCAGCACGGTAGTTGACCCGGTAGCCGGCGTCCCCAATATCGTAGCGGCAACCCCGCCGCCCTATTGCCCGGGCAGCACCGTTACCTTTAGCGTCAATGGCGTACAAAACGCCGGCGCCTACGAGTGGACCGTCAATGGCGTCCCTCAGAATCAGGGCAATGGAGAAACCATTACCGTCACCTTTCCCAATAACAGCTCTTACGAAATCTGCGTAACCCCCAGCAACGTCTGCCACGGCCCCGGCACGCCCAATTGCATCACCATTTCCACCACCCCTCCACCTACGGAAATGATCACGGAGGTGATTTGCCAGGCCGAAGCGCCCTATTCCTACCAGGGCTCCCCGCCCTTCTCCGAAACGGGCATTTACAATTTCTCCTACTTCCAAAATGGTTGCCAGCAGCCGGTAGAGCTTGACCTGACCGTTATCCCGCCCATACTGCCTACTTTCATTACCGAAGAAATTTGTGAAGATGAGACTTTCGTTTTTGACGGCCAACCCCTTAACACCGCCGGGCAGTACGAGGCGACCTTTGAATCGGCTGACGGTTGCGACAGTACAGTGGTGCTAAACCTTATTGTCAACCCCAATACCTTCGTTAATGAGGGCAATGTGTTTGTCTGTGAGAACCTGCTGCCTTACTACGTAGGCGGTCCGGGCGGGGTCCCTATCAATTCCCCTGGCCCGTATCAAGCTACGATTACGAACGCCTTTGGGTGCGAGCAATTGACCATGGGCATACTCAATATTACGTCTCCGGATATTGCCTTTATCGATACCATCGTCTGTGCCGGAGAATTTGTGCAGATCGGAGACTTCTTCTTTTCTGAGACAGGGATTTATCAGGAAGACTATATAGAACCGGGCGGATGCCAGAGTAGCTTCCAGCTTGATTTGACCGTGTATGACCCGCTCACCGTGATCGATACGACGATCTGCAACGGCGCTTCGGTTATCGTAGGCGGGCAGGCTTTCAGCAGCTCTACTCAGCAAACCCTGCAGGTCCCTTCTCTGATACCGGGCGTCAATTGCGACAGTACCATTTCTCTGAACCTGAATGTTTTGCCGCCAATTGAAACTTACCTGCAGGAGGAAATCTGCGAAGGGGAATTCCTCACGGTGGGCGGCCAAATCTTTACCGCACCGGGACAGCACGTCGTCACCCTTACTTCTGACTTTGGCTGCGACAGTACAGTCTACCTCGACTTGACGGTCAACCCACTACTGCAAACCGCTATAGCGCCGGAAATATGCTTCGGAGATACCCTGACGGTGGGCGGAGAAGCCTTCACGGAAACCGGGACTTACAGCGTATCCCTGTTGTCTTCAGAAGGTTGCGACAGTATCGTCACAGTAGACCTCACCGTTCAGCCCGAAATCACAAGCACGGTGCAGGAGACCATCTGCGAAGGGGAAGTATTCACCATCGACGGCAATACTTTTGATACGGAAGGGACCTACGAAGTTGTACTGGCCGCAGCAGATGGTTGCGACAGTACTGTGACGCTTAACCTGCAAGTGACACCTACCGTTTTCACGACACTCGATGAAGAGGTATGCAATGGCAGCAGCTTTACGGTAGGGAGCTCCTCCTATACGGTATCCGGTACCTACACGGATACGCTAACTGCGCAAAGCACTGGCTGCGATAGTATCGTCACCTTGAATCTGACCGTGCTCGACCCCATCGAAGAGGACATTACCCGCAAAATTTGCACTGGTGAGACGGTGACGATAGGCGGGCAGACCTACGGCACCCCCGGCCAGTACATCGACACCCTGACTACGCCCGAGGGCTGCGATAGCGTCATCAACCTGACCCTCTCCATCGAAGATGTCATCCGGGATACCCTCATCACCTCCATTTGCGAGGGCGAGGCCTATCCGGTTGGCGAGAATGACTACGACGCCACCGGCTTTTATGCCAACGACTTTGTTACTGCATCCGGCTGCGATAGTGTCTTCTACCTCGACCTGACCGTGGTGCCTACCCGGACGACGGTCATTGACAGCACCATCTGCGATGGGGAGAGCGTGACCGTCCTTGGCAACGAATTCACTGCGAGTGGATTCTACGAAGAAACCACCACGGCAGCAGAAACGGGATGCGACAGTACGATCTCGCTCAACCTGACCGTACTAGCGGTGCCGGAAACGGCCCTGAACGAAACCATCTGCGAGGGCGAAACCTTCCCGGTCGGCACTTCTAACTACGGCACAACCGGTGTTTTCACAGATACATTGCAGGCGGTTAATGGCTGCGATAGTATCATCACCCTCAACCTGACCGTACTCGATGTACCCGAAATTGGCCTCACTGCCTCAATTTGCGAGGGGGAAACTTATACGGTAGGCACCTCCGAATACGTGGCGAGTGGTTTTTACGAAGACACCCTGAGCGCAGCCAATGGCTGCGACAGCATCGTCATGCTAGACCTCACGGTGCTTGACGTGCCCGAAGTCAACCTCGAAGCGCAAATCTGCCAGTATGAATCTTTCGAAGTCGGCAGTTCCAGCTACACCATGGCGGGCAGCTATGCCGACACCCTCGTAGCGGCCAATGGTTGCGACAGCATCGTTAACCTGAATCTGACGGTCTTCCCGGTTAAACGCGATACACTTGACATCACCATCTGCAACGCTTCTTCCTTTACCGTAGGCGACAGCACCTACAATGAAGAGGGCACCTATATTGATACCCTAAGCTCTGCGCTTACGGGCTGCGACAGCATCGTCACCCTCAATCTGACCGTGCGGGACTTTTTTGAAATCAACCTCAACCGGACCATCTGCGAGAGCGAGTCTTTTACGGTGGGCACGACTGCCTACGACAGTACCGGCTCCTACTCCCAGACCTTCACTTCAGTTGAAGGCTGTGACAGCCTCGTCAACCTGAACCTGACCGTTGTCCCCTTCCCGCGTACCGATCTGCAGCCGGTCATTTGTGAAGGCGATACCTTTTCTGTGGGAGGAAACCCGTATTTCCAGACGGGCGTTTATATGGATACGTTGACCTCTTTCGTCTCAGGCTGTGATAGTATTGTAACCTTAGACCTTACCGTTAACCCCACACTTTATACTAATCTGAGCGAAGAAATCTGCGACTACCAAAGCTATTCAGTTGGCAATAGCACCTACGACTCCACCGGAACTTATGTGGACACCCTGAGCTCAGCCGTCACCGGGTGCGACAGCATCGTCACCCTCGACCTGACCGTACACCCTACCCTCTTCACTGAGCTGGCCGGGGAAATCTGCGATGGCGAAACCTACAGCGTCGGCACTTCCGGCTACACTGAGAGCGGCACCTTTGTAGATACCTTGAGCTCGCTCGTCACTGGCTGCGACAGCATCGTCACCCTCGACCTGACTGTCCACCCCATCCCAATGACGGCCCTAAACGAAACGGTCTGCTTTGGCGACACCTACACCGTAGGCAGCTCTACCTACGATGCCACTGGCAATTACGTCGATACGCTGGCCTCCGTAGTTACTGGCTGCGACAGCATCGTCACCCTCAACCTGACCGTGCGGGACGAAATCCGTACTGAGCTGGCCCGGGAAATCTGTGACTACGAGACCTTCTCTGTCGGCAGCAGCACCTACAGTGCAACCGGCACCTACGCCGACACCCTGACTTCTGTGGCCACCGGCTGCGACAGCATCGTCACCCTCGACCTGACTGTCCACCCTACCCTCTTCACTGAGCTGAACGAGGAAATCTGCGACTACGAAACCTTCTCCGTCGGCAGCAGCACTTACAATACCACCGGCCTGCATGTGGACACGCTGAGCTCAGTCGTCACCGGCTGCGACAGTATCGTCACCCTCGACCTGACTGTCCATCCAACCCTCTATACCGAGCTGGCCGAGGAAATCTGCGATGGCGAAACCTACAGCGTCGGCTCTTCGGGCTACACCGAGAGCGGCACCTTTGTGGATACCTTGAGCTCGCTCGTCACTGGCTGCGACAGCATTGTCACTCTCGACCTGACTGTCCACCCCATCCCAATGACGGCCCTAAACGAAACGGTCTGCTTTGGCGACACCTACACCGTAGGCAGCTCTACCTACGATGCCACTGGCAATTACGTCGATACGCTGGCCTCCGTAGTTACTGGCTGCGACAGCATCGTCACCCTCAACCTGACCGTGCGGGACGAAATCCGTACTGAGCTGGCCCGGGAAATCTGTGACTACGAGACCTTCTCTGTCGGCAGCAGCACCTACAGTGCAACCGGCACCTACGCCGACACCCTAGCTTCTGTAGCCACCGGCTGCGACAGCATCGTCACCCTCGACCTAACCGTACACCCTACCCTCTTCACCGAGCTGAACGAGGAAATCTGCGACTACGAAACCTATTCCGTCGGCAGCAGCACTTACAATACCACCGGCTTATATGTGGATACGCTGAGCTCAGCCGTCACCGGCTGCGACAGCATCGTCACCCTCGACCTGACCGTACACCCTACCCTCTTCACTGAGCTGGCCGAGGAAATATGTGATGGCGAAACCTATAGCGTCGGCACTTCCAGCTACACCGAGAGCGGCATCTTTGTAGATACTTTGAGCTCGCTCGTCACTGGCTGCGACAGCATCGTCACCCTTGACCTGACCGTCCACCCCATCCCGGTAACTCAGCTTACGGAAGCTATCTGCGAAAGCGGAAGCTATACGGTGGGAGCTTCCACTTACACTACAGCGGGGAATTATACAGACACCCTCACTTCTGTAATTACCGGTTGTGACAGCATCGTCATGCTTGACCTCACCGTCCATCCAGAATACGAAATCACCCTTCAGGAAGACATTTGCGATGGAGAAGCTTATCCGGTAGGCACGGAGAGTTTTGCTGAGACGGGCACCTACACCGTTCCATTGACCACGAGTGAAGGCTGCGACAGTATTGTCACGCTTGAGCTTTCCGTATTCCCCTGCGAACTGCGGTTTGCCCAAGAGGCCTTTGACGTCAGTTGCCACAACGAATCTGATGGCAGTATTTCGTTTGAGGTCACGGTTGGCACGCCTCCTTATACTTATACCTGGCAGGAAGTTTCGGGCGGAGCACCGAATGGCAGTGGCACTATTGAAGGCAATAACCTGGAGGAAATTATTGATCAGCTTCCCGCCGATACTTACCGTATTGATATTGTGGACAGTTCGCCCTTTGAGATCACGGGCAGTATTCAAGTGACCGTCGAGCAGCCCGAACCCGTCAATATTGAGATATTGTTATCAGAATACAACGATTACAATATCAGCTGCAAAAACCGGCTGGATGGCTTTGTGAATGGCATCGTGACGGGTGGCGTGCCGCCCTACAATTACAGCTGGAGCAATGGCAGCCGGGTAGCGGGTATCGAAGAGCTTGGGGCCGGCACTTACAGCCTGACGGTCACGGACGCCAACGGGTGTAGCGCCAGTGCGCAGGCTACACTGATTGAGCCGCAAGGTTTGGGCGTGGATGTTGAGGTCGACAATCCGCTATGCTACGGAGATGACGCAGGCGTAATTAGTATCGATTCTGTGTCTGGTGGGGTGCAGCCCTACGTTTACGGCATTGACGGGGCCCCTATGTCCGTCAGCTCCCTATTCACCAACCTTAGCATCGGCAGCCACCTGGTGCAGGTACAGGACGCCAATGGGTGCACGGAGTTGCAGGAAGTTGTGGTAGAAGAACCCGAGGAGCTTATTGTTGACCTGGGAGAAGATGAAAACATCGAATTGGGCGAAAGCCTGACACTTTTTGCCCAGACCAGCTACGATGTAGAACAATACCGCTGGCAGATCGACACCGTTGCCCGGCCCAACTGCCTGGACTGCGTAGATCCGGTCATTACCCCCCAGGAAACCATGTCTTATCTGGTTACCGTTATTGATGAAAACAACTGCCAGGCAGTAGACCAGATTACGGTATTTGTCGATAAAGACCGGGATGTTTTCATTCCGAACGTCTTTTCTCCAAACGGAGATGGCAGCAACGACATTTTTGCCATTTTCGCCGGGCCGGAAGTAGCGCGCATCAATAGCTTTCAGGTCTACAACCGCTGGGGCGAGCCGATGTACGAAATCTATGACTTACCGGCGAATGACCCGCTATACGGATGGGACGGCACCCACCGTGGGGAGCTGATGAACGGTGGTGTCTACGTTTATGTCGCGGAAATCGAATTCGTTGATGGCGTCGTTGAACTGTACAAGGGGGACATTTTGCTGATGCGGTAAGATCAGCCCAGCTCTTAGACTATGTTTGGAGCTTGGCCCTATTGCAAACCAAGGACTTATGAACCCCGCAAAAGTGCGGGGCAGGCTCTGGCGTCATCTTTTTTAGCTTATTTGGCCCGCCAACGCGCCAAAAAAGATTTCGCCAGAACCACAATTCCTTGATTTTCATGACGAACCCGCTCCAAAAATAGTCTTATGAGAAAAGCCCGAATGCCGTTACGCATCCGGGCTTTTCTGATTGGTCTAGAATTAACTTTTTGAGAAGGGGCTGCCGGGGATGATGCTTATTGCCTAGCCTTTCTTTCAGCAACGCCCCTTTCTCTAGAGGTGGCGTTCGGCATGGTAGCTGGAACGAACCAGCGGGGCGCTTTCCACGAAGTCAAACCCTTTGGAAAGGCCTACCTCTTTGTATTCGGCAAACTTGTCAGGGTGCACGTATGATTCGACATCCAGGTGCATTTTGGTAGGCTGTAGGTACTGGCCGATTGTCAGTACGTCGCAGCCATGCTCCAGCAGGTCGTCCATCGTTTTGAACACCTGATCATCTGTTTCGCCCAAGCCAACCATAATGCCCGACTTGGTACGTTTGCCGTAGTCTTTCGTGCGCTGAATCTGCTCCAGGCTTCGGTGATATTTGGCCTGAGGGCGTACCTTGCGGTACAGGGCTTCTACCGTCTCCATATTATGAGATACGACTTCCTGCCCCGCACTGATCATGCGCTCCAGCGCCCACCAAGTAGCGCGGACATCCGGAATAAGGGTTTCTATGGTGACCTGAGGGGTGCGTTCTTTGATAGAGCGCACGGTTTGGTACCAAACTTCAGCACCACGGTCTTTACGCTCATCCCGGTTCACGGAAGTAATTACAGCGTGCTTGACCTGCATGAGGTCAATAGCTTCTGCAACCCGGCGGGGCTCATCTTCGTCGTACTCCGGCGGCCGGCCGGTCTTCACAGCGCAGAAGGAACAGGAGCGGGTACAGGTATTGCCTAAGATCATAAAGGTAGCTGTACCTGCCCCCCAGCATTCCCCCATATTAGGGCAATTGCCGCTTTGGCAGATGGTATGCAAATTATAGTCGTCTACCAACCGGCGGACCTTCTTGTAATTAGGGCCGATTGGTAGTTTTACACGCAGCCAGTCCGGCTTTTTGCGGCGCTGCTCTTTACTTTCAACTACAGGTAATTCCAGCATGGGAATCTTTTTTATGGCTTTCGCAGACCCGTTTACAGAGCTTGCGGTAATGTATACTTCGATTGGTCAACAGCCGACAGGGGCTTATGGTTTTACAAGAGCGGGGGTTCATTGACGAGCTGCAAGAGTTGCCATCGGACCGTTACCTTTGCGTCAAAATTGACCTTGCAGGGTGCGGTTTAAACCTTACAACCGCAAGCTTACCCGCCCGGCGGGAGAAGCGCGCGCCCAAAGGCTCGGCAACTGAGCTGCCGGCCTGAACTTACCAACGCTTGCCAAGTTGCAAATTTACGTAAAGATTAATGAAGAATGGGCGGTTTTCTGTGTTCTTCACCATCGGGGATTCGATCATGATGGGCACTTTTTGGGTGAATACATCTACCATCACTCCGGCTTCGATTGCTTTGACGAATTCGTCGAAAGCGCCCCAGTCAAAGTGCATGGCAAACTTGGCGTGGGCACCCGGGACGATACCCAGTTCACCCAGTCCTTCTGCAAAGCCGGAAGAGCCATAGATACGGCTGATTTCCAGAAACGTGTTGGCATTTTGCTCGGAGTATTTTTCGCTGCGGACTACAGAGTTATCGACTTCGCCGGGCTGTGCCGAGCGGATCAATTCCAGATAGTAAGGCTTCAGCAAGCCCAGAGAGGGGCCTGCTTCGTAACTGATGCCTACAGCTACGCCACGGCGCTTGGCTTTTTCGCTGAAATAACGCTTTTCCCCAAAACCACCCCTCAGTACAAAAAAGTTGTTTTGTTTGCCAAACACGAAAGCACGGGATACCCGGGCAGATTGACGCTGAAAGTCAAAGCTCTGCCGGTATTCTTTGGGGTGCTTGATCTCGCCGAATTCGATATTGATATAACGGGTCAGGTAGTACGTTTTGAGCTTTGCAATATTCACGCCGATCGCAAAGCCATTGGTCTGCAACAGTTTGAGGTCGGCAGTAAGCTCCCGCTCATAAACGATGCCTTCCGATTCGTCGTAGATATTCTTATTCGTCTCAAACGTTTGCTGAGCGGAGAGGGGCAGGGTGCCCAGCAAAAGGAGAAGGAAGGTGAATATAAATAGTTGTTTAGGCATGGTGATGATACGCTTTGGTGCCTGTACCCGGATCAGCCCGAGGGATGGAAAAACAATCTGGAGAGACTGGCACCGGGAGTTAATTAAGTTAGTAATAGTACATTTCAAGCGCCCAAAGGTTCAAGCCGGATCGTCGGCAGTCTTGCCATTTGAACGAACAACGTAGGGAGATTCTAAATATCCTCCTTTTTTCCTACTAAGCCAACTCAATTTACTGAAAAAAACAATTACAGGCACCTGCTAAATCCGCTAGCCCGAATGATTGGCTCGTCTTTTACCGCTGTAATGCTTAATGGTGCTGCCCTTTGAATGGCCAAACATTTACGAGATAATCTACTAAACCGAACCACTTGATGCCTTTCGCGCTTGCACGCCGCTGCCACCATTGGTTTTTTTCAGCTTGGAAATCGTTAAGGCAGTAAAATATTATCGCCCCTTTGTTGACGCAGCGCTGCATTATTCCGATGCTGAAGCATACGCCGCCGCTTTTGGGCCTCTTGCGTGCACCGCTCGATGGTCAGCCGCAGGCGGAAGGGGGGGCGGGGCTCCTGATGGACGGTAAGGTGGTAGAACCCTTTCAGTACGGGGTGGGGGCTCTCGACAAACTGAAACCGGACAGGAAACTGACGAGGGGGCAGATTCATGAGGCTTTCCCAGATACTATCCAGTATCGGAAAATCACTACGCATGGAATGATGCAACAGCCAGTGGCGGGGGAAGAGCCCGCCCTCCGCCTGCAGGGTATACCCTTGCCGGGACAGTATAAGGATTTGTTGTTGCATTTAGTGTGATTAGCCGGTTCCGCGTTCAGACAGCTCTTCTGCGATATTCAGGAATAATGCTTCCACGTTTTCTCCTGTTTTGGCGCTGGTAAGGTAGTCTGGCCGGTATGCCCGCTGAAGTATGAGCTGTTGCTCCTTCGACACCAGGTCTTTTTTATTGCCGACTACCTTGATCAGGCAGCCCGGCAGAATTTGCTCAATTAGCTTAAGGTCGCTCTTAAGGTTGTCAGCGGTTTGCTTACGGGATAAATCAAACACATAAATCACCGCGCTAGCGCCCAAAAAGTACGTCTTTGGCACCTTTTGCTGGGAGATCTCGCCCGCAATATCCCAGAGTATCAGGGCGACCTCCTCCCCTTTGAGGTTGACCACCCGCTTATCCACTTTCACCCCAATGGTTGTCAGGTATTTTTCGCTAAACGTATTATAGACGAAACGGTGAAAGAGGGACGTTTTCCCAACTGCAAAGCTTCCTGTAATTAGGACCTTCCTGCTAATCATTAAGTTTTGGTTTTCACCACGCCAAGCCGGAGGGCCCTCCGGCCTCTCCTCTATTTGGTATCGGGTACTATGGCGTTGTTTCCATAAAGTATGTTTCCAGGGTTTTACCCAGGTGCAAGTGCAAGCCTACATCTTCGGATTTGATCTTCCTGGACAACTCTCTTCGTGCAAAGTTAGCAATCTGGCCGGAGAGTTCTTCCTTTTCCTGAGTGGTAAGTTTCCCTTCAACCGCCAGGGCGATGTAGTAGGTATGAAAGTCTTGTATCAGGATTTGGTAGTTGGCATATTCGATGAGCTCCAGCTGGGTGTTGCCCCGCCGGAAGGCATCGACGACAAAGGACTTGATCGCCGTCAGCATGCCTGCGATAAGCTCCTTATCGACTACCGACTGCGCCGAGGCGCTGCCGAGCAGCAAGCCCGAGTGCTGTTCAATAACGTAAGCTTCCCGCACCTTGGGCTGGGCAGCGTGATGCAATACCATATCGCTTTCCCGCACGGACCGGGGCCTGAAGAGCCGGTCGCGCAGCCGCGCCAGGAAACTGCGCTGTAATTGCTGCTGGACATTCTCCCGCAGTTCCTGCAATTGCTGGGCAATGTATTTGCGGATCATAGTGCCCATTACCGGATAGAGCGTATTGACCATTTCCTCCTGCGACTCCCGGATTTTCTTTTCTACCAGGCGGTCTACGGCCAACTGATACGCCTTGGGAAAATGGGATTCAAAGGCCTCCAGCTGTTCTTCAATAATGGGGACCACCCGTTCTGCCAGTGGTTCTTTTTCTTCCAGGATGTTATGAATATGGGTAATCCGCTCCTGTTCCTCCTGTAGCAATATCTTGCGCAGCAGGTCTAGCTTATCTGATTCGGGCCGGGGCGGCTGGCTCACAGGCATTAGGATTCTTGTGACAGTTGGCTGATTTGTTGGCCAAGCTCGCTCAGCATATTACCGAGGCGCGCCCGGTCAGAGGCGGTAACGGTCTCGATTTTCTCGCCCAATTCGGAAGACTTGGCGTCGAGTTGGTGCTCCAGGGCCTGCAGGCGGCTTTCCATACGCTGCTCTAGTGCAGCCTGAGCCGCTTCCTGCCGGGCTACCCATTCATCGATGCGCTCATTCAGGCGCGCTTCCAATGCGTCGAGCGCTTCCTGCATGCTTTTGAAGCGGGCATCGTATTCCACCATCTGTTCGCCCATCAGGATATCCCGGATGGTGTTGATCTCTCCAAAGGTTGGGGTCTTGGTTTCAGCCATAGCGTTGAGTTTTAGCCGCCTGAGCAGCAAGGGCGGCATGAACTAGACAATTTTAAGTTGAAAAGCCGGGGGGCAAAGTTTAGGCTGTTTATTTGTAAGGGCAACCATTAAAAATTAAAGATAAACATTCCATATTAGCCGAAGTAATATTTATCGTTTTTTCCGTTTTTTCCCTTAATTTTGGGGGATGAAGCTGCTGGTCTATACGCAACAGCCTACCACGAGGGTGGTCTACGCCTGCCGCGTGCTCTTGGAATGCATGCTGGGTTGGCGCGCCGAAGTGACCAACGACTGGGCCCGCTTCTGCGCCCATTCCGCCCCCCGCTTCGTTTATGGGGATGCCCCGTCGGCGACCACCCTTCCCCGGCTGCCCGCCGCTACCTTGTTACAGCAGGAAGGCATTCAGGCCCAACCGTTGGAAATCCGGCTGCACGAAAACCTGCCGGCTGCTTTTTTCCTCCCGGATAAGCAAGAGGCGCTGCTGCCCTTCGATCTTTTGTCTTTTACTTTTTACCTGTGCACGCGATACGAAGAGTACCTGCCCTACGTGCCCGATGAACACGGCCGGTTCCCTGCCCGGGCCAGCCTGGCGCAACGTGCCGGCTTTCTGGAGCGCCCTATCCTGCAGAAGTGGGCTGCCGTACTCCTGGCCAAGCTCCGCCATTACTACCCGGCCCTGCCCGACCGGCGACCGCCCTATACCTTCCGGCCCACTTACGATATTGACATGGCGCGCGCCTACCGCCACCGCCCCCTGACGGTACTTCTGGGAGGAGCGGCCCGGGAAGCGTGGAAGGGCGATGCCCATTTGCTCAAAGACCGCCTGCTTACCCTCTCCGGGCGGCAGCCCGACCCCTTTGACACCTTTGCTCACCTAAAAGCGCAACATCAGCAATACAACTACCAACCGATCTATTTCCTGCTCCTCGGCGATTATGGGCGCTATGATAAGAACTTGCCTGCAGAAAGCCCGGTGATGCGCCAATTGGCCAGAAGCCTGGGTGCGGACGGCCAGCTCGGGCTACACCCTTCTTACCGCTCAATTGGCAACCCGGCCCAGCTGCGCCGCGAATGCCTGCGGTTTGGCCACCTGGCCGGGCACCCCCCGCAGAGGAGCCGGCAGCATTTTTTGAAACTTCACTTCCCCTCCACTTACCGCGCCCTAATCGGAGCGGAAATACAGGAAGACTATACGATGGGCTTCGCCGACGCCGTGGGCTTCAGGGCAGGGCTGTCTGTCCCCTACCCCTGGTACGACCTGGAAGAAGAGGCTGAGCGCCCATTGACCATTTACCCCTTCCCGCTGATGGATGGCACACTGCGGCAGTATATGAAGCTGTCGCCCGAGGAGGCGATCCTCAAAATCCGCCTGCTAATTGACCGGGTAAGATCGGCCGGCGGGTGCTTTTTGCCCCTGTGGCATAACAGCTCCTTTTCAGCCCCACATGGATGGGCCGGCTGGGGCCAAGTGCACGACGCCCTGCTAGAGTATGGGCAGGCAGATTGAGATTTCCCCTCCCGGATATTCCAATTATGGCGGATAACCCCTATTTTGGACGCCGCAGCAAAAACCACCATATGTTCGATCTGAGCCAAACCCCTTCGATTGCCAACCAATTTATCGCTGAGCTTCGGGACATCGAGGTACAGTCCGACCGGATGCGCTTCCGCCGCAATCTGGAGCGCCTGGGCGAAATCCTCGCCTATGAGGTCAGCAAAACCCTGAACTATCAGGCACGTCCCGTCTCCACTCCATTAGGGGAAGCGCAGGTGGCCTTGAGTCAGCAACCTGTAGTCTTGGCAACGATCCTTAGAGCCGGGCTGCCCATGCATCAGGGGATGCTCCACTACTTTGACCGTGCCGAAAGCGCCTTTGTATCCGCTTATCGCAAACACCACAAGGATGGCTCCTTCGACGTGCACGTAGAATACATTTCCTGCCCTGATCTCACCGATAAAACCCTCATCATCTGTGACCCTATGCTGGCTACCGGTGCCTCTATGTCACTGGCCATCGAGTCATTGCTGGAAAACGGGCGGCCACAGGATGTACACGTAGTGACGGCCATCGCAGCAACAGCCGGGGTAGAACATATGCAACGGGTAATGCCCGAAGCCCACCTCTGGGTGGGTGCAGTGGACGAGGAGCTGACGGCGAAGTCTTACATCGTGCCCGGGCTCGGTGATGCAGGCGACCTGAGTTACGGGGAGAAGGTGAAGGAGTAACTGCTTTTCTACTGTCCTTTCAATCACGAAGTACCCGCGTTGGCGCGAAGGTTTTCCAGGAGCTTTGGGAAACCCTGAAACAGGTATTGACAAAACAAAAAACAGTTGTTCAGCCGACTTAGTACGACGGGGATCATTACAAGCGTTAAAACGCCTCTTTCCTTCCTGCACTATATCCTTTTTTAGTCATTTAGGTTGGGTTCAAGCTTCAAAAGCTCGCTACTCGTATCAGGGTGAAGCCATAAGAATAGCAGGGTTTTGTGGAAGAAAACAGCTAATTTATCCCCCAGTATCAAGTCTGGTATTTTAATCTTTATTCTGAAATAATTTTGTAGCTTTAATTTAATTTTGGAAACTAAGTTTAAACCAAATTACTCAATTACACCACGTAGTTTATGAACAGAATTCTCACAAATCCGGCTGTTGCCAGGGTAATAGCGCTAGGAGTTGCCTTCAGTTTCATAGCCTTTACCTCCTTTGGGCAAAAAACGGTTACTGGCAACGTATTCTCGGTTGAAGACGATGAACCCCTAATAGGGGCAACCATTCAGATTAAAGGAGGCACCACAGGAACGATAACGGACGTGGACGGCGCTTTTAGCATTCGGGTCACCGACAGCGACACACTAGTCTTTTCCTACGTAGGTTTTGTCCCTCAGGAGGTGTTAGTGGGGTCCCAAACCAATATAGATGTGGCTTTGGAACCTGACGCCTTTAATATGGAGGAGGTCGTTGTTATTGGATACGGAACCCAACGGGAGCGCGATCTGATATCTGCCATCTCCACAGTGGAATCTGACGATATCACAAAAACACCCACCCCACAGGCTATGCAGTCGCTGCAAGGCAGGGTGGCCGGTGTACAAATTGTAAGCAACGGTGCCCCCGGTGGCGCACCAACGGTGCGGGTGCGTGGAGTAGGCTCCTTTGAGGGGGCCGGAGCCCCTTTGTTTGTGGTCGACGGGATGTTTGTTGACAACATTGACTTCCTTAACCCCTCTGATATTGAATCGATGTCAATTCTGAAGGATGCCTCTTCTGCGGCGATCTATGGGGTAAGAGCAGGCAATGGCGTCGTTTTGATTACGACAAAATCCGGCTCATTCAATCAAGCCCCTCAGATTACCTACGACGGATACTATGGTATCCAAAACCCGCAGAACGTCATCCAAATGTCTAATGCTCAGCAGTTTGCTCAGTATATCGAGGAGACAGGGTCAGCAGCAGACCAAGGGTTTATTGACAACGCCATGCAGCGGTACGGAAGGAGCACTGTGGACCCCAATGTCCCAGCGGTGAATACCGACTGGTACGACCTCATCATGAGCCCTGCCCCCATGCAGAGCCATAATGTATCCTTTAGCGGGGGCACCAACCAGACCAAGTACTCCATAGGGCTTGGGTTCATTGACCAGGAAGGCTTGTTGAATGAAACCCGCAATGAATTTCAGCGATTCAATATCAGAACGCGGATTGACGCTATATTGACCAATTGGCTTACTGTTGGAGGTAACATCAACGGAAGTAACGCCACGCGGTACGATGGCAGCAATGCAGCTTGGTTCAACGCCTACCATTCCGTGCCGATCCTTCCGAAGATTGACACGCTGAATACGGCTGCCTCTGAACCTCAGCTGGCGAACGCCCAACTATTAGGGTATAGAGGTTTGCAGAACCCATTCTATTCTTTGGTCTACAACGACAACCGGAACAACATCATCAATGTAGTCGGTAATTTTTACGCGCAAGCGCAAATTATACCCGACAAGCTGTCCTTTAAAACACAGTACAATTACAACTTTGAAAATGTAAATAACCGGTCGGTTAGTTTTGCTTTCAACGATGGGGTAACGGACCGTGTCTCGAGCCTCAGAAGGAGCCAACAAACACGCTTCGACCAGGTATGGGATAACTTCCTGACCTATACCGATAATTTTGGCAAGAACAATTTGAAGGTAACAGCCGGCCAATCCTACCGAAGCGAATCTGTGCAAGGCTTATTTGCCCAGGGCACAGAGCTCGACCCTAATCCTACCCGGGATAATGAGGAGCTTTGGTACCTGGACCGGGCCGTCAACTTCAATCAGGATGGAATTGGTGATTTTGGGTCGAATTTGTTTTTCATGTCTTACTTCGGCCGGCTTTCCTATAATTATGATGACCGGTACCTGCTGTATGCTACCTACAGGACCGACGGCAACAATAAATTCCAAACCAGATGGAACAACTTCGCCACCGTAGGGGGCGGCTGGATTGTATCCGAAGAATCCTTTTTTAACATCCCTGCGGTCAACTTCCTGAAGCTGCGTGGCAGCTGGGGGCAATTGGGCAACGATGCCATCAACCCGGCGGTTGGCACACCCACCTTGAACCCAGGAAGGTTGACGGTCTTCAACGGAGCCCCTGTAACGGGCCGGGTATTTGACCCGACTTTTGACTTGATTGACCGCCCGGAAACCACCGTAGAGACTAATTTTGGCCTGGATGCACGTTTTTTCAATAACAGGTTGTCCATCACAGCGGATTACTTTATACGGGATACCAGAAATCTAGCCATTCTCGTAGAGCAGCCTTTGATCAGGGGAGCGGTGAGAAGGAGCCTGGGCGAAATAAGAAACGAAGGCTTCGAATTTACGGCCAACTGGGAAGGAGGCGCCGGAGATTTCCGATACAATATTGGCGGTAATTTTGCAACGCTCAACAATGAAGTGCTCAGCCTTGGCGGAGCAGATTTCCAACAGATTGGAGGTGAATTCATCAGGCGCTCGACTGTGGGTGGTTCCTACCTGGCCTTTTTTGGGTACGAGATCAATGGCGTATTTCAGAGCCAGGCAGACATTGATAATAGCGGGTACACCGAAGAATTCCTGGCGAATGCCAATTTGGCCCCCGGCGATTTCTTTTTCAGAGACCAAAACGGAGATGGAGAGATCAATGATGAAGACCGGGTGCCGCTGGGCAGCTTTTTGCCTGATTTGACATTTGGCGTCAATTTAGGATTTTCCTGGAGAAACTTTGATTTCAGCATGTTGTTTCAAGGGCAAATGGGGCATCAGATTCTCAACCGTAAGAGAGGGGAAATCATTTTCACTAACGACACTAATATCGATGCGGAGCTGTTCAATAATCTGTGGAGAGGTAATGGGACATCCGACAGGTATCCTTCGGCAGCTGGCCTGAGAAAAGGCTGGAATCAGAACAGCAGCGAATATTACATTGAGGATGGAGATTTCTGGCGCATCCAGAATGTACAGCTTGGCTATACCTTCGAAAACGAGCGCTTATTCAATGCTAATATGCCGACAATTCGGGTATATGCGACTGCCGAAAGACCACTTACGGTATTTAATTACAATGGATTTAATCCGGAAGTACCTGATGGAATTGATCGTCAGGTATACCCTGTAGCAGCAGTCTACACACTGGGATTAAATGTGAAATTTTAAAATTATTGGCAAGATGAGAACGATAAAAATATCATTGAAAATCACAACAGTATTATTGCTTACGGCAATATTTCTGTTTTCTTGCGAAGACATCGTTGATGAGCCTTTGCAGAATGTGCGACCCGCTGAGGAAGTGGACTATACCCGGTCTGAGGATATGGTACTCCTCATTCAGGGTGCCTA
>CAZNSK010000020.1:0-58421 GCA_964575505.1 uncultured Phaeodactylibacter sp.
AGCTGGCGTAAGCCGGCTGCTGGAAGGCCGGGCACCCGCAGGGGCGCCCGGCCTTTCCATTTTCAGGCTTGTGGGTAATTTCTGCGACAGGCATTCTTTCGCCATAGCTTTGGAAAGCCAGGAGATTGCCTAACTTTACAGTAGTGCTATGGGCTAACAGCCCAGTTGCGGAACCAAGCTGTTAACTCTATCAACGCTCAAACTTTTGATAAAAGCCATTCTGTGTGAGCCCGGCCCTGCGGCCTGCGAAAACTTAGCTTTGCACCAACACCAGCGGGGCAAATGGGCTGAAATGGCTTCTTTGTACATCGAATACAAAGCCCTTATGACAAAGCATGTGATCTACCTGATGCTGGGGTGTATTGGTATAGGTTTAGCCTTTTGCACCCGGGAACTGCCAGAAGCAGCCACTGCTCCAGCTTATAAGAACCTGGAAGCCGGCGTCAAGCACGTCGGGATGCGAACTTGCCAGTCTTGTCACCAAAACGTGCACGCTACTTTCATCCACACGGGTATGGGGCGCTCCTTTGATAAAGCCACGCCTGAGAAGACAGATGCCACCTTTGGCGACCATGCAGTGGTCTACGATGAGGTATCTGATTTGCACTATAAGCCCTTCTTTGCAGATAGCACCATGTATGTATTGGAATACCGCCTCAGTGGTGGAGACACCGTCCACAAACGTATAGAGGAGATCGATTATATCGTAGGCTCCGGTCAGCATACCAACTCGCACATCGTAGACATCAACGGCTATATTTACCAGGCACCTATTACCTTCTACACCCAGGAGCGCAAATGGGACATGGCACCTGGTTTTCGGGGAGACAACATACGGTTTGACCGTTTACTTACATCGGAATGCCTGACTTGCCACAATCACTATCCGGAACCTGTAGCTGGAGCCATCAATAAATACGAATCGATGCCCACAGGGATTGAGTGCGAAAGGTGCCACGGCCCGGGTGAGGTGCACGTCAGAGAAAAGCTGGCAGGAGATATTGTTGATACCGCCCAATTTATTGATTATTCGATTGTTAATCCCCGGGATTTGCCACGGGATCTGCAAATGGATTTGTGCCAGCGGTGCCACCTGCAGGGGATTGCCGTGCTCCAGGAAGGCAAGAGCTTTTATGATTTCAAGCCCGGCATGCGGCTCAATGAGGTGGTAAACGTATTCTTGCCCCGGTACTCTAATTCTCACGAGCGGTTCATTATGGCTTCGCAGGCAGACCGCCTCCGCCTCAGCCCTTGCTATCAGAATAGCGAGATGACCTGCATCACCTGCCATAACCCCCACAAAAGCATAGAGGTGACGGGCAAAGCCCAATACAATAACGCTTGTGTAAACTGCCACGGGGGACAGCAACAGCCCGCCTGTACATTGCCGGAAGCCCAACGGCTGGAAGCCGGCAACGATTGCTCAGGCTGCCATATGCCAAAATCCGGCAGCATCGACATCCCCCACGTCAATATCACCGACCACTACATCGGGCGCAACAATACCCGCTTATCTCCGGACTCGGCAAAGAGCGACGCCGCTCCCCGCTTTTTAGGTTTAAAAATACTGACCCAGCCTACAGCTACTCCTCTGGAAATGGCCAGGGGCTATCTGGCCATGTACGACAAATATGTGCAATCTCCTATGGTGCTTGACTCCGCCCGGGCAGCGCTGGAAAAGTCAGCTGCTCCGGCTGAACAACGCTTCCCGGTACTTATTCATTACTTATTTGCCTCTGAGCAGTATCCGGCTATACTTGAGGCTGGCAAGGGGCGGGAACCTGCTCAGGTTGAGAATGCCTGGACCGCTTACCGCATAGGCGAAGCGCACTTCAAGGCCCGGCAATACCCACAGGCAGAACAATTCTACCGCCGAGCAGCCAGTATGCTGCCCTACCATTTAGACTTTCAGGAAAAGCTAGGGGCTGCGCTGGTGCAAAATCAGCGCCTGGCAGAAGCTGAAGAAGTGCTGGAGTGGGTCTTGGGGGAACATCCTAAACGGCCGGTTGCACTTTCCAACCTCGGTTATACGCTCGCCCTGCAGGGGCAGCTGAAAGCCGCAGAGGCCTACTACGACCGGGCTATTGAGCTGGACCCGGACTACGTGCAAGCACTACTCAACAAGGCTGCTGTACGGTTGCTGAATAAAGATTACCGGCAAGTGCGCGCCCTGCTCAACCGCGTGCTGAAGTTAGCGCCTGACCATCCGCAGGCCATTGCGATTTTGCAGCGCCTAAACACCAATCAGTAATGGCGAATTCAATTCAAAGGAGGGCCTATCGCATACAGGCTCGCCGCGGCAAATGGAGTACTGGCAGCCTCAGCGGTTTGCAATTGCAAGAAGAAACCTTGCCGCCGCCATCTGCCGGTGAAGTGAGCGTTGCTGTAAGCGCAATCGGGCTCAATTTTGCCGATATCTTTGCAATATGGGGGCTCTATGGAGCTACACCGGAAGGTTATTTCACGCCTGGTCTGGAATATGCCGGCGAAGTCATCGCCGTAGGGGAGGGGGTTGAAGCAGTAGCGGTAGGAGACCGCATCATGGGGGTGACCCGGTTTGGTGCTTACGCCTCTCATTTGAATATCGACGCCCGCTACGTTATCCCACTGCCTGAACAATGGTCTTTTGCAGAGGGCAGCGCTTACCTCGTTCAGGTCCTGACGGCCTACTACGGCATCAAATACCTAGGCGCGATTCAGCCCGGGCAAAACATCCTGATTCACAGCGCAGCGGGGGGCGTAGGCACTTGGGCTAACCGCATCGCCAAACAGTTCGAGGCATTCACCATAGGCACAGTGGGCGGGAGCCAGAAGCTGGGCTTTCTGAACGCCGAGGGGTATGATCAGGGCATTGTCCGTAGCGCCCGGTTCCGGGAAGATTTAGTGCAGGCGTTGGGTGGCCGCCCGTTGAATTTGATTATGGAGTGTATCGGAGGCAAAATTTTCAGCATCGGTTACGACATCCTGGCGCCACAGGGCCGGGTCATTGTATACGGCTCTGCACGGTATGCCTCGGTAGGCAACCGGCCTAATTACTTCAAGCTGTTGTACCATTACCTGACCCGGCCTAAAATTGACCCCCAAAAAATGCCGGAGCACAACAAGAGTGTAATGGGCTTCAACCTGATCTGGCTGTACGAGCGCGCACCGCTGATGCATCAGCTGCTGAAGGAACTGGAGCCGTTAGACCTCGGCCAGCCAGTGGTAGGCGACCGGTTTGCTTTCGAGGATTTGCGGCAGGCTATCCGGCGCTTCCAATCGGGGAAAACAATAGGTAAAGTGGTGGTAGAGATCAAGTAACGACCGACAGACCCAGCAGAGCTTAATTCGCCAGGAGGGAATGGCCCTGCCAAGCTGTTAGAGCAGCGAAAAATCCGCCCAGTACCGATAATCACCCAGGGGTTGCTGAGAAGCATTTTCCTCCTGTTCCGGAAGCAATTCTTTAAGCGGGTAAGATAGGATAGCTTTGCCTTTGCGAAGGGTTGCAATCAGGCCAAGGTCGCATTCCTCCTGTTTGATGCCTTCAATGCCTACAACCTCTACGACAGTACCGGCCGGTATATCCCCAAAGCATAGCCCCTCTACTTTAGCCCGAAAAGGGAAATTTACATTTTGCTGGAAAAAATATAACCAATTTTCGAGGTCAGGGACTGTTAAGTCTCGGGTGAGGATGGCGTGCATGCGGGCCGCTTGGGCGTCTTGCTCAATATTGCCCCAGAAGTAGGTATGGAATACTTTGCGCTGAGTGGTGTAGGCACCATCCGGGCTATCTGTTGCCGGGCATGCCTGCAGGGCTGCCGGAGAAAATTCAAAATCAAAAGGGAAGGATTCAAAGGCTTCAATTATGCTGCGCAGGTAGCGCTTGGGAAGCCGGCTCAGGGTGGTTCCATCAAGAGAGATGCAGTACACTTCCGATTGACCATCCGTCAGCGCTTCCGTGACCCAGCCCGTCCAGCCTTTCATAGAAAGATCAGGGAATGCCCGGGGCTCGGGCGATTGGTCGATTTGCACACTCACCCAGGAGCCCACCTTGAATTGAGGCTGTTGGGCTGGGCGCCATTGCTGTATACCCTTGGAAGATGCCCGGAGCAAAGCCCCGCCCTTACCCCAGTTTTGGGCCTCGGCGGCAGGCTGAAGGGCTCTAAGGTGGAAACCCGCCTGAACCGTAGTATAGGGTTGCGGCGGCCATCGATGCTCAGTAATGGGGGCAGGTTGAATACGCATAAGTAGACTCATTGTCAGGGCTTCGTACGGCTAAAGATGAAATCCAATGCCTTTATTTGTTGAACATACGGGAGCCTGCATAGTTGAAAGGGGGCCTAAAAAGCCCGCTTATCGGACAAACCAGAAAAGCGGGCTTTCTAAAAGGCGTACAAGGGCTGGACTGCATATTCTGACCGTATTTCAGCTTGAGCTGTTGACGGTGCTTCATAGCGCCAAATATTATGGGCTCCATCTGCCAGTGGGTTGTTTCAGTAATGATTATTAACCGTGAAAGTATCCAGGATAACCTAAGCATGAATTACACCCTGTTAACTTGGTATCGTGGCGACTAGTGCGACTAGTCCGAAATAGCACAGCGTATTTCACGCTTGGGCGCCCTGGTTTTACTGGGTTTCTTCGGTTAGTCATTTCTGAAACACTCCACTAGACCGAAATATTTGAGAGTCTTTTCACGCTTGAGCGCTTACTGGTGCTGGGCGTTACAACGGTCAAGCATCTATGGCTCAATCCACTAGCCGCACTAGCGCGTCAGGTACATATAACGCTGCTTGTCGAGCTCCCGGAAAAAAGGATCTGACAAATCGCGGATAAACCGGATGCCTTCTCCGGTTGACTTCATCTCCGGCCCGAGGTTTTTATCTACATTTGGGAACTTATTGAAGGAGAAGACCGGCACCTTAATCGCGAATCCACCCGGGCGGGGTTTGATGTCGAAATCCTTCAGTTTGTGGGTGCCCAGCATGACTTTGGTAGCAATTTTCAGGTAAGGCACCTGATACGCTTTGGCAATGAAGGGCGTGGTGCGGGAAGCCCGGGGGTTGGCTTCAATTACGTACACCTGGTCATCTTTGATGGCAAACTGAATATTAATCAGGCCGCGGATGTCCAGTGCCTTGGCCAGCTTTTCAGCGTATTCTACCATTTTATTGACGGCCTCAACGGAAAGGCTGTAGGTAGGCAGGACCGCAGAGCTGTCCCCGGAGTGGATACCTGCCGGTTCGATATGCTCCATAATGCCCATAATATGCACTTCATCCCCATCGCAGATGGCGTCAATTTCGGCTTCTTTTGCCCGGTCCAGAAACTGATCGATCAACACCCGGTTGTCTGGCAGGTGCTTGAAGATGCTTAGCACATGGCGCTCCAGTTCCTCGTCGTTGATCACGATGCGCATGCGCTGCCCGCCGAGCACGTAGGAAGGGCGCACCAGAGAAGGGTAACCCGTCTTTTTGGCAATGGCGAGGGCTTCGTCGGCATCGTTGGCTACCCCATAGGCAGGGTAGGGAATCTCAAGCGCTTTCAGCAGGTCAGAAAAAGCACCCCGGTCTTCCGCCAGGTCCATATTGTGGAAGGAAGTGCCAATGATATTGTAGCCTTTCTGGTGGAGGGTTTCGGCTAGTTTGAGCGCGGTTTGCCCGCCGAGCTGCACAATGACGCCCTCTGGTTTTTCCAGCTCGAGGATTTCTTCCAGGTGCTCCCAGAAGATAGGCTCAAAGTAGAGCTTGTCTGCCATGTCAAAATCCGTAGAAACCGTCTCCGGGTTGCAATTGATCATAATGGATTCATACCCTGCTTCTTTGACGGCCAGCAGGCCGTGTACGCAGCAGTAGTCGAACTCAATGCCTTGCCCAATGCGGTTGGGCCCGGAACCCAGCACTACAATTTTCTTTTTATCAGAAGCAGGTATGCTTTCATTCTCCTCGTCGAAAGTGGAGTAGAAGTAAGGAGTCTGAGCTTCAAACTCAGCTGCACAGGTATCCACCATTTTGTAAATACGGCGGATGCCCAGATTTTTGCGGTACTGCGTCACTTCATCCGCTTTAATGCGCAGCAGCCAGGCAATTTGCGCATCTGCATACCCTACTTCCTTGAGCTGACGCATGAAATCTTCCGGAATATCTTCGGCTACATTGTAGCGGAGCAGCTGCTGCTCCATTTTGACCAGCTGCTTGATTTGCTTAATGAACCAGGGGTCGATACGGGTCAGCTTGTGGATGGTCTTTTCCGGCACACCGAGGCGCAGGGCGTCCTTAAGGCGGAAAATGCGGTCCTCGCTAGGGTTTTCCAGCCGCTCCAGGATGTCTGCGGTCCTGATCCACTCCTTCATATCTGCGCCCAGGCCCATGCGGTTGTTTTCCAGCGATTGGCAGGCCTTTTGCAGGGCTTCCAGAAAGTTGCGGCCGATCGCCATAACTTCACCAACTGACTTCATCTGCAAGCCCAGCTGATGGTCGGCACCCTGAAACTTATCGAAGTTCCAGCGCGGCATTTTGACGATAACGTAATCGAGGGAAGGCTCAAAGTAAGCCGAGGTTGTTTTTGTAATTTGATTCTTGAGCTCATCGAGCGTGTATCCGATAGCCAGCTTGGCAGCAATTTTGGCGATAGGATAGCCCGTGGCTTTACTAGCCAGGGCAGAAGAGCGGGACACCCGGGGGTTGATCTCGATAACGATAAGGTCTTCGTTTTCCGGATTGATAGCGAACTGTATGTTGCAGCCGCCGGCAAAATTGCCAAGGGACCGCATAGCCTGCATAGCTTCGTCCCGCATGCGTTGGTAGGCGGTGTCGGAGAGGGTCATTGCGGGCGCTACCGTAATGCTGTCGCCGGTATGCACGCCCATGGGGTCCAGGTTTTCCACTGTACAGATGATGACTACGTTGTCGTTGGCATCCCGGAGGAGTTCCAATTCGAATTCCTTCCACCCCAACACCGCTTTTTCGACCAGCACCTCATGCGTTGGCGACATGCTCAGCCCCCGCCGCAGCGCGGCATCGAAATGCTCTGGGCTATGCACAAACCCGCCACCGCTGCCCCCCAGGGTGTAGGAAGGGCGGATGACCAATGGGAAACCAATATGCTGGGCGGCGTCCTTGCCTTCGAGGAAAGAGTTGGCGATGCGGGAAGGGGCAACGCTCAGGCCAATGTCGATCATGTGTTTCCGGAAAGCTTCCCGGTTTTCGGTCAGCTCGATTGCATCGAGGTCTACGCCAATAAGCCGGATGTTGTACTTTTCCCATACGCCCTGATCACCTGCCTCAATAGCCAGGTTCAATGCCGTTTGACCGCCCATAGTCGGCAGCACAGCGTCAATCTGCCGCTCTTCCAGGATTTGTATGAGGCTTTCTACCGTCAGGGGCAGCAGGTAGATGTGGTCTGCGGTGACGGGGTCCGTCATAATTGTTGCCGGGTTGTCATTGATCAGGCTGACTTCTATGCCTTCTTCCCGCAGGGAACGGGAAGCCTGAGAACCGGAGTAGTCAAATTCGCAGGCTTGCCCAATGACAATAGGCCCGCTTCCTATGATCAGGACGGACTTAATAGATTGATCTTTTGGCATTTCGATTATTTTATTCCGTATGCCGGCGGGGCAAAGGCAGGGTATGCCGGCAAAGGGCAATTACAAATTGCACGCAAAGATATAATAGTTGTGGCATCTGGAAAGAAGAAATAGCCAGTAATTTTGGCGCATTGGTTATTCTACTACTGTAAAGGGCTGCTCCCGGGTGTAGTACTCGATGTCTGCTTGCGCGGTGCCCCCGTCGAAATCGTGGATGCGGTGCTGTTTTTTAACGAGGTAGATGCGGTGAGGGCCCGGTTTTAATTTACGCAGCCGGATGGGGGCTATGTTGAAAGTGTCGCGGGCTGCGGGATTCGTAAGTGTAATGGTCGTGGCTTGATTTTGGGCATTGCTAAACAACAAAACGATGCTTTCCCCTTCTTCCAGGCGCTCCCCCGGGATTACCAATTGCATGCCATCCGACAAACTAGCGGTGGCGCCCACAATTGAAAAACTGTCAATCGGGTCGAGAGCAAGCGCGACTTCCTGAGCTTCCGCCCCGTTTTCTTCGAAGCTGAAAGTGTAGGCCTCCTTGAAGGGGATCCGCTTTTCTGTACTGTACCGGACATAATTGTTGGGCAAATAGCGGGCGTCCATGGGCTGGCCCTGGAAAAGCGCGGGCTGCTTCAGTTCAATCGGCTCGGCGGTCCCCAGGCTGTCGCCCTTCAAAAAAGTAGCAGTGGCCTTAAGGCTGCCCTGAGGCGCTATGTAGCGCACAAACAGCTCTGCAAATAGCGTGGGTGGCGCTTCCGCTGGCGGTTGCTCATTCTGGCAGCTCCACAGCAAAGCAGTGCACAGAAGCAGGCGCATGGCGCTGCTGATCAGGTTCGTCCGGCTCATAGGTTACCATTTTTCAGTTGGCACAGCAAAGGTAAAAGAAATCAGAATAATAGCCTTGAACGGCGGGTACAGACTGTCCTGCCGGGGTCAATTTAAGGCTTTGGCCTGCATGTTTTATTTCTTGTCAGGGCGAGGACTAAAATATCATTCTTTGGAATTAGTGAGGAAGCATTATATTTGCGCGGTCCGTTGTACTAGTACTCCAGCAAGAAATTATAGTGCATAGCCGGGTCAGGTAATTCAGAAACCTGACTTATGCGCAAATATGATAGGGTCCAGACCTGGATATTTTCCTACTTTTGGAGAACGAAGGCAGGATTTGGGACCTCCCCAAAAGCTCGTCAAGCAAAAACAAAGCGATTGTGCACGGTCTTCGCAGACATGCAAACAAAAATTGATTTACACAGCTAGGGAAACCCATTGGTTTGTCGAAATTTTAAAACAGGAAATTTTATGGTACGTAATTTACTCGTGTTATTCGTACTCCTCCTCACAAGCGCTGCTGCCTTCGGGCAGACGTCGCTTCAGGGTGAGGTTGTGGACGACACCGGAGAGCCGATTATTTTCGGCTCGGTGGCGCTCTTCAAAAACGGAGTGCTCATTACTGGTACTGAAACCGACTTTGATGGCAACTATGCTTTCAATGAGATCGACCCTGGTACCTATAGTGTTGAGGTCAGCTACGTTGGATATAACAAGCAGCGGGTTGAAGGGGTAAAAGTATTTGCTGGTAAAGCTAACCGGCTAGATGTCACAATGACCTCTGACGCGGTAAACCTGCAGGAGGTGGTCGTCACTGACTATAAAGTGCCCCTTGTAGAGCAGGATAATACCACGCAGGGGGCCACCATTACCAGTGATCAGATCAAGAACCTGCCTACCCGGAACATCAACGCCCTCGCTGCGACCACCGCAGGTCTGGCGAGTGCCGACGAAGGCGATGATATTGCTGTACGAGGTTCCCGAAGCAATGCCACTGACTACTACGTGGACGGTATCCGGGTACAGGGTAACCTGATACAGGAATCAGAAATTGAGCAGCTTCAGGTGATCACCGGGGGTATCGAAGCCCAGTACGGGGATGTAACCGGGGGTATCATCTCGATTACAACCAAAGGGCCTTCTAGCCAGTTTTCCGGTGGAGTCGAGGTGGAAACATCACAGTTTACCGACCCCTACAACCAAAACCTCTATGGCTTTAACTTGTCTGGCCCCATTGTCAAGCGCCGCAATGAAGATGGGACAAAGGGCGAATCCATTCTTGGTTTCCGCCTGGCTGGCCGTTTTACCGATCAGCTAGATGATGACCCGCCCGCCACTCCGATCTTCCGGGTTAAGGATGATGTACTTGAGGAATTGCAGGCTAATCCGGTTATTGAACTTGGCGGTAATCCGTTCATCGCTGCCGAATTCCTTACGGACGAAGATGTCAACGTGTTGGATTACCAGCCGAATGAGCAATTTAGCCGGTATGACCTGACCGCAAAAATCGATGCGCGCCTGAGTTCTGCAATCGATATCACGATTACCGGGCAGGCTTATAACCTCGAGGATCAGTTTACGCCCGGCGGCGGCTCTCAGACTGCCTCCAACTGGCGTTTGCTCAATGTCCAGAATAACCCAATAGACAGGGAAGAAAACTACCGGGGGAACTTCCGCTTCCGCCACCGTCTGGGCGGTGCCAACAGCGGAGAAGAGCAGATAGGCTTGATCCAGAATGCAAGCTATACCCTGCAGTTTGGCTACGAGAAGAACTTGCAGGACCTTTCGGACCCCCGCCACGGCGATAACTACTTCGATTACGGCTACATCGGCCAGTTTCAGGAAGAATACCGGCCAACTTGGCGGATTTTGCCGGACGACTCCCTTGGGGTCGTCGCGATCCACACAGACTACCTGCGCGTGTTGAATAACTACGAACCCGGCGATGTCAACCCCGTTCTGGCCAACTACAATAACGTCTTCCGCGATGGAGATGCTTTTGATATCCCGAGTACCCTGGAAGCCTTCAATACCTTCAACGGGGTAACCAACTCTGTATTCACCAGCGCCTGGGATTTCCACACCAACGTGGGCACTGTATACAATCTGGCCCGTAAACGCGACCGTGATACCTATACCTTCCTGGCCCGTACTTCCTTTGACTTGGTGCCCGGTGGCTCAGACAAAGGCCGCCACAACATTCAGATGGGAGTCTGGTACGAAGAGCGGATCAACCGCGAATGGTCACTGAACCCGCGCGCGCTTTGGTTGCTGTCTCGTCAGCTGGCCAACAGCCACATCCAAGGTATCCCGTTCGGCGACGACAACCGCCCGTTGAGCGATACCCTGGAGGTAGTGCCAGTATTTGATGCTGAAAGCAATGCACCCATCATCAACCCATTCACCGGGGAACAGTTTATGGGAGCACTTCACGATGTTGTAATCTCCCCCGGCGATGAAGCGCAGTTCTACGAGCGTGTTCGTCAAGTAACCGGAGACGGGCTGAAAGATTTCGTAAACATCGATATGCTTTCCCCGGATCAGCTTAGCCTGGACATGTTCTCAGCCCGGGAGCTGAATGACTTTGTTGTCGGCGGCGACCCTATCCTGAACTACTTCGGATATGACTACCTGGGCAACCCCTTTAACGGAAGTTTCGAAGACTTCTTTACTGCACGCGACCCGGAAACCGGCCTGCGGACCTTCCCGGTCGCCCCATTCCGCCCCATTTACGGCGCTGCCTATATTCAGGATAAGTTTACCTTCAAGGATATCATTTTCCGTTTGGGTGTGCGGGTTGACCGCTACGATGCGAATACAAGCGTACTACGCGACAACTACTCCCTCTACGATATTCTTGGTGCTGAAGATTACCATACGCAGTTTGGCGGCGAACGCCCGGGCAATATCGATAATGACTTCAAAGTATACCTCAATCAGTCGGGTGATGCTGTTCAGGCTTACCGCGATGGCGATCAGTGGTACCAGCCTAATGGTAACCCGGTAAACAACCCGTCTCTGATTTTCCAGGGAGGGACGATCAATCCGATCTACGCCAGTGAGCGGGCCCGCGATGATGTCGACTTTATCAAGAAGGAGGACTTCAACCCGGACGCTTCTTTCGAAGACTACGAGGTGCAAGTAAACGTGATGCCCCGTTTGGCTTTCTCTTTCCCGATTTCGGATGAGGCCAACTTCTTTGCGCACTACGATATCCTGGTGCAGCGCCCGCCGACCAACGCGATTGCATCACCGAGAGATTACTTCTACTTCTTTGACCGGCCCAACACCGATAAGAACAACCCGAACCTGCGCCCGGAGCGTACTATCGACTACGAGGTAGGCTTCCAGCAGAAGCTGTCTAACTCTTCAGCATTGAAGATCGCGGCCTACTACAAGGAAATGCGCGATATGATTCAGCTTCGGACTTTCTTCCCGGTGCCCGTTATTGGCCGGTACACGACATTTGACAACCTGGACTTCGGTACAGTCAAGGGCTTCTCTTTTGCCTATGACCTGCGCCGGACTGGCAACGTATCGCTGAACCTGAACTACACGCTTCAATTTGCAGATGGTACGGGTTCCAATGCCGAATCACAGCGTAACGTAGCTAACCGGGGCGTACTGCGGACGCTTTTCCCGCTCAACTTCGACGAGCGGCACCGGATCGTTGCGGTCCTGGATTACCGCTACGGTTCCGGCAAGCGCTACAACGGCCCTCGCTTGTTTGGCGCGGACATTTTTGCCAATGCAGGCCTCAACCTGCAGGGAACAGCCGTTTCCGGCCGCCCCTACACGGCAAGGCTTCAGCCGCTTGAGCTGAGTGGCGCTGGTGTGATTGGTTCCCTGAATGGCGCGCGTTTGCCCTGGAACTTTGTCCTGAATGCGCGGATCGACAAAAACTTCAACATCGGGAAAAATATGGGGCTGAACATCTACTGCCGGGTGTCTAACCTGCTGGACCGCCGCAACGTCATCGATGTATACTCAGCTACCGGTGCACCGGATGATGATGGCTACTTGGCGTCACCCTTTGGGCGCAGCCAGATTGCCAGTATCGATGCCACGCAGCGTGATGTGAATGCCTTCCTGGCTTCCTACCAGTGGCGGATGCTGAACCCGAACTTCTTCAGTATCCCACGCCGGATTTACCTGGGTGCTATTTTTGACTTTTAATACAACTTTACCGTTACCTGTGGTCCGTACGGGGCCGCAGGGCGGGCCTTTATAATCTTTCAATCATAAAAAATACGTGCTATGCGTAAAATATTATTCACTTTATTGGGAGCCGTTCTCTCGGTTGCTGTGGCATCTGCCCACATCAATCCCGATCAAGAGAATGCTCCTAATAATGACAATGACCGAATCAGCTACCGGAGCAATTGCGATGTCGCTAAAGCACAGCGTGATCAGGCTGTGAACAACGTTCGCGCCCGCCTGACGACCGGTGGCGATGTTTGGTGGGATGGTAATGACGGCCTCTATGTGGTGCCGAAGGTGCCGCCCACAGAGCCAGCTGTGTCTTCTCTTTTTGCAGGTGCCGTTTGGCTCGGTGGCGTTGATGCTGCCGGTAACCTGAAGGTGGCCGCGCAAACCTACGGCCGTAGCGGCGGACAGGCTGACTTCTGGCCTGGGCCATTGACTCCGCTTAATGCGGAAAACCCGGGTGAGACGGATCAGCAGACTTGTACAGATTGGGACGCCTTCTTCGTCGTAACCGGCGCTGAAATTGACGAACACATTCGTCTTTACAATGAGGCTATCGACAACGGTACGCCCTACGAGGCTTCTCAAATTCCAACCGGTGTCCGTGGCTGGCCGGCTCGCGGCAACCCGTTCTTCTTTGAAGTAAACGAATTTGAGCTGCCCAATACTTCTCAGGGCCTGGCCGGATTCTGGGATGAAGATGGTGATGGCTTGTACAACCCAGTCAATGGCGACTACCCCATCATCGAAATCCGTGGCTGTACAGAGCCTCAATACCCAGACGAAATGGTGTTCTGGATTTATAACGATAACGGTAACGTTCACACGCAGTCGAATGCCGACCCCATCCGTATGGAGGTACAAGTGCAGGCTTTTGCCTACGCCACCAACGATGAGCTGAACGATATGACCTTTCAGCGCTATAAGCTGATCAACCGGGCACTGGAGCCCATTGATTCCACTTTCTTTGCCATGTGGGTAGACCCTGACCTGGGCTGCTATACCGATGACTTTATTGGTTGCGATACGCTCCGTAGCATGGCTTATGTATACAACGAGGATGCGCTGGATGGCCAGACCGGTTGTACTTGCCCCCAAGGTGTGAACACTTACTGCGATGAGGTACCCCTGCTTGGTGTAGACTACTTCCGTGGCCCGCTAGGCCCTTTCCGTTACGATCAGGATAGCGTACTGGTGCCTATTGGCCCGGGCGAAACGCCTGACGTGGAACTGGAATTGGGCATGTCTTCCTTCACCTACTATAATAATGGTAGCGTCGGTACGCCGCTTCCGGGTACAACAGACCCTAACAACGCTCTTCAGTACTACCGCTACCTCACAGGCAGCTGGGCCGACGGGCAGTCCTTTACCTACGGTGGAGAAGGCTACCAGGCTAGTGATATAGAAATTGATTACGCCTTTACAGAAGCTCCGGACGATCCGGACGGATGGTCAATGTGCCAGGCGGATGTAACGCTCGGGCTTGACCGCCGTACAATTCAGGCTTCTGGGCCTTTCCTCCTGAACCCCGGTGCAGTGAACGAGCTGATCATCGGTGTGGTATGGGTGCCCGATCAGCCGTATCCTTGCCCCTCCATCCGTCAGTTGCAGCAGGCGGACGACATCGCTCAGGCCTTGTTCGACAACTGCTTCGAGTTGGTAGATGGCCCGGATGCGCCGGATATCGATATCATCGAACTGGATGAAGAGCTGATTCTCATCCTGACGAACGATGAGGAGACTTCTAATAATGCCTTCGAGGCATACGCTCAGCGCGGCCTCGAAATCCCGGAAACGGTAGAGGATAGCCTTTACGTTTTCGAAGGCTATAAAATCTACCAGGTATCTGGCCCGAATATCGGCCTGACTCCCGAGAATATCCAAGATGCCAACCGGGTCCGCCTGGTGGCCCAGGTGGATATCACCAACGGCGTTGACCGCCTCTTCAACTGGGTAGCGGTCGATAACCCCACAGGTGAACCCTACTACGTGCCTGAGTTGCAGGTGGAAGGCCGGAACCGGGGCGTTCAGCACACTTTCCGGATTACAGAAGATGAATTCGCTGAGGGTGACCGGGGGCTGATCAACCACAAGCAATATTATTTTGTGGCCGTAGCCTACGCTTACAACGAATATGAGCCATTCGATCCGGAAACGGTGCTGGGGCAACCCGAGCCTTACCTCGAAGGCCGTCGTAACATCGGGCCAAACGGCGATGGTCTGCCCTACACTGCCATCCCACGGCCGATTATATACCAAGACCTCAATGCGGAGTACGGTGATGGTGTGGTAATTACACGCCTTGATGGTGTGGGTGCCGGCCAGAACTTCCTGGATTTGAGCGATGGTACAGTAGATGCCGTAGAAGAAGCCTTTGCCAGCAATAGCGATTACAAAGGCAACCTCACTTACGCACCGGGCGGTGGCCCAATCGATATACTGATTTACAACCCACTGGATGTGGTGAATGGCAACTACGAAATCCAGTTTATAGACAGCAACCTGGACGACGATGTCCTGGACGATGACGCCCGCTGGGTGCTCCGTGACCTGGATACGGATACGGAAATCATGGCTGCCCGGACGATAGAGGTGCTCAATGAGCAAATCATCCCCGAATTCGGTTTCTCTGTCAATATTGGCCAGGTACCGGAGCCAGGGTCTCAGGCTACCGAAGAAAACGGCTACGTAGGCGTTGAGGTAGACTACGCCCGCGGCGACTCCGCAGAGTTTTGGTTGTCCTTTATCCCCGAGAATACAGATCTAACTGGCGCACCGGGCGATAACGGCTACTTTGACTACATGAGCACAGCTGATGGCCAGGATGACGCGGGGCTTGACCCCGATGGCGGGTTGACTCAATTTGGGAAAACGCCATTTATGCCTTATTACTTGCTGGACTGGACGGCACGGGGTGATTTTGAACTGCCATTTATCAGCCCGGTTTGGACCAACAACAGCGGTAGCGGCATCGTCCGTAACCAAATGGACCTGGCAGATCTCAACAACGTTGATATCGTCTTCACACCCAACAAGGACCTCTGGAGCCGTTGCGTGGTCGTGGAGTCTGCCAACCGTTTCTACACCGAAAGTGGCTTCGTCACTGAGGGGGGTACAGAGCAGTTCGATCTGCGGGCTTCGCCTTCTGTAACCAAGGAAGCAGACGATAATGGCATGCCGGTCGAAGAAGAGGGCGAATCAATAGGCATGGGCTGGTTCCCCGGCTACGCTATTGATGTGGAGACGGGCCAGCGCCTGAATATTTTCTTCGGTGAAAGCTCAATCTACCGGGCGGATAATGAATTCCTGGATACTTCTGCTATCGACTTTACCGATGGCATTACCGGTGGTGACATGATGTTCAACCCATCCAGCCAACTGGTAATTCCAGAAATCTTTGGGCTTGGGTTGCTTCCGTACTATGTAGGTGGGCACCACATGGTGTATGTAACAAAGACGCCTTACGATAGCTGCGCTACGTTCCGCCAGAACTTTGGCTCGCCACAGACGCTTGCTAAGGTACGTTCCCTGCGGGAAGTGACTTGGGCAGGCATTTTAGTAGCCAATGAGGACTTCAGCATGAACAGCTACGCGGAGGGCTTGATCCCAAGTGAGGTAACTGTTAAGATGCGGGTGACCAATCCATACCAGGTAGAACTGGATGATGGTGATATGGACAATGGCGATCAGCGAACCGGTACGGGTGAGAATAACTACCACCCGCTCTACCAATTCAGCATAGAAAATGCTGCGCCGAATGAATTGGACGAGGCTGGTGTCGAGAGCGCGCTGGAGGACATTCTGGTCGTGCCTAACCCTTACTACGGCTTCTCCGATTACGAAACTTCACAGTTTACCACTACCGTGAAGATCACCAACTTGCCGGCAAAGTGTGTCGTTACCATCTACACGCTGGAGGGCAAATTCATCCGTCAGTACAATCGTGACGAAGTTGGCGTAGCGCCCGATGGAGGCAACCGCGCCGTCGAGCGTGCGCAGATCAACCCGGCACTGGAATGGGACCTCAACAACAGCAAAGGTATTCCGGTAGCCAGTGGGGTGTACCTGATCCACGTTGCTGCGGAAGGGCTTGGAGAACGGACGATCAAATGGTTCGGTGTCAACCGGCAGTTTGATCCTTCTGGCCTGTAAGGAACCGTGATTCCGTTTGTATTTTAAAATTTAGAGAGCCTTCCCGCCCCGCTGCCGGGGCGGGAAGCTCCTCAAAATATTTGGTATGAATAAAATTACTACTTTAATACTCGCTGCGGCTTTGGTATGGGGAGCTGCGAATGTAGCATTGGCGGGTAACCCCGACCGACAGGGGGAAGCCGGGGCTGCACAGCTGCTGTTGAACCCCTGGGCAGAAAGCGCCGGCCTGCACTCTATGACGACCTCTTTTGTCTCTGGCGTTGAAGCCATGCGCATTAACGTGGCGGGGCTGTCCCGCATCAGCAAAACCGAGGTGCAGCTAGGCCACGCCCGTTATCTGGAGGGTACAGATATTCTGCTCAACGGCCTTGGCATTTCTCAGCGTATCGGCGAGTCAGGTGCCATCGGGATTAGCCTGATGTCCATGGACTTTGGCGATATTCCCGTGACGACCACCGATCAGCCGGGGGGGACGGGTTCTACCTTCTCGCCCAGTTTTTTCAACCTGGGGATAGGCTACGCTCATACTTTTGAGAATAAAATCTCCGTAGGGGTGTTGTTCCGGGGCGTTTCTGAATCCATTGCGGATGTGAATGCCTTTGGTTTTGCCCTGGATGCCGGCGTGCAATATGTAACGGGTGCAAATGACAACTTCAAATTCGGTATCGCGTTGCGCAACATTGGTTCTCGCATGCAGTACGGAGGCGAAGGGCTGACTACACAGGGGCCTTCGCCTAATGGCGGCGGCTATGAGCTGACCTTTAACCAGCGCTCAGCCGACTTCGAACTGCCCTCTATGCTGAACATCGGGCTGTCTTATGACTTCTTGCTGGCGGGCGGTATCCACCGCTTCACGCCGGTCGCAAACTTTACATCCAACTCCTTCTCCCAAGACCAGATTGGGGGTGGCATGGAGTATGCCTTCAAGGACCTGTTCATGGTTCGTGCCGGCTATCGCTACGAGTTTGGCGCCGGTGATGCAGATACCTTCGACGACCCTATCTACACCGGATTGAGTGCCGGAGCTACGATTGCTGTGCCATTAGGTAAAGATACCCCCGAGCAGCGGGCTTCCCGCTTTGCTATCGATTATGCTTACCGGGCCACCCGGGTATGGGACGGCACCCACAATATCGGCGTACGCATTTCCATTTAAATCCCCCGGAAATAGGCAAGACTGCCCTCAGCACTTGACTATTTCTAAGGGAATGCTTACATTTGTTTATTATTAAGGCAAGAACGTTTTTGTCCATTGAGCAGAAGCGTTCTTGCCTTTTCATGTAGAAACAGGAAGCTCCCTGCTCTGCTTCATTACGACTCGCTTTCTTTTCTGACTGTTTTCCCGTGGTAAGCCGTATTCTTCTGGTGGGTTTAACCTTTCAGAAGGGCTGAATTTTCTAGCATGTGGCACCGCAGAAACAAGAGTCGTTGGCAATTTAAAGAGCAGCGGGCTATTTTATCAGTAAGCGCCTGTTGGGAATTTGTCCTTACAGCCGGAAAATGCAGTTTTGGAGCCAATACAATTTCATGGCTCATGATTCACAGATGCCTGATGCGAGCAACCGGTGCCTTTACAGGCCAGGAGCTTCATAGCCCGGCAATAGTAAAAAGTGCATTAGCCCTGGTAACGGGCAAGGCCACACGGATGTTGGCGGGTAAGCCGGCTGCTAAAATCCCACAGGATTCTAAAACCTAAGATTATGTCAGGTATACATTATTTGACCAAAGAAGGCTACGAAAAGCTCAAGAGCGAATTAGATGAGATGAAGACGAAAGGCCGTAAAGAAGTAGCCGCAGCCATCGCTGAGGCGCGGGAAAAAGGCGATTTGTCGGAAAATGCAGAATACGATGCTGCCAAAGATGCGCAGGGCATGCTCGAGCTAAAAATCAGTGAGCTGGAAAAGACCCTCTCCAATTCCCGTATACTCGACGAGAGCCAGCTCGATACCTCCAAGGTCACGGTGCTTTCCAATGTCCTGATCAAGAATACCAAAACCGGTAAGACGGTAAAGTACAAGCTGGTCTCTGAATCAGAAGCGGACCTGAAAGCCAAGAAGATTTCAGTCAGCTCTCCCATCGGCAAAGGCTTGCTCGGGAAAGCAGTAGGAGAGGTCGCCTCTATCGAAACGCCCCGTGGCAGTATTGATTTCGAAATCATGGAAATTTCAATCGGCTAAAGCAATACCTTATGGCTTCTATCTTTACCAAAATCATCAACGGGGAAATCCCCTCCTATAAAATAGCGGAAGATGACCGCTACTATGCTTTTCTGGACATCCGCCCGATCACGCAGGGGCACACCCTGGTGGTGCCCAAAAAGGAAGTGGATTACTTGTTTGATGTAGAGGACGAAGTACTGGGTGGCGCCATGGTATTTGCCAAGAAAGTGGCCAAAGCTTTAGAAGCCGTGGTGAGCTGCAAGCGGGTTGGGGTATTGGTCGTAGGCACGGAAGTCCCCCACGCCCATATCCACTTGATTCCCTTCAATCAGGAAGCCGAAATGAACATTGCCCGCCAGCCTATTGAGATGAGCAGCGATGATATGGCCTCACTGGCCGCAAAAGTGCGCGCGCTGCTTGGGGCAGAATAGGCTGCATCCGGCCCCTCCGCCGAACTGGCCCAGGGACGCGTCCCCTTAGGCTATGTTTTAGGCTTTGCGGCCAGGGTTATCTTTTAGAAAGCTGCCCCAGTCATTGTAGCGCTTTTGCCCCTTTAGCACGGATCCTGACTGATAGTAGTGGCATACTGCCGTGGCCAGGGCATCGGTAGCGTCCAGGTAATAATCATCGATATCAAACTTCAGAATATTGCCGAGCATAGCTGCCACCTGTTCTTTGCTGGCGTTGCCTTTGCCGGTTACGGATTGTTTGATCTTGCGGGGGGAGTATTCCGTAATCGGGACGCCCTTGGTCATGGCTGCCGCAATCGCTACGCCCTGTGCCCGCCCTAACTTAAGCATGGACTGCGGGTTTTTGGCGTAGAAAGGGGCTTCGATAGCCATCTCCCGCGGTTGGTAGGTTTCCACAATATGCTGCAAGCGCTCAAAAATATGCTGTAGTTTTTCCTGGTGGGTCTCAAATTTGCCGGGATAAATGACCCCCATATCGCAGAGGTGCATTTGCCGCCCCTGAATATTCAGGATGGCATACCCCAGAATATTGGTACCCGGGTCTACGCCGAGCAGCCGGTAAGCTTCTGCTGATGTTTTCAAAAAAGACAGTTATATTAAGCACCTGATGGCGTTGCTTGCAATATAGTCTAAATTGCCGGTACAACAAATGCTTTGAACGATTTTGGACCAAAAAGCGATACCATGAATGCCTTTTTGAGACAATACCGGCTATGGGTAGACGGGTCGTTCAAGGCACTGGTCTTGATAGGATTGCTGTTTATTTTGCACCGGGAGATTGGCGGGCAGGACGAGCTCGCCCACCTCTGGCAAGCCCTGCTGCAGCAATTGAAAGGAGAAGACAAATGGTGGCTGCTGCCCGCCCTGCTGCTCATGCCCGTCAATTGGGCTTTGGAAAGCGAGAAGTGGCGTTGGTTGCTGCATGGTTTCTGGCGCATAGGCCCCTGGCCGGCATTCCGGGCAGTAGCGGCTGGGATTACGCTCTCCCTCTTCACGCCTAACCGGGTGGGAGACTATGGGGGACGGGTGCTGGCGGTGCCTGCTGAACACAACTGGCAGGCTATATTGGCTACGATGGCGGGCAATATGGCTCAATTAATCGCCTTGTTTACCGGCGGCCTGATCGGGGCACTTTACTATTTACAGATGCAAGCCGGCCTTCCGCAGCTGCTCATCAGCAGTTTTTGGTGGCTTCTGGCCGCCGGCCTTTTGCTGGTCTACATCGTTTATTTCAACCTGCCTTGGTTGGCCGCATGGGCACCGCATCTGCCCTTGCCCCGGAAGTGGCGGGAGCAGGCTGCTCAGCTAGGGCAGTTCAACCGCCGGCAGCTGGGCATCGCCCTTGGGCTTGCTTTTGCCCGCTACGCCGTGTATTGCCTTCAATACTTATTATTGACGCGGTTTTTCGGCATCCATGCGCCTGCGCTGGCCGGGCTGAGCGGCATCGCTGCCATCTTCCTTTTTCAGGCGAGCGTGCCCCTCCCGCCGGTGGCGGCACTGCTGGCCAGAGGGGAGGCCGCCCTGATTATTTGGGGGCCGTTTACCGATAATGAGCTGAGCATCCTCGCCGCAACCTTTGGGCTTTTTATACTAAATCTAGCTTTGCCGGCGTTACTTGGAATGGCGTTTATCGTCAAAATAAATGTCCTAAAGTCACTCGGTTATGAAACAAATGCCCCTGAAAATAAACGCAATAGCCTTTCCCATTCTACTGCTGCTCGCCAGCCTGGGCCCCGTGCAGAGGAGCCCTGAACAAGCGGCCATGGAACGTAATGCCGCCACAGCCGCCGCGCAGTCCAATGTCTGCTCTGTAGACAACCGCGCTTTTCAGGACGGGGAGCGGATTACCTATAAACTGTATTACAACTGGAATTTTGTCTGGTTGTCGGCGGGTGAAGTGACCTTTTCAGTCAACGAGCTGGAGGACCAATATCATCTTCGGGCCGTAGGCAAGACCTACCGCTCCTACGAATGGTTCTTCAAGGTACGTGACTACTACGACAGCTACGTCGATAAAGAAACGCTGCTGCCGGAAGTATCCATCCGGGATATTGAGGAAGGAAAATACCGCTTGTACGACCGGGTCACCTTTAATCAAAAAAAGGGCATGGCATACTCTCTCCGCGGCAAATCCAAGGAAACGGCCGAGATGAGCAACTATCAGATTGAACACTGTATGCACGATGTGCTCTCTATGGTCTACTACCTGCGCAATCTCGATATTTCGGAGTATGAGGAAGGGGATGTTATCCCACTGAAGATTTTTATGGACAAGGAAACCTGGCCGCTCCGCATGCACTACGAAGGCCGGGAAAAGGAGGTGAAGGTCAAAGGGATGGGCCGGTTTAATACCATAAGGGTGCAACCCGAGGTGATTGCTGGAGATATTTTTGACGAAGATACGGAGATGAATATCTGGGTGACCGATGATGCTAACCGCTTGCCTGTACTGATTGAGTCGCCCTTGTCGGTGGGCTCCGTCAAAGCGGTGCTAAAGGGCTACGATAACCTGCGGTACGAGGTTACCTCAGCAGTAGACTAAGCTTTTGCTAAAATATATCCAATGATCAAACGGCTATTCGCGATCGTCGGCCTGCTGGCGGTCTTTGTACTGGGTTTTGGGCTGGCGTATGCCCTTCTCCGCAGCAGCGCTCCGCAGGAACAAACCCTACAAAATAGCACGGTAATCCTGAACCGCATCGAGGAGGCCTGCAAGCTGGTCACTGTGGAAGGGCACTTTAGCGAACTCTACGATGAGACCAATATCCGCCGGTTTACGGTTTATGTGCCCATGCCCAGCACCTTTTCTTTCTCTAAAAAGGCCATCCTTCAGGTAGAGGGCAAAGTCTTGGTGGGGTACGACCTCAAGAACATGAAGGTTACCGCCGACAGCACCCGTAAGATCGTCCTGCTCAGCAATATCCCGGAGCCCGAGGTGCTCTCCATCGACCACAGCATTACCTACAAAAACCTGTCGGAAAGTTTCTTTAATACCTTCACTGCCGAGGATTATACCCGCCTCAACGCCAATGCAAAAGCTATGCTGAAATCAAAAGCCCGGGAAAGCGACCTGATGCGGGAAGCAGAACTGGAAGGCAATCAACTGATCAACATCATCAGCTTTATCGTCAAGTCGGCGGGCTGGCAGTTGCAAGTCGAACAACCGGGCCGTCCGTCACCGGTTCCTTTCGACAGCCTGCAACTCGATTGGAAGGGTTAAACTTGCTGTGAAGGCTGCCCTTTCCTATAAAGCTGCCCTACCCCCTATTTGCTAAGGATACCGATGGTCAGCGATAAGGCGGGCTCCATGCCGTCTATTGCGCCTTCGAATGGCACGCCATCCCTTCTGACGACCACCTGATGGTCTACCGGCAATTCTGCGCGTTTTCGGAAAACCCGTTTCCGCTCCCAAAGAAACAGCCGCTGTCGGTGTTGGAATGGCAAACGGTACCCTGCCCTAAGGAAGAGCTCCCGCCCGGGATTGAGTTCCAGCGCCATTTCCAGTGTTAGCATCAGATTTTGCACGCGGCTGCCGTAGTACATATTGACTTTGGAAGCTTTGAAGTTTTTGCCCTCTGCCTTAAAATTGCCAAAATCATTGTCAGCCTGACCTACTTTCCGGCCGTACAATAAGCGGCTGTATTGCACAAGGGGGCGGACAAAAAAGGGCCGGTATCGCTTGGTGAGGTTGAATTGAAGGCCTGCGCCCACCGCGGATGCCCGGTAAATGCTGTTGGTGAAATCACGGGTGAAGTCAAACCGGAACACGTACCGGCCTTTGTAAGTAATATCTGTCGCTATCTGGTATTGCGGCTCAAAAGCCCGGGCATCGATAGTCTCGTCTACAGCCAGGATGGGGGCAGCTTCGGGTTGGGAAAGGTACTGCAATTCGTACCGCCCGGCGGCAGTGTGCAGGAAGTGCGCGCCCAGCCCGTAGCTGAAGTGAAAACCCCATTTGCTGATTTCCTGCTGGAAGCCACCCGCCGGAGCAGTATAGGCAAAGGCCGTACTATCGGCTGCGCGTGTGGTGGTCGTCGACACTGCGGCTACAGAATCGCGTTGCCGCTGTAGTTGATTCATAAATGTCGTATCAAAAACCTCGTTAGCCTTGCTCTGGTTGTTGAGCTGCTGTACCGTTTCAGCGAGCGCCCGGTCATTAATGGGGGCGGTGTTGTAAGAAGCCCAAAAATTTTCGTCGTAAGTGCCGGTAAGGGACAGGAAGCGCTCGTCCCGGCCGAGGCGCTCCATATAAGGGATGGTTTTGCCACGGCCCGGTTTGACCTCGGTGACGATTAGCTCATTGGTGTATACGCCACCATCCCGCCAGAAACCCTCTCGCAGCGCTTCGCTCAGGTGCCAGTGGCCGTTCACCTGCCGGTAATTGACAAAGTAGCGGTTGCCTTTCCAGTTGCCGGTATAAAGGGGGTAATCGTTGTATTTGCGCTGGGCATCCGGCAATATCTCAAATTCTGCCCGGATGAAGGCAAAGGTCAGGGTATCGATAAAAACCCGCCCCTTCATACGGGCAGCATAGGCGCCCTCTGCCCGGTCGAACCCAATGACGTAGACGGGGGCGTCGTTGTGCGTCGTGATGTTTTCCACCCAGTATTTATAGGCTTCAAAGTAACGCTCATCAATAAAGTCCTCCCGGTTTTTGACAATATCAAACCGGTCGGAAGCTAAATGCCCTGAGGAGAACCCCGTCTGCGCCCGCAGCTCTTCTTCCGAAACCAGGCCTACCTGCCGCCCTTGTATCAGGCCCACTTGCCCTTCCTTTTCGTTTTGGTAACTGCGCTTGTAAAGGTCAAGTACCCCCTCCGCCAGATAGATATACGCCCCGTCGGCATCAGTTTTGGATTCCCGGTAGAAGCCCTGCATGGAGGTGGGGTAGTCCGGGTAATTTTCCGGGATCCGCCGGACAGCTTTCCGGATGATATCCTCTACTTTTTGTTCATCCATGACGATGACTTCCTGCAGAGTGGCCGGAGAGGGCTGCAAGCGCACCGTAAAGGGTTGGCGGATTTGCCGGACCGGAATCCGGTAAGTTTTGAAGCCCAGATAAGAAACCGTTAGGGTTGCCCCCTTGTAATACGCGGGCAGCTTGAGCAGAAAACCCCCATCGTACCCCGTGGTCGTGCCGATACCCCGGTCCGGGATGCCGACGTGGGCGTGAGAAAGCGGTTCGCCCGTACGTTCATGTACCACCGCTCCCTTGATGGTGAAGTAATCTGAAACCTGAGCCCGTGCAAAGCCCGGCAGCAGCAAGCAGAAAAGGATAAGAGTACGCATAGGGCGGAAAGGATTTGGTGTTTGGCAAGAGACGGTTTAACCGGCAGGTAAGTTACGGGCCATAACGGAATATTCGCCCTCAGGCCGTCAGATTTGCCGCCAATACCCGCCCTTAGAGGTTGTAAACCCATCAATCGTCAGTATATTTGTGCGAAAGAGCAGGCAGTGCGAGCTGCCCCAAAAATACAGCGCATGAAAATCCTTTTGCTAGGGAGTGGAGGGCGGGAACACGCTTTCGCCTGGAAAATCAGCCAAAGCCCGCTTTGCGATGCCTTGTACATTGCCCCGGGTAATGCCGGGACCGCAGCGCACGGCACCAATGTGCCACTGGACCCCAATGACTTTGTGGCAGTAGGCGATTTTGTGGCCGAGCAAGAGATCGGAATGGTGGTTGTCGGTCCGGAAGAGCCTCTGGTCCGGGGCATTTATGACCACTTCAAGGCAGAAGACCATCTGAAGGGCGTAAGGATAATAGGGCCTTCCGCCAAGGGCGCTAAGCTAGAGGGCAGTAAAGCATTTGCCAAGGAATTCATGGTGAAGCGGGACATACCGACGGCAGGCTATGCTACCTTTACCCCCGATACCCTGGAAGCCGGCATCACCTACCTGGAGCAGCATAGCCTGCCCGTGGTGCTTAAGGCAGATGGCCTGGCAGCGGGCAAAGGCGTATTGATTATTAAGGACCGGGAAACGGCCAAATCTGAGCTCAGAGCTATGCTGAGCGGTAAATTTGGTACAGCCAGCGAGCAGGTTGTTGTGGAGGAATTCCTGGATGGTATTGAGTTTTCTGTTTTCGTGCTTACCGATGGAAAAAGCTACAAAGTCTTGCCCATTGCCAAAGACTACAAGCGGATCGGGGAGGGCGATACTGGCCTGAATACAGGGGGCATGGGGGCAATTTCACCGGTCCCCTTTGTAGATGAAAAATTATTGAAAAAGGTCGAAAACTGGATCATCAGCCCCACCCTTACCGGGTTGGATGAGATTGATGCCCCCTACAAGGGCTTTATATTCCTGGGGCTGATTAAAGTAGGGGATGACCCTTACGTTATAGAGTACAATTGCCGGATGGGCGACCCGGAAACTGAGGTCGTTTTGCCCCGCCTGAAATCAGATCTGGTAGAACTGATGACTGCCTTGGATGACGGCACTCTGGAAAGCGTGGCCCTGGAAATCGAAGAGCGCAGCGCGGCCACCGTGTTTTTAGTGTCGGGTGGCTACCCCCAGGCCTACGAGAAAGGCAAGCCTATCACCGGCCTCGACCGGGTTGAAGGCAGCCTGATTTTGCACGCGGGTACCAAATTGGAAGATGGCGTCCTTCGCACTAATGGGGGGCGGGTATTGGCGCTGACCTCCGTAGCGGATAATTTCAAGGAAGCGGTAGGCCGTTCTCTGGTGAACGCAGAGCGCATCGATTTTGAGAAAAAATACTATCGCACCGACATTGGTTTTGACTTATAGCAGCGTGTAGTTTATGGCGACAGTGCGGTTTGAGAGTTTGTACAGTGATGGTGACAATTGCCGGTTCGTTTACTTTTCAGAAGATGGGCCCTTCCACCCTTTGCCGCTTATGGCGGGCTATGGGGCGCAACTGACGGAACGGCCGGAGAAGCTGCTCGTTGTCCAGGACCCGTCGGCCCCGTTGGAGAGCATCCTGAGAGCAGTGGCCCGCAGCGGGGCTACCCAACTGCTGGTAATCGGGTGCGATTCGCATCAGTTGGTAAAGGCGGCTGCCGGGCAGGTTGCTGCCACCGCTCTGCCCGCCGGGAATCCGCTAGTTTTGCCGCAGCCTTTCCACCAACTTGCCAATACGACGGTCTTGCTATACGTGGCGGACCCTGAGGTCAGAAGCCGCCTGATGGCGCAAATGGGCGGGCCCGTGCACCCGGCCAAGCTTCGGGTTGACCTGGACCACCTCCGGCACAACCTCGAACAGCACCGCGCCGCCCTTAAGCCTGGCACTCAAATGGCGGTGATGGTCAAAGCCAACGCCTACGGAGCCGGGCTGATTGAGACAGCCCGGGCTTTGGAAGCAGAAGCAGTTGATTATCTGACGGTCGCCTACGTTGAGGAAGGCGTGCGGTTGCGGCGAGCAGGGATCAAGTGCCCGGTTATGGTCCTCAATCCGAACAGCAGCGGGATTACCGCATTGATTGAGCATAACCTGGAACCCGTCGTAGGCCATTTTCAGCTACTGAATGCACTTAATGCCATAGGTGAGCGCTCGGGTGCCACTTTACCCGTGCACCTCGAATTCAACACGGGTATGAACCGTTTGGGCTTCGAGCCAGAAGCCGCCCCCCGGCTGTCTGCCTTTTTTCAGTCGCAGGCTGGCCTAAAGCTCGAAACGGCCTTTGCCCACCTGGCAGCCAGCGGGGAGGCCGAGCACGATGCTTTCACGGAGCATCAGGCCAAGCGCTTTTCGGAAGCCGCCGATACGCTGCGGGCAAGCGTTTCCAGCTCTTTTGGCCGACACCTGCTGAACTCCGGCGGCATTGCCCGTTTCCCACAATATGATATGGATATGGTGCGTTTGGGCATCGGTCTTTATGGCGTAGATGCTACCCAGGTGCTGCAACCTTCGCTTAAGCGCGTCATGGAACTGCAGACCGAGGTGGCGCAGGTAAGAGTGCTTCAGCCAGGAGAAACGGTAGGGTACAGCCGCATGGGGCAGGTAGCGCCCGGACGGCGAATCGCCACCCTGAGCATTGGCTATGCGGATGGCGTGCCCCGGGCTTTGGGCAATGGCCGGCATCAGGTCCTGATCAGGGGGCAGTTGGCGCCTCTTGTAGGCAATGTCTGTATGGACATGTGCATGGCTGACGTTGGGCACATCCCCGGTGTGGGTATCGGCGACACGGTTACGGTATTTGGCAGTCAGCCAACCGTTCAGGAGGTCGCCAAAGCGCTGAATACCATCGAGTACGAAGTCTTTACCTCGGTGGGGGAGCGGGTCTGCCGGGCCTACCAGGAAACCTACGCCCCGCCTGCCCAATGACCGTATTGGCAAGTGCCAGGCGCACCTCGGCCGAAGCTGGGTTTTTTAGGGTGGGGTAATTTGCTAATTTTGCGGCGGTTAATCAGATTTAACACTAAAAACTATAAAATAATCCTAATATGCTCAACCTGATGATGAAGCGCTTTTCACTCCTGCTGTTGGCGGTGGCGCTTTTGCCACTATTCGGCATGGGTCAAGATGATGACCCGGTCTTGTTTACGGTGGACGGCAAGCCGGTCCACAAATCAGAGTTTGTTTACATCTACTCCAAAACCAATGGCGATAATGCTGATTTTTCGGCATCCTCCCTGGAAGAATACCTGGACTTGTACGTCAAGTTTAAACTTAAAGTGGCCAAGGCCCGGGAAATGCAGCTGGATACCATTCCTGAGCTCGAGCGGGAGCTGCAGGGCTACCGCCGTCAGCTTGCGGATTCTTACCTAATCGATAAGGAAGTTACGGAGCGGTTGCTCCGGGAGGCCTACGAGCGGTCTAAGCAGGATGTAGACATTAGCCATATCCTGGTATCCGTACCGCCCGAAGCCGATGAAGCGGCGGAAGCCGCTGCCAAAGCCGAGATTGAAGCCGCAATGGAGCGCATTCAAAAGGGGGAGGATTTCGAGGCTGTCGCCCGGGCCGTATCCGACGATAAATCGGCTAAGAATAACGGCGGGCGTATCGGTTACGTCACCGTACTGTTCCCAAATGGCTTTTACGAGTTGGAAACAGCTGCCTATAAGGTACCGGTTGGGGAGCTGAGCGGGCCCATCCGCACAGATGCGGGGTACCATGCTCTGATGGTCCACGACCGGCGCCCTGCACTCGGCGAAGTCGAGGCCGCCCATATACTGCTGCGCACCGATGGAGCGCAGGACGAAGCAGCCGTTAAAGCACGCATCGATAGTGCCCACGCAGCGCTGCAGGCAGGCGCAGATTTCGAGGCCATGGCCAAGGCAATCTCCGAAGACAGCCGCACCGCCTCTAAGGGGGGCTACATTGGCTTCTTTGGCATCAACCGTTTTTCCAAAGACTTTGAAGCGGCTGCCTTCGGCATCAAAAAAGACGGAGGCTACAGCGAGCCGGTCAAGACAAGCGTCGGCTGGCATATATTAAAGTTGATTTCCCGCCGGGGGGTACAACCTTACAACATCGAGCGGGGTCCTTTAGAAAATAAAGTCAAGAAGGACAACCGCTTTGAACAAGCCAAGCAGGCCATGATTGCCCGTATCAAGGAAGATGCAGGGCTGAAGGAATACCCGCAAGCGCTTGATGAATTCAAGGCATCGCTGACCGATACCTTCCTGACATTCCGCTGGCGGGCGCCGGAAGAGCCCTCCGGCAAGTTGCTGTTCCAGTACGGCAGTGATTTTGAGGTGACAGTAGGCGACTTTGCCAATTACCTGGAAAGAGCATCCCGCGACCGCATCCGAATGGGCCGCGGCAAGGCGGTGGGCGACGCGGTTGAAGTGCTTTACGACAAGTACCTGGATGAAAGCGCCATGCGATATGAAGAACAACAACTGGAGAAAAAGTACCCCGATTTCAAAGCCCTTATGCGGGAATACGAGGAGGGTATTCTTCTCTTTGAAGCCACTAAGCGGCTGGTTTGGGACAAGGCTTCTCAGGATACCGTTGGGCTTGAAAAGTTCTATGAAAAGGTAAGGGGTAAGTACCGCTATGGCAATCGGGCGGAGACGAGCATCTACCGTATTTCCAATGAGCTGAAGGGCCAGATGGACGAAGTGCGGGCATTTATTGCCGAAAATGAACCGGAAGCCGTATTGGAAAAGTACAACGACCCCGAAGCGACCTTCCCTCTGATCCGCCACGAGTCCAAAAAGCTGGATAAAACCCTTTACCCGGAGTTCAAGAGCATGGATTGGGAAGTTGGCGCTATGTCGCAGTCAGAACCCAACCCACAGTCTCAAAACTTCAAGGTGGTTAAAATCGAAGAGCTCCTGCCGCCGCGGGAGAAAACGCTGGACGAGGCGCGCGGTTACGTAGTAGCAGACTATCAGGACTACCTGGAAGCGCAATGGGTGGAATCCCTGCGCGAAGCTTATGAAGTGGATATCAATAAGAAGGTGTTCAAAAGCCTGATCGTTGAATGAACAGGGCATCTCCTAGCGAAAGCCGGGTGGGCCTGAGCGCTGTGCCCGGCTTTCGGCGTTTTAATCAAATGCTTATGATCAAGCAAATCAGGCCCTTGCTGCCGCTCCTTTTTCTGTTGGGGTGCACCCAATTTACCGGGGAAACCGAGCAGGAAGACCGGCTGCTGGCCAAAGTGCATAACAAAACCTTGTACATCTCTGATATGGAAGGGATGTTTCCGGAAGGGACCTCCGGCAAAGACAGCGCCATTATCATACAAATCCACGCCAGCCGATGGATGCGGGAAGCGCTTTTGCTGCACGAAGCCGAACAAAATATCCCCAGTGACCTCAACATCGATAAGCTGGTACGGGATTACCGGGCTTCTCTCATCCGGCACAACTACGAAAAGATACTGGTGCAGGAGCTGCTCGACAGTACCGTCACGGAAGAGGAACTGGTCACTTTTTACGAACGGAATAAGCAACAGTATCAACTGGAGACCCCAATTGCCCGTTGTTTCTTTATTAAGGTGCCGGTGCCCGTGCCGGAAGCGCAGCAGCTTCGACGGCTTTGGAACAATAAGGAGGACAACCTGGAGGAACTGGTGAGCTACTGTACAGAACACGCTGAGGCCTATCTGCTGACCGACAGCACTTGGTACCGGGTTGAGGATATTGCCCAGGAAATGCCCAGAGGCACCGTTACAGTAGATAATATCAGTGCCAAGCAAGACTTTAGCCAACGCGATGGGGAGTACCAATACTACTTTAAGGTATTCGAAGTCAAAAACCGGAAAGATATTGCTCCGCTGTCCTACATTAAAGGGCAGGCCCGCAAGGTCATCCTCCGCAACCGGAAAGAAGAACTGCTTAAAGATAAGATCGAAGCCATGTACCAACGGGAGCTTCGGCGCAACAACATCAAGACCTATTATTGAAAATGAAGACCGCAATGAAAATTTGGATTAGCTTTTTTATCCTCTTGTTTGCGTGCTCAGGCAGTTACGCCCAGCGCGAAGTTATTGACAAGGTAGTCGCTACCGTAGGCGGAGAACTTGTGCTCTTGTCTGAGATAGAAGAGCAACGGGCGCTGATGGCCTCCCAGCAGTCAGAGCTGCCGGAAGACGTGCGTTGCTCCATCATGGACCAGATCATGGCCAACAAATTGCTGCTCAACCAGTCAAAGCTGGATAGTATAATTGTAGGAGACGAAGAAGTCGAAGCCCAGCTGGATGCCAGGATTGAGCGCATACTCGGTTTTATGAATAACGACGTCAGCCAGTTCGAGGAGTACTACGGCCAATCGATCAACGAAGTGAAAGCCCAGTTTCGGGAAGACCTGAAAAACCAGTTGCTCGTTGAGCGCATGCGGGGGCAGATCATGACCAATGTAACTGTGACCCCCTCTGAAGTAAAGGATTTTTTCAATTCGATCCCACTGGATAGCCTGCCCTACTTCAATTCCGAAGTCGAAATCGGGGAAATTGTCATCAAACCCGAGGTCAATGAGACGGAGCGCGAAAAATCCATCGCCCTTCTGGAGGATATCCGCTCTCGCATTATAGATGGGGGAGAAGATTTTGCAGAACTGGCCGGCAAGTACTCCGATGATGGTTCGGCACGCTCCGGTGGCGACCTGGGCTGGGCAAAGCGGGGCCGCTACGTGCCGGCATTTGAGGCGGCCGCCTTCCGGCTGGAAAAAGACGAGATTTCACCCGTTATCGAGTCGGAGTTCGGCTTTCACATCATACAGATGCTACAGCGGCGGGGCAACTCCATCCGGGTGCGCCACATCCTGATTAAGCCTGATATTACCGATGCCGACCTGCAGCTGGCTAAGAACCGCCTGGACAGCGTGCGCCAGCTCATCGAAAATGATTCCATCAGCTTCTCCCTGGCTGTCAAGCGCTTCGGCAACGAAGACCAGCAGAGCTACAACAATGACGGCCGGATGGTCAACCCAGCTACCGGCAATACCTTTTTCGAAATCGGCGACCTTGACCCGGATATCTATTTTACCATCGACACTATGGACGTCAACGCGGTGTCGGCCCCATTCCTGTTTCGGGACCAAACCGGTGAAAAGTACTTCCGCATCGTGCAACTGCAGTCGCGCACCAGCCCTCATATCGCGGACCTGAAACGAGACTATTCCAAGATTCAGCAGGCGGCTATCGAGGCGAAAAAAAGCGATTTCATCAACGAGTGGATTCAGGAAAAAGTCGATGCCACCTATATCGACCTCGACCCCATGTTTTCGGCTTGCCCCAACCTGAATAAATGGACGGTTGATAAGAATGCCAGGCCCTGACGCCAGGGCTTTCCATGGCGGGCGGAAATAAGAAGGAGGTTGAGCGCCTTTTAATCCAGGCATTCAACCTCCTTTTTAGTTATGCGTTAAGCCTTCGGCCGCTTACTTGACGCCGTGCATCAAGCGCTTGAGCACCGGATGCAGAACCATGACTAATAGCCCGGCTACGATAGGGACAATCGTAAAGATGAGGAAGAAGGTAGACAGAGAATAAGCCTCTGTAATGTTTTCAATCTGGCCCCCGAGCACTGCCGCCAGCTTGTTGCCAATGGCGATAGCCAGGTACCACATGCCAAACATAAAGGCGATCATCCTGCCTGGTACCAGCTTACTGACGTAGGACAGCCCCACTGGAGAGAGGGATAGCTCACCCAATGTGTGGAACAGGTAGGCGAATACTAGCCAAATCATACTGGCTTTCATACCCGGCTCAATGCCGGCGGAGCCGTAAGCCAGCAGCCCAAAACCCAAAGCCATGGTGATTAACCCGATGCCATATTTGAAAGCGGCAGCCGGGTTGTACTTGCTGTCAAACCAGCGGCTGAACAGGGAAGCGAAAGCGATGATAAAGAAGGAGTTCAGGATGCTGAACCAGGAAACGGTAATTTCCACCCAGTCTTCTTTTTTCTCTACAATGGTGGCGGGGACCACCCCGCTGTCCACGCCGAGTTCTTCGCCTCGTTGGCGGGCCATCTCCAGGCGGTCGTCCATTAGAAAGCCGTAAGCCAGCCCCTCATTGTCCTTGGTGATAATGTTGACTTCCTGGCCCGGCTGGAAATCGACGAAAGGCTCACCGATGATAATGGTTTGGTCGACCACTTCGTTTTCGATGGCACTGCGGTCGGTATCTTCGGTAAGCGGCTCGTAATTATAAACCTGCACGCCCTCAGGGTCGACCATAATTTCTCCCGTGGCCTCATCGATGACCGGTATTTGCTCTGCCTGATAGGTGACTTCGTAAGCTGTGGTGTTGAAGTCGCGGTAGAGCATCCAGCCTACGATCGCCCAAATGCCCAGGAAACAAAGCACCAAAACGCCATTAGAGGCAGGGATTTTCTGGCCTGTTCTTTTTCCGAGAAGGTAAAGCACGTAGGTAATGATACCTAAAGGCACTATGGTCAGCAGGGCATTGATCACATTGAACAAGGTAGCCGACGCCCCTACTAGTTCCCGGTCAGTGTAATCTCTGGCGAATATGATCAGTGAAGTTGCCCCCTGTTCAAAAGACATCCAGAAGAATACCGTAAAAAATGCAAAGATGATAAAGGCAATCATGCGGTCTCTGATCACACTTGTGTACCGGCTAATCCGGGAAATGACCAGAAAGAGGAACAAGAAAAGTGCAAATAGGATGGCGATGTACTGCCCGCCGAGATTCTCTGTCGCCAGCCAGCTGAAAATGTCAATGCCTGCAATCTTGGACATAGGGTCGTTGATGGCATACCCAAGGCCGATTATGGAGCAAAGAGCGATGAGCACTTGATCTAAAGTGGTGAAGGGGTTGCGCTTCTCGTCGGCTTTTTCTTCGGCAGACTGATCCGCTTCTTCATCGGCCTCTTCTGGCTTGGGCACATCGCCGATGGTGCCAAACAGGGGCCGGGCCAGCCAAAACTGCAGGGTGCCCAGCAACATGAAAATCCCTGCCAGGCCGAAGCCCCAACTCCAGCCGATGCGCTCGGCCAGATAGCCGCATAGCATCATGCCGAAGAACGCGCCGGCATTTACGCCCATGTAGAAAATCGTATAAGCGCCGTCTTTTTTCTCCGGTAGAAATTGGTACATCTCGGAGATAATGGATGTAATATTGGGTTTGAAAAAGCCCGTTCCGATCACCAGCAGGGCCAGCCCCAGGTAGAGGAAGAACTCCGTTTCAATAGCCATGCTAGCGTGCCCCAGGGTCATAATGGCAGCTCCGATAACCACCGCCCAGCGGTATCCGGTGTAGCGGTCGGCAATAATGCCCCCCAGGATGGGCGTAATGTAAAGGAGCATGGCGTAGGTGCCAAACAGGGCACCGGCATTTTCCGCGCTCCATTCCCAGCCCGGGTTGTACCCAATGGCGGTCATCGTCAAAAAATTCACGAGCAGCACCCGCATGCCATAGAAGGAAAAGCGCTCCCACATTTCTGTGAAAAACAATACGAACAGGCCCGAGGGGTGCCCGAATACGGTCCCGTCCCGTTCAAGGATTTCTAAATGCTGGTTAGACATAAGTAAGCCTTCATTTTGTTCCGCCCCTGGATAAAAACGATGGAATGAGGGCGACCTAGGTTTGTAAATTTGGTCGTTCTGAAAAGACAACCGCCGACCACCCCTGAAGGGAGAAGCCGGCGGCCGAGATATGTTAAGATTTTGGAGGGTTCAGCATAGAGCCGTCATCATCTTGGGTGGGCTCGTCTTTATCGTCTGTTTGATCCGCAATTTCGTAGCCTTCCTGCTCTTCGAAATGGGTGTCTGTGGTATCCTCCGCCCCGTGGGTTAGCTTTTTCAGGCGCCTGAAGAACAACAGCAGCAGCACGCCAAAGGCAGCGGTGAAGATGAAGATGCCGACGAAGGTCTTGTACTCCTGCTGATTTTGCAATTCGAACAGCTCTATCTCCCCGCTGTATAAGCTGATATCAACTTCGGCCCCTTCCTTGTCTACTTTTGTTTTTGCTTCCTGATCGTAGGTCATGCGGACCACCGCCGTCAGCGGCGTCTCCGCTTTGGCCGATTCTTCGCGCAGGAACTCAGCCAGGAGGTTCTCATCCTGCGGAGCCAGCTGCAGGAGCTCTTTTACGTCTATGCCGCCTTCCCGGACTACCACCTGGCCGCCTTCCAGATAAGCATCGGCGGTAAATTCAAAGTCGTCAGCTTTGGCAATGAGCGTGTCAGCAGCCAGGTCATACTCCGCCGGGGAGGCCACCAACTCCGCTTTTACCGTTTCCAGCTGGGAGGATTCGCCGATAGCCCCGGCCACTTTATTGCCCAATCCGGTGGCTGCAAAATAGACGCCCATCATGATAGACACATACTTCACCGGTGCTACCTTGGTGATGAACGAAAGGGCTACTGGTGAGGCGCAAAGCTCGCCGAGGGTATGCAGCAGGTAGGCCAATATGAGCAGGTAGAGCGCAGCTTTGTCGCCGTATTGCTCCACATCCGCACTGGCTTTGGCCATGAAGAGGAAGCCCGCGCCCATAATAATAGTGCCCACGGCCATCTTCACGAGGGAAGAGCTTTCGTAACCCTTGTGCTTCCACCATATCCAAAAACTGCCCACCAACGTACCGAAGATGATGATGAAGAGGGCATTCACCGATTGGAATACCGATGCGGGAATCTCGTAGGGGTCCTGGTAAATATCGGAGCGGTAGAAGCCATAGCCCGCCAGTATGAGCACCCCGATTGGCAGGAACAGGTAGTACGTGTCTTTTTTCTGAAAATAATGGATGATGCCAAGCAGCACGAGAATACCGCCCGCTCCGTAGAACAACAGGTCAATAGTAAAGAAATTGACGACCCGGTCAATTTTATTGAGGGTGTAAATGTTGAGCAAGCCCCCTGCCTGCTCAAAGGCGCCCCAAAAGACAATGATAATGAGAAAGGAAAGGATAAGGACCATGAAGCGGTCTTTTTCGATGGGGTTGATCTCTTTATAGATCATCATCATCAGCCCGGCAACTACAGACAGGAAAAGGAATAGGGCAGCGTACAGGTACCGGTCCGTATCTTCAAAAACCGTGAAAGCCAGTATAGACCCGCCGATGATCAGGGCAAAAGTGATGCCCAGCTGCAAGGGGCTTTTGAACAAGTTCTGGAACAGATCGCCAAAGGAAGAATCCACGGGCTGGCCGGCAGAAGCTTCCTGCTTGCTGGGGGGCTCGCCAACCCCTCTGAGGTATTTCTGCCCCAGCATAAAGATAATCTGCCCCAATAGCATGCCGATACCCGCCAGGCCAAAACCGTAGTGCCAGCCAATGGTCTCCCCAACGGCACCTACAATTAGAGAAGACAAAAACGCGCCGACGTTGATGCCGATGTAGAAAATCGTAAACCCCTGGTCGCGGCGCTCGTCCCCCTGCCGGTAAAGGCCGCCTACCATAGTGGAAATATTGGGTTTGAGGCCGCCTACGCCGAGGATGATGAGCGCCAGGCCCGTATAGAATGCCCACAGGGCTTCTACGGCGAGTATGCCGTGCCCAGCCACAAGCGTCAGCCCGCCGTAGAGAACGGTCCGCTTCTGCCCGATGAATTTATCTGCCAGAATGCCACCGGGGATAGACATGACATAGACCAGCATCGTATACCAACCGTAGAGGGCCAGCGCTTCTGAAGATTCCCACCCCAGGCCCGGGTTGTCGCCAGTGGCAGAACTGATGATGTAGAGCACCAGGATAGCGCGCATACCGTAGTAGGAAAAGCGCTCCCACATCTCTGTGAAAAATAGAATGAATAGCCCTACCGGGTGCCCGAAGAGCATGGGCTGGTTTTCGAAGTCAAAGGTGTTCGCTTTCGACATGTTTTTTGTTAGTTTTCTTAGTTCAGCACCGGGTCCGGCCTGTTTAGGTTTTTCGCAAAACGGGTGTAAAATAGATACTTTTGGGGGAGCCTGCCTAATATCCCCTCTATTATTTTGGAGGCGGGGCGGCTGACAGACAATATCGCAGGGGGCGGGAACAGCGCGGATTTCCGCTTTCCGGCGGAACTTCTTACCTTCGCCCCTGGGCTAATTACAGCCGTTCCATTTGCTTACCTTTTCGACTGCATCATGATTACTTACATCAAGGGGAATATTGCGCATAAGAGCCCGACTTATATCGTGGTAGAAACCGGCGGTATCGGTTACCATATCAACATCAGCCTGCATACCTATGCACTGATCGAAAAGCTGGAAACCGTCAAAATCCTCACCTATCTCCATATCAAGGAAGACAGCCATACGCTATTCGGGTTTTCGGAAGCGGCCGAGCGTACCCTTTTTGTCCATCTGATTTCCGTATCCGGAATCGGTCCAAGCACCGCGCAACTGATGCTTTCGGCTATGACGCCCGACGAAATGAGGGCAGCAATAATCGGAGAAGACGTAGCCGCCCTGAAGCGGATCAAGGGCGTAGGCCCTAAAACAGCGAAGCGCATTATACTGGACCTTAAAGACAAACTGCTGAAAGACAGTGGGGGCGAAGCTCCGGCAATCCTGCCGCAAGCCGACAATACGGTTAGAGAGGAGGCGTTATCCGCGTTGGTCGCTCTGCAGTTCAACCGCATTCAGGCCCAAAAAGCCCTGAATAAAATCCTGAAAACCCAGCCGGGGATAAGACAGGTGGAGACCCTTATCAAGTTGGCGCTCAAAGAGCTGTCTTAAGCCTGCTGCTTCAGGCCATCCCGACCGGAATAACCCGCCTGTACAAAAACCGGTGGCGAAATCCCACGGCCTATACCTTGGTTGCCCTTGTCAAATTGCGTTACTTTGCGTCGCTTTTCAAACAGGCCAGCGTTTTGACCAGGCAGCTGGCCTGAGAATGTTAAAGTTGTTGGGGTGGGCAAAATAAGCACCAAGCCGTCGTTTTAGGTGAAACACCCCGCCCCCGTGTTCGTAACACGGGTGGAATTAACAGTTTTTTAACCACTTGCAGGGCCAGGCAACTTCACAAAAAGAGGCTGGCTCCGTACAGAGGGGACCAAATCACAGCGTACATGCAGGCATGACAGGAATTGGCGCTTGGCCGGGCAGATGACAGCCGGCCGCTATCGGCAACAAGTCCAATCATTGCTGGCATTATTGATTCATTACGGATTAGGCGATGCCTTGTGCAGAATCCCATGTTGTTAAATATGAATAGACTACTGATACTCACAACCTTCTGGTGTGGAATAGCAACTTTTGCCATGGGGAGTGGCCGTTTTCTGGAACACCCTTACCGTACCACCTTTACCGGTACACAGGACACGATCCCGGATGTTGACGAACGCTACGGTGATTTTCTGACTAACCCGCAGAATAACCCGTTCGACCTCAAAGATCCCGATATCGTAGAACAGGATGTAGAGTTCGACCCTGCCAACGATCAGTATATCATCAGTGAAAAAATTGGCGACGACTATTTCCGGCCGCCTACCTTTCTATCCTTCGAGGAGTACCTCGACCTGCGGCAGAAACAAGACGAGCAGGCTTATTTCAATGAACTGGCTGGTATCAGCGCCGGCGGAGGAGGCGGAGCCCTGGACCCGATAGAAAAAATTGACGTCAAAGAAAAACTCCTCGAACGCCTCTTCGGCGGCACAGAAGTCGATATCCGGCCTCAGGGCAATATCGATTTGACTTTTGGCGTGAACTCCAGCCGCACCGAACGGCCTGACTTGCCGGAGCGGCAGCGGAATTTGACTAACTTCGATTTTGACATGAACATCAACATGAATGTCGTGGGCAAAATCGGGGAAAAGCTCAACCTGACTACTACTTACAATACCAACGCCAACTTTAACTTTGACAATCAAATCAAGCTCGACTACAATTCCGATAACTTCGAAGGAGGAGAGGATGCCATTCTTCAAAAAATTGAGGCGGGCAACGTCAGCCTCCCCCTGCGGGGCAACCTGATTCAGGGCGGGCAGAGCTTGTTTGGGCTAAAAACCGAACTCAAATTCGGTCACCTCCGCCTTACGGCTATCGCTTCTCAACAGCGCTCCCAGCGGGAAAATATTCAGATTGAGGGCGGCAGCCAGGTGCAGGAATTCGAGGTGCGGGCGGATGAGTACGATGAAAACCGCCACTTTCTGCTGACTTTTTACAACCGCGATAACTTTAACCGCTCTCTACAGAACCTGCCACAGATCAACAGCCTGTTTAAGATCAAAAAGCTGGAAGTCTGGATCACCAACGACCGCAATGAGGTTACGGATGTGCGGGATATCGTGGCCCTGGCTGACCTCGCCGAGCCTAACCGCCTGGTTAGCCCCGACAAGGTCAACTCCAATCCGAACTGGAACAAGCGGGACATCGTGGCCCGGGATTTGCTGCCTGATAACTCTGCTAACGACTTGTACTCCCGCATTATCTCCCGGGGCGAACAGGTAAGGGATATCGACCGGGCGGTTTCCACCCTGAAAAATGAATTTGACCTGCAGCAAACCCGCGATTTTGAAAAAGTCAGCGCTCGTAAGCTGCAGCCCTCTGAGTACACCTTCCACCCCGAACTGGGCTTTATTTCCGTAAATATTAATGTACAGCCCGACCAGGTACTAGCCGTGGCTTTTGAGTACGAATACAACGGCAGCATCTACCGGGTAGGGGAGATGTCAATCAACAACAGCACAGTGGGCACGGATACTACCGACCTGACGCCGAAAGTACTCTTCGTGAAAATGCTGAAGAGTACCACACAGCGTACCGACGTCCCCACCTGGGACCTGATGATGAAGAACGTTTATCCCATCGGAGCCTTCCAGGTCAATCAGGAAGATTTCCGGCTGGATATATTCTACGATGACCCGGGAGCGGGCCAAAAGCGTTTTCTGCCGGAGACCAACATCGCCGGCATCCCCCTCCTGCGTATTTTCAACCTCGATAGCCTGAATACGCAGGGGGACCCGCAGCCCGACGGTATATTCGACTACGTGCCGGGAGTGACCATCAACCCCCGAAACGGCCGGATTATGTTCCCGGTCCTGGAGCCGTTCGGTGAAGCCCTGGCCCGGCAGATCGACAACGAAGAGCTGAGGCGGAAATACGTCTATGACTCCCTGTACGAAACCACTGTATTCCTGGCCCAGGAATCGGCAGAGCAGAACCGCTTTATCATTCGGGGGGAATACAAATCGAGCGTATCCTCCGAAATATCCCTGGGGGCCTTCAACATCCCACCCGGATCGGTGAGGGTGAGGGCTGGCGGCCAGGAACTCATAGAGGGCAGAGACTACGAGGTCGATTACACCATTGGTAAGGTGCGGATCCTCAATGACGCTATCCTGCAATCCGGCGTCCCGGTTAATGTTTCCTTCGAGGATAATACCCTGTTTGGCTTTCAGCAAAAAACCATGATCGGGCTCCGGGCCGATTACGAAATTGATGAGAACTTCAACATCGGGGGTACCTTTCTAAAGCTCTTTGAGCGGCCCTTTACGCAAAAGGTGAACGTTGGGGATGACCCCATCAACAACAATATGTACGGGCTTGACCTCAACTTGAGCCGGGAGGCCCCGTGGCTGACGCGGGCGGTGGATGCGCTGCCCGGGCTATCGACTAAAGAGCCCTCCAATATAACAGTAGCCGCCGAGGTAGCTGCGATTCAGCCTGGCCACGCCCGGGCTATCTCCACAACGCCAGTGGACGAAGGCGGCATCGTCTACGTGGATGACTTTGAGGGCAGCGGGGCGAGTTTTGATTTGCGCGCTCAGGCTAACCGCTGGTTTTTGGCCAGCGTGCCCCGGGATGACAACGCCGGTAGCGATCAGCGCTTCCCGGAGGGCGACCTGGTGGATGACCTCCGCTATGGTGCCAACCGCGCCTTGCTGAATTGGTACCGTATCGATCAGGCCGCGCGGAGCGGTAGCGACCAGGATAATATTTTCACCAGCCAGGTGCCGCAATTAGAGGTCTTCCCCAATTTGCAATTGCAGCCTAACCAATTGCCGAACGTGCAGACTTTTGATTTGCGGTTCTACCCCAACCTGAGGGGGCCTTACAACTTCGACTTGCCCGAGGGCTACCCCGGTTACTCCCGGGGCGTGGAGCTATCCAACGGGCGTGTGGAGTTGAAAGACCCCCAAACCCGTTGGGGGGGGATTATGCGGGACATGACCACCAACGATTTCCAGTCGGCGAACATTGAGTTCCTGGAATTCTGGATGCTTAGCCCTTTCCTCGATACCCTTGGGCAAGGGGCCGACCCCGATGCGGCGCTGAGAGAAGGCGATTTGTACATTAACCTCGGTAACATTTCAGAGGATATCCTGCGGGACTCCCGCCTGTTTTTTGAGAATGGCCTGCCTGGCCCGGCCAACCCGAACCGCCGTACCAATCAGACCGAGTGGTCCCGGGTACCGGTTTCTCAGCAGATCACCCGCGGCTTCGACAATGACGAAGTGACGCGGGAATTACAGGATGTGGGCCTGGATGGGCTCTCGGACGCCCAGGAACGATCAAAGTACGCCGATTACGTCGACGCTATCTTCGCGGCCAACGCAGTAGTCGGCCAATTGGTAGCGCAGGACCCCTCCCAAGACAACTTCCGGTACTACAACGACGGGCAATGGCCAAGCGGAGCCGGCGTTTACGAGCGCTACCGGCAGTTCAATAACCCAGACGGCAACTCTCGCTCCGCTTCCCAAAATACAGGCAATCAAAACCTCAGGCAGACGGGTACCAATATCCCGGATGCGGAGGACCTGAACCAGGATAATACCCTGAACGAATCAGAGGCCTATTTCGAATACAAAATCCCGCTGCGCCGCAGCCTGGAAGCTCCGGGTGAAATCGATATCGAGCAAACGCCTTATATCACCGACCGCCGGGAGGCTGCCAATGGCCGGATTTGGTACCGCTTCCGTATCCCGCTGAATGAGCCAGATAAGTCCATTGGCGGTATCCGCGACTTCCGTTCGATTCAGTTTATGCGGATGTACCTGCACAATTTCTCAGCGCCGGTGACGCTGCGCTTCGCCCGCTTGGAGCTGGTGCGTAACCAATGGCGGCGCTACCGCCCCGACCTTTCCGAAATCGGTGGCCCGGCTACGCCGGAGTGTATCGATGAAGAGACCAACTTCACCGTTGACAACGTCAATATTGAAGAGAATAGCGGCCGGGAGCCCTTCAACTACGTATTGCCGGAAGGTATTCAGCGGGAGCGGGCAGTAGGCGTGTTTACCAACCTGCAGAATGAGCAATCGCTGGCCCTCAATATAGAGGACTTATGTAACGGTGCCAGCCGGTCGGTCTTCAAGGTGATCAATATGGACATGCGGGTGTACGAGCGCTTTAAGATGTTTGTGCACGCTGAAGAACTGAACGGCACGGAAATCCCGGAGGGTGCAACTTCTATCTTCGTCCGCCTGGGCAGCGACTTTCAGGGCAATTACTACGAATACGAGATCCCGCTGACGATGTCGGAGGTGGAAGACCTCTCCGGGTCGCCCAACAGCACCGCTTATAAAAATGCAGTATGGCGCCCGGATAATGGCTTTGACTTTGCCCTGACGGATTTCGTAGAGCTGAAGAAAGACCGCAACGAGGACAACGTCAGCCTGACGGATGAGTACGTCACGGAGCGGCAGGTCGGGGCTAAAATCCACAAGCTGAAAATTCGGGGTAATCCGAGCATCGGCCAGGTGAAGGTGATTATGGTAGGCCTGCGCAATCAGTATGACTTCGTTGCCGTAGATGAGGACTTCGACCTGGAGGTTTGGATCAACGAAATGCGCCTCACCGGCCTGGATGAGCGGGGAGGGGCGGCAGCTACCGCCCGGGTGGATGCACAGCTGGCAGATTTTGGCTCCATCGCTATGGCGGGTAATGTAAGCACTATTGGCTTTGGCGCTTTGGGCCAAAAAGTTCAGGAACGGGCACGGGAGCGGGTCACCGGTTATGACTTTGCAGTTAATTTCAACCTCGACAAGTTTTTGCCGGAGCGGTGGGGGGTGCAGCTGCCGTTCTACGCGCAGTTGTCCAATACCACAAGTACCCCTGAGTTTGACCCGTATGACCTGGATATCACTCTGGAAAACAAACTTGATGATGCGGATAACCGGCAGGAGAGGGACTCTATCCTTTCCGCTGCCCAGGAGGTGGCCACCATCAAGAGTGTCAACCTCACCAACGTGCGCAAAGAGCGGAGCGACAACTCCAAGGCGGCCATGCCCTGGGATATTTCCAACTTCAGCGCTTCCTACTCTTACACCGAATCAGAATTCCGGGACCCCATCATTGAGTTTAATGAAGAGGAGCGGCATACCGGGTCCATCGACTATGCCTTTAGCCGCCGGACAAACTATGTGCAGCCGCTGAAGAGTTTGAAGGGGAATGCGTTTAAGATCCTCTCGGAGTTCAATTTCAATCCGTTGCCGAATGCCTTTAGCTTCAGCTCTATTTTGAACCGTGTCTTTGAGACCACAAGCTACCGCTTCACGGATGTAGCTCCGGAGTACCGCACATTTTACAATAAGCGCTTCACCTGGAACCGGGACTATGACCTGCAATGGGACCTGGCGCGGTCGTTGAAATTTAATTTCAATGCAACCAACAGCGCGGTGATCGATGAGCCGAACGAGGCATTTTTGGTAGAGACTTTTGGCTTCGACCAGGCCAAAGAAATCCGCAGGGATAGTATCTGGACGAACATCCGCAACTTTGGGCGGCCGAAAAATTACCAGCACAATCTAAGCGTGGGGTACGACCTGCCGATCAAGCATCTGCCCCTTTTGCAGGGATGGGTGACCGCCAAAGTACAGTATCAGGGCAGCTACAACTGGACGGCGGCGGCTCTGAACGTCGATAGCCTGGGCAACGTCATTCAGAACAACCAGAACCGGACGGCAGACCTCGACTTCAATCTGGAACGGCTCTACGACAAAGTGGATTACCTGCGCAAGATTAACCGGGGCTCCCGGGGCGGTGGGGGCAACCGTTCGCGGGGGCGGCGCCCCAGTTCCCGCCGCAACCAGCAGGATAACCAGGATGATGACGACGATGACAAGAAACGGCGCAGCGGGCCTTCTACGATCGAGCGGGCGCTGATCCGCCCTTTACTGATGGTCAGGCGGGTCCGCTTCAATTATAATGAGCAGTTTTCAACCACCGTGCCTGGCTACATGCCGCAGTCCGAAATCCTTGGCCTGACGAGCTTTGATTCACCTGGCTGGGACTTCGTGGCGGGCTTGCAGCCCAATATCCGGAATTTGCGGGAAGACCAGCTGTTTAACCCCAACCCCAATAACGTACAGGGCGACTGGCTGCGGGAAAATGAGCAATGGATTACCGGCAGCTCCTTCCTCAACCGGGAAATACAGCAAACCTATTCGCAACGGTTTGATGCCCGGGCTACGATTGAGCCTTTCCAGGATTTCCGGATTGACCTGGAGCTCAACCGGACTTTCACGGAGAACTACTCGGAGACTTTCAAGGATACGCTGCCCGGGGATGGCATCCGCAACCTCGTACATACCGTTCCCTACGAAACGGGTAGCATGCAAATCACCTATAACGCGCTCAGCACGCTTTTTCGGGATAGCGAACAAGAGATCGGCGAACTGTTCAACAACTTCGAAGCCAACCGGGTCATCATTTCCCGCCGGTTGGGAACCGGGCTGCACGATGATGATAACCTGAGCAACCTCGGGTACGCCCGCGGTTACGGCAATACTCAACAGGAAGTGATCCTGCCAGCCTTTATCGCGGCCTACCGTGGAGAAGACCCAAATAATGTTGATCTCAATATTTTTGATCAAATCCCTTCGGTCAATTGGCGTATGCAGTACAATGGATTATCCAGGATACCGGCCATGCGGGAGATTTTTCAAAACTTCTCCATATCGCATGGTTACCGCTCCACGCTCAGCGTGAATAATTTCCGCTCAAGTTTGCCCTACCTGGCTACCCGGGCCACCGAGCCCATCGATACGGCGACGTTCAATTTCTACCCCCGTCTGGAGATTGCCGATGTCGTCATTCAGGAGCAGTTTGCGCCGCTCATTGCGGTGGATATGACCCTGCAGAATGGCATTAGCCTGAATGTTGATTACAAAAAGTCGCGTTCCCTGGCGCTCAGTACAGTCAACTACCAGCTGAATGAAATGCAATCCGAAGAGTTTACTATTGGATTTGGTTACCTGATCCGCAACGTTGACATACCTTTCCTGACGGGCAGCAATAAAAAGCGAGACCGGAAGAAAGAAGAAGAGGAAGATGACCAGCAGAATCAGCAAAACCGTGGGCGCAACAACCGCCGGGGCGGTGGCGGCCGGGGCTTGCAAGGGCAAGACCTGGACATTAACTTCGATATGTCAATTCGCGATGATGTCAGCTTCGCCCACCGCTTGGATGAAGGCATACAGGAGCCTACCCGGGGTACTTACGTCTTCTCCATCTCCCCCTCGGCAGAATATGCTATTAGCCAGCGGCTGTCCCTGCGGCTCTTCTTTGACTACCGCCGCACGGAGCCGGCAGTTGGCCCTGCTGTGCCGAGAACGGATGCTTCGGGGGGGATCATCGTTCGCTTCCAGCTCAACTAAATGGGCTTTGATTAGAACATGCCGCCCCGGAATTAGGGCCGGGAAGTGCCCCGGCATTTATTTTCAGGCAATGGCAGGCTGCTTTTCAATGGCAGCCTGCCATTGCTGTTTGGTAGAATACGGTCGGAGGGAAAAGGTGGGACTTTGCGAAAAGTAAAGTCCAGCTAAAAGAAAGGGCGCTTATTCCTCCACTGCGGGATCGTCCCATCCCAGTGCCTTGGCCATTTTTTCGTAAATGGCTGTATTTTCGTAAATACCCCGGAACAGGTTCGCTCTTGGGCCATAGGCAAAAACAGGCACCATACTGCCAGTGTGGTAATCGCTCGTAAATCCTCCGATAAGGGAATCCCGGGTGGACCCAGGCTGAATCGCGTAGCCGCCGGTTTCGTGATCTGAAGTGACAATCACCAGTGTGCCTTTATTCCGTTTGGCAAAGGCAAGAGCTTCTCCCACGGCGGCATCAAAATCCAGCATCTCCGCTATCATGTATTCCTGGTTTTGTTCGTGGCCCGCCCAGTCGATCTGTGCGCCTTCTACCATAAACAGGAACCCTTTGCTGCTCCGCTTTTGCAAAAAGCGCATGCCGATGCGGGTAGACGGAGGCAGGTATTCCCGCCCCTCTTGCCTCGGTGGAGGGTCTTCGTTGGCCGTAAAGTATCCGAAACCCCGGCTGAAGTCGGGCGTAATAGAGTAGAGCCCTTCCTCAAAAGCGTTGTAGATATTGTAGCCATTGCTTTCCATGATCTGGATGAGGTCTTTGCCATCTTTTTTCCGCTGTTTGAAAAAACGCATACCTCCGCCCATGAAAAAATCCACCCCAGACTGGCTGAGCTGCTCGGCGATGTCCTCGTACTGCCCGCGCAGCGGAACGTGGGCAATGAAAGCCGCAGGGGTTGCGTGTACGATAGATGAGGTAGTCAGCAGCCCGGTGGCATAACCCTTAGCTTTCGCTTGTTCGTAGATCGAAGTCAGGGGCGCTCCCTCCGGTGTGACTCCGATGGCGCTTTTTCGGGTTTTGTGGCCCGAGGCGAAAGCCGTTGCACTTGCCGCTGAATCGGTGATCAGGTCATCCGTAGCGTAGGGCTTATGCAAGCCAATAACCTGAAACTGCTCAAGGTGGAGCGGCTTATTAGAGCTATATATGGCAGCACTGATTTGGCTGATGCCCATACCATCTCCGATCAGCAGGATGATATTGCGGGCTGGCGGCTCTTGATCTATTATGGTTGCGTCTAAGCTGTCTTGTGCCCCTTTACAGCTAGCCAGCAGGGCAATGGCTACTAAAAAAAATCGTACCGTAGCGTTCATCAAATGTGGTCGTTTGTAAGTTGCCGGGGTGATATATCGGTGCCTGGAATGCGCATCCGGGCGGCTAAAGTTAAAAAAAGACTGGGTTTTCAAAGGGGCCGTTGCTTTATACCAGGGTGTACCGCTTTCCGGGCAAGGTGCGCACCAGCCCTTTGAATTCCAATTCGAGGAGCAATGCTGCCAGTTCGCTGCTGCTCCGCTTCAATCGCTCGCCCAGGGCGTCAATCGGCAATAAGTCTTGCTCTTTCAGTAGCTGTATAACTGATTCCTCCTCCGCATTCAATTCCTGAAACAGCTGCTGTTGCACTCCACGGGGTGATGTGCCTGGCTTTTCCCACCGCAGTACGTAGGCAATGTCATCTGCGCTTTCCAGCAGGGCTGCCTGATGCGATTTCAGCAGGAGGTTGCAGCCTTCCGAGCAGCGGTCCCGCAATCGGCCCGGCACCGCAAACACATCGCGGTGGTAATCATTAGCCATCTTGGCGCTGATCATAGAGCCGCCCTTGCGTTGGGTTTCTACCACGACGAGTGCATCGCAGAGCCCGGCGATGATGCGGTTGCGCATCGGGAACCGCTCCCGGTCCGGGGCGGTACCGCTTGGGTATTCGGTCAGCAAGCCGCCATTGTCCAGCATCTCCATAGCTGCTGCGGTGTGCTGAGGAGGATAAATGCGCCCCAAACCGTGGGCCACGCACCCGATAGTCGGGACCTCATGGGCAAGGCATGCCCGGTGGGCAGCAATATCAATGCCGAAGGCCAGTCCGCTGATGATGGTAACCCCATAGGCTTTTAGCTCCTCCACGAGTTGCTGACAGTAGTAGATGCCCTGTGGTGTTGGGCGGCGCGTTCCGACAATGGCGACGGTACGCGGGGCGTTGAGGTCGGCTGTGCCTTTGTAGTAAAGCAGGGGAGGGCTATCGGGCAGATGCCTCAGGCGTTGCGGGTAATCCGTATCGGTGTAGAAAAGCGTCCGGATGCCGTGGGCCTCAATAAACCGAAGCTCCTGTTCTGCCAGGTACAGCGCGTCGCAGTTGCGAATGTTGTGAGCCAGCTGTGCGCCAACCCCCGGAACCCGCAGCAATTCCCGCTCCCGGGCTTCGAACACAGCCCGGGCACTTCCGCAATAACTCATTAGGTTGCGGGCAGTGACTGCGCCTACTTTTGGGATCAGGGTAAGCGCCACGTGGTAAAGCCTGTCATTTGCCATAACGGTTCTGAATCTGGCGGAATGCAATACGTGACTGATAACTATTATAACGGGCCAAAGCAATACTGCGGCTGCCTGAAGGTTTTGGAGGCTTTCTCCAATACAGGTTGGCACACTGCTGGTAATCGCATTAAATTGGGCCCTAAACGGGTTGTGACGATGAGCGCGGTTTTAACCAAAAATGAACGTGAATGACCTCCGGGGGCTATCGGAGGAGGAGCTGCATTTCCGCATTAATTTATAATTTTGGTTTAAGATAGGTATTCTCTGTATGTTTTTCAATTTTTTTGTTTGATTTTAAAGATCTTTAATACAAAACAGGGCGGTCGCTGCCCACAAATCGAGCCACATGAGTGAAGAAAAACCTGGCATGCTGCCCAAAATTGAAATTTTTATCATCGGTGGTTTTTTCTTGTTGTTCATGATCTGGGCTATTTCCAAATGTGCGGCTACGCGGCAGACTTACGAAGCGCAGGCCGAGCGGGAAGCCGAAGAAGCGATGATTGCTGACTCCATCGCTGATGCTGAGCGGGCTGCCAATTTCGTACCGCTTGATACCACGATAAAACCCATCAAACGGCCTGAGGCCGAAACGGCAGAAGCGGAGAAAGGCGTCCCCCTGTACGTCATTACCCCCGCCCTTAATATGCGCACGGGGCCAGGGCTGCGGTTTAAGGTGCTGGAGCGCCTGGAGCTGTACGATGAGTTGAATTTTCTGGGGGAAGTTACTGATACTTTCCAGCGCATAGACCTGGGGCAGATTGTGGCAGAGGAGCCCTGGGTAAAAGTGCGGTCGGCCAGCGGGAAAGAAGGCTGGGTGTTTGGAGCCTGTGTCGACTACTATAAACACGAGCTCAAAGGAGTAGAAGTGGACTAGGCGGTGCGCCGGCCAGTGCCTGCACACCGCCCACTCCATTAAAGGTTGTACAGCTGAATGGTCTCCAGAAGCTGCCTGGCAAATTCAGGCTCTCCGGAAAAGCCTTTTTCCTCCAGCGCATTCGCCCAGCCCCGAATATTATCCTTGCCGAGTGCTTTCAGGTCAGCGTAGGGGCCAGTGGTTACAAAAAAGCTGTGGTCGCGAAAACTGGTCCAGGCATTTTCATACTGCCGCAGGCAATGCCCGTCGTAGGACTTTTCCGAACCCTGCCAGTCGGGCGTGCAGGGCAGCAAAAAATGATTGTTGCGCCCCTCTTTTGCCCAAAGTGCAGTACCTGCCTGGCTCTGAAGCAGCGCATTCGCCATTATCACGGGGGCGGGCACGCCAAACTTAGCTTCCTCACTCTCTGCTACACGACGGAACCGCTTGATATAAGCTTCCACCTGCTCACTGCCCGTCCGCTGCAAGCGCTCAATGGCCGAAGCCGGGCGGCCAGCCCGGGCCGCTGCGGTGATGTCAAAATGCTCTGTTTGCCCAGAGGAATAGCGTTTGGAGGATTGGTGGTCAGTATACCGCTCGCTCTTGACCGCTTTTTCCTGCGGAGGTGGTTCCACTGGCGCTTGCTCCATTCGAACCGGAGTGTTGAGGTTGAGCTTGAAGCTTAGGTCCTTTTTTAAAGCGACGAAAATCAAAAGGGCGGCAAGGCTGAGTTTAAACCAATTCCGCTGTAAGTAAAGCTTAATTTGTTCTGCTTGTGGGCTCATATGATTCACTTTTGTGTCCGCTAATGAGGCTTGAAACAAAAATAAAACAAAAAGTTTTATTTAGCAACCTTTTAAAAACAAATTGTGAATTTTGGCTTAGTTTGCCGCCTGCCCTGCAGAATCCTTATCTTTAGTAAACATTTCTATAGTCTGATACCCGAAATTGCAATGTGTGTATCCAATCCATTTGTTATGAAGAGCGTGCTTTTCTCGTTAATGCTTTCAGTCTGTTGCCTCATGTCGGCAGCTCAAGACATCAGCCCCTTTCTGCATATCGATCAATTTGGTTATCCTACAACGGGCCGCAAGGTAGCCGTCATCAGCAATCCGCAAATTGGGTATAACAGCCAGGAAAGCTATGTGCCCTCCGCAACGATGGAGGTAGTGGCACTATCGGGCGAAGTAGCCTTTGCCGGGCCGGTGGCAGAATGGAATGGGGGCGGTACGCATGGCCAATCAGGCGACGCCGGCTGGTGGTTTGATTTTTCCGGGCTGACGGCTCCGGGGATGTACTACTTGTCCGGCCCGGGCACCGGAGCCCGGACAGGCCATTTCGTAATTGGCGACGATGTCTACCGGGAAGTACTGCGCGCTGCCGGGCGCATGTTTTACTACAACCGGTGCGGCACGCCCAAACTTGAGGCTTTTGCTGGCGCATGGTCAGATGAAAATAGCTTTGACCACCCCCTGCAGGACACCAACTGCCGATTCATTGAGGATCCGGATAATGTGGCCCTGGAGAAGGACTTGTCGGGGGGGTGGTTTGATGCAGGAGATTACAATAAGTATGTCACCTTCACAGCAACTACGCTTCATTACCTGCTGTCTGCTTACGAAGAAAACCCGCAAGCTTTCTCAGACCAATGGAATATCCCGGAGTCGGGCAATGGCCTCTCTGACCTGATTGATGAAGTGAAATGGGAGCTGGATTGGCTGGCTAAAATGGTCAATGAAGATGGGAGCGTCCATAATAAAGTAGGCAGCCAAAACCACTCCGAAAATGCTGCCTCTCCCCCCAGCGCCAATAGCGATCCGAGGTTTTACGGCCCTACCTGCTCTTCGGCTTCAATCACGATTGCCAGCGTTTTTGCCCATGCTGCTTTGGTATTCGAGGGGTTGCCCGGGCTGCAGCCCTACGCGGATACACTGCTTGCCACCTCACAGCTATGCTTTGATTACAGCCAACCCTTTGTCGATGACCAATCCTACGAAACGGATTGCGATGACCTTAGCATCGTGGCTGGAGATTCCGATCAGGGGGCCGACTGGCAGCTGGCCTATTTTCTTACGGCGGCTATATACCTCTATGAACAGACTCAGGATCCGCTCTATAACGACTACATTACTGCCCATGCTGCTCAGCTTGAACAGCTGGCTAATGGCTTTTGGGGGCCTTACTTCGTACCTGTCAACGATGCATTGGTCCGGTATGCGGGCTCCCCGCAGGCCGATGGGAGCACCGCCACTAATATCCTGGATTCATTTTCTGAAGACATCAGCAACAACTATAATGGTTACTATGGCTTTTCTTCTGCCGACCTCTACCGCGCCTATATGCCGGATTGGTCCTACCATTGGGGGTCCAGCCATTCCAAAGCAGCCTATGGGCATCTGAATTACCTGGTCGTGCAGTCTGGGCTTACTACCGATACCCTGCCATTTCGGCAGTATGTGGATGAGGCGATTCATTACTTTCACGGCGTCAACCCGCTGGGCCTGGTTTATCTGTCCAATATGTATAGCCTGGGTGCAGAGCGGTCTGCCAATGAAATTTACCACATCTGGTTTGCTGATGGCACGAGCTACGACCATGCGCTGAAGTCCTCAATTGGCCCTCCACCGGGCTATGTGACGGGCGGGCCCAACGTTTATTTCTCAGTAGAGAGCCTGGTGCCTCCAAGCGGGCAGCCGGAGCAGAAAAGCTACCTGGATTTTAACACCGGATGGCCTTCCAACTCCTGGGAAATAACAGAACCTGCCATTTATTATCAGGCAGCTTACCTGCGGCTGCTCGCTCACCGGGTAGAAGATTCGGCGGGGCCCGCAGGCGCTGTGGAAGCCTTCGCCGAGGCCCCTGTAATTTACCCGAACCCGGCCCGGCACACCCTTTACTTCCGCTCGGCTTCGCCCGTCAACCGGGTGGAGGTCTACTGGTTGACCGGCGCTCAGGTGATTGATGAATTGTCTTGGGCCCATCAAATTGATGTTTCCGATCTCCGCCCAGGTATTTACTTGCTGCGGTTAAACCGAGGCCCCTTTCAAAAGCTGATTAAACAGTAGGCAGGGTGGCCTGGGTACTCCGCTAAGCCTGCTCAATCGCCTGCCGGAGGTCTTCCATAAGGTCACTGATATCCTCTACACCTACGCTGAGCCGGATAAGCGAATCGGTCAGGCCGACCTTGAGGCGTTCCTCCCGGGGGATGGAAGCGTGGGTCATGGACGCCGGGTGGCCGATGAGGGATTCGACGCCGCCCAGCGATTCTGCCAGGATGAAATACCGGGTATTGCTGAGGACTTTGACGGCGAGGTCGAAGCGGTCGTCCGTCAGGTCAAAGGAAACCATCCCGCCGAAGTGGCGCATTTGCCGCTTGGCTACCTCATGGCCAGGGTGGTCGCTGAAGCCGGGGTAATAGACATGGCCCACTTTATCCTGCTGCCGGAGCATCTCTGCAATTTGTTCTGCATTGCGGCAGGCCCGTTCCACCCGGAGGTGCAGCGTTTTGATGCCCCGCAGCACGAGGAAGCAATCCTGTGGGCCAGGAACGGCACCGACGGCATTTTGAAAGAAATAAAACTGTTCAGCGAGTTGGTCGTCGCGGGTAACGAGTGCGCCCAGCACCACATCGGAGTGGCCGCCCAGGTATTTGGTAGCGGAGTGCAAAACGATATCGGCGCCGAGGTCAAGCGGGTTCTGCAGGTAAGGCGAAGCAAAGGTATTGTCGACGCAAGACAAAAGCCCCCGGTCACGGGCGAGCTGGCAGGCCGCTTCAATGTCTACGATATTGAGCATGGGGTTGGTTGGGGTCTCTACCCAAAGCAGTTTGGTCTTATCTGTAATGGCAGCGCTCACCGAGTCGAGGTCATTGAGGTTGACAAAGGTGGATTTGATGCCATACTTTTCGTACACCTTAGTCATCAGCCGGTACGACCCGCCGTAGAGGTCATTCGTTGAAACGATCTCGTCGCCCGGGCTGAGCAGCTTAAGCACGGCATCCATAGCCGCCAGGCCGCTGCCGAAGCAGATGGCGTGTTTGCCGTTTTCCAGTGCAGCCAGGTTGTTTTCGAGTGCAGAGCGGGTTGGGTTTTGGGTACGCGCGTATTCATAACCTTTGTGGTCGCCCGGTGCAGACTGGGCGTAGGTGGAGGTCTGGTAAATGGGCGTCATGACAGCCCCGGTTGCAGGGTCGGGCTTAACGCCGGCGTGTATGGTCTTGGTTCCGAATTTCATAGTAGGGCAATACGGCTTTCTGCCCCTCGTGTCGGGGCAGGGGTATAAGAATTGATGAAGGAAAAAGGGCAATCTGATGTGAACCAGATTGCCCTTTGTAGACGCAGCGGCCAATGGCGCCTCTGCGTTGTATAAGCTGCAACTTAAGCGTTTACAGCGTCAGAGATTTCTTTACCGGGCTTGAATTTTACAACATTTTTCGCTGCAATTTGGATGGTTTCACCGGTTTGTGGGTTACGGCCGCTGCGTGCTTCGCGGTGGGAAACAGAAAATGTGCCGAAGCCAATGAGCGTCACTTTGTCGCCGCCCTTCAGTGATTCTGTAATGCCGTCAAGTACCGCATTCAGTGCATCAGTAGCCTGGGCTTTGGAAAGGTTCGCGCTTTCGGCGATTTTGTTAATAAGATCTCCCTTATTCATTTCTGAATGTTTTAATTAGTTAAACGTGCGGCAAATTTATAGGCTTGATCCTTCAAAACCAAGTTTTGCCGCTCAAAAAAAATGCGGGAAGCCAGAATTTTCAAGGGTTTTAGCCGTTTTGATTATATAAAGGGATTGCTTTTCTTTGAAGCATCGATTCTCAAACCCTACCTTCAGAATAAAATTTGCAAGAATGCGCCGTATATTATTGTTTTTGGGATTTTCTGCGGTCTTTGGCCTGCTCACCACAACTGCAGCTTCCTGTAACCGCAAGGCCGGTTGCCCGGCGGTAGAAAATGCCCATGTCAAACCCAACCGTAAAGGAGAACTGCCCACCAAAGGGGGGAAGTCCCGCCTCTTCCCTAAAAAGTTTTATAAAAACTAACGAGCCGGTTTACTTCCGCCGGGGGTCCAGCGCATCTGCCAGGCCCTCCCCAAGCAGGTTGAAGACGGTTACTGTGACGAAAATCGCCAGGCCGGGGAAAATAGCCAGCCACCAGGCGGAGAATTGAGACCGGGCCATGCTGAGCAGCGCGCCCCAGGTGACGGATTCGGCTGAAACCCCTATCCCTAAAAAAGAGAGAAAGGCTTCCATAAGGATGGCACTAGCCACGCCAAAGGCGATTGTGATGAGCACTGGCGTGAGTGCATTGGGGATGGCATGCCGCACTACAATCCGCCATTCGCTATACCCTAACGCCTGAGCAGCCTCAATATACTCCAGGCTCCTGACCCGCAGCAATTCAGCCCGGATGAAGCGGGCAATACCAGTCCAGCCAATCAGCCCGATGATGATCATTACGTAAAAAATAGACTGCTCTTCTATAATGGCTACGATGCTGAGGATAAGCAGCAGCCCCGGCACGGAGTTTACAATTTCAATCAACCGCATCACCCCCAGGTCCATCGGGATGGTGACCGGGCGGCCTGCCCAGGCGGTCTGCTTGAGCAATTGGGCGGCGCCATTGGCAGCCCCCAGTATCAACCCGCAAAGTGCCAGGCTTTTTAGCAACTCCCAGCCAAAGTGCCCTTCCTGAAGCGCGTAAGCCCGTGCCTGAAAGCCATAAAAATAACATAGGAATAGGGCAATGGCATTGAGCCCCAGCCGGCCCCGGCTAACTTTGAACCGCTCATCCCCGAAGTAGCCCGCCAGCGCGCCCAGGAAAAGGCCAATCAGCGTTGCGATGGACATGGCAATGATCCCGACGAGCATGGCCGTGCGCGTGCCCGCGACCATGCCGGCGGCTACATCCCGCCCGATCTGATCCGTTCCCAGCCAGTGGCGGAAGCGGGAAGAGGCGACATCTTGCGGTTCGGTGGGGGAGGCATAGTTGGTGTTGCGCCGGTCAATCGTATGGGCGGAATAGGGGATAGGGGCCCAAAGCACCGACTCGTAATCATGCTCATGCCAGCTGTTCTGAAAAAAACGGGCTTCCCAGCTATCCAGCCCCAGCCCTACGGCATAAGACCGGAAAACAGGAAAATGCACTTCCCCGTCCAGTTTCGCATAAATGGGTTTTTCATTGGCGATAAAGTCGGCAAACAGGGCAATAAAGGCAAGCAGGTAAAGAATGCGCAGGGACCAGACCGCCATGCGGTTTTTACGGAATTGCTGGCGCACAATGGACCAGTAGCTCTGCGGTGGCTTTTCCTGCCGGCTGAGCTGTTCGGCTAAATCCCGTTCTTTTCGCACGCCAATCAGCATAGCGCTTAAGCTTTGTTGTTATCGTATGACACCCGGGGGTCCACCCAGGCGTACAGCAAGTCGGCTATCAAAATGCCCGTCATGGTTAGGGCCGCTGCCAGCATTAAAACGGTGTAGACTACCGGCCAGTCCCGCTGAAAAATCGCATCAACGGTCAGTTTCCCCATGCCAGGGATGTTAAAAATAACCTCAATAACCACGGAGCCGGCAAATACGGCCGGGAATATGCTGGCAAACATCGTGATGATGGGGAACAGCGCGTTGCGGAAGGCGTGCCGCCAAATCACAGGCTGCGCGTTGAGCCCCTTTGCCCAGGCCGTCCGGATATAATCCTGCCGGATCACATTCAACATCCCGCCCCTTACCTGCCGGGAAATAAAGGCCAGCGCCCCGTAGGTCAGGCAGAATACCGGCAGCACCAAATGGGCACCGGCTTCCCGGAAGCGCGCCCAAAAGGGGGCATCCGGAGGCAAATCGCCCAGCCCCAGGGAGGGGAACCAATCCATGCCGTACTCGGGGGTGGTAAAAAACACCACCAACATCGTGGCAATCCAGAAATTGGGCAGCGAATACAGGATGAACAGCAGCAGGGTCGTAGTCCGGTCGAAAGCCGAGTCTTTCCACACTGCTGAGAAAACACCAAGCGGTATGGAAAGGGCATAGGCAATGCAAATAGCCAGGAGGTTCATCGTAAGGGTCCAGCGCAGGGCATCCGCCATTTTGTCTGCCACCGGGCGGCTATCGATAAAGGATTCTCCAAAATCCAGGGCGACAAAGCCTGCCAGCCAGTTGTGGTATTGGTTGTCGAAGCCATACCACTTCAGGTCGGGCAGGTAGAGCTTCCAGGGCTGGGCTTCGGTCTTTAACTGCTGATACCGGTCTTGCAATTGAGCGGCTTCGGGGCCTACAACCGCCTTCAGGGTGCTGTCGGCAGCCGTTTGGCTGGATATTTTGTCCAGAAGGCTGGTGATACGGTTGTCGCGGTAAGACAAATACAACTGCTTGATCAGGGGCCTGACCCGCCGGACGGCCTCCACTTCGCCCATCAGGGCTTCTGTCTGCCGGTCGGCTTTCCGGATTTGATGGTAGTAGGCGGAAATGGCCGGCCAATTGCCGTATTGCCGGACCAGAGCGGTGAGGTTTTCCCGTTCGTCCCGTTTGAAAATGCGGTAGAGGGTGTCCGGAAAGGCTGCAGAAGACAAGCTGAAATAAAACACTGGCTTATCAAGCCCGAGGTAGGCTGATGTTTCCCGGTATACCCGGTCGGCATCGCGCAGGGGGCGCTGCATACCGCTGCCCATATCGCGGTTGCGCTGTTCGACGGGGTCCCCGGGGGCTATCTTGCTCAGCCCAAAGGACAGCAAGGAGATCACCACCAAAGTGGGGACGAAGATCAACAGTCGCTTAAGCAGGTATTGCAGCATATAAAGTAAAGGCCCTTAGCCCTCGGTTTTCAGTTTTAGCAGTACCGGATCATAGCCCGGGAAGACGGGCGTGATTGGTGTTTCCAGCCGCTTGTGGACAATCAACCGGCCCGTCGGCACCAAAATAGGGATGATCGGCATGGCATTGTATAGTTTTTCCTGTAGCTCCAGGTATAATTCCCGGCGTTCTTCCTGATTAAGGGTAACTTGTATACGGTCAATCAGCGCATCGGTTTCAGGAGTGGCAAACCCGGTACGGTCGTCACCCTCCGAATGAAAGTCTTGCTTAGGCTCCCAGGGGGTGGGTTGAATGCCTTTGGCGCCAACCATTAGCTCGAAATCCCGGCGGTTGAGGTCTTCCATATTTACATTGTGCTCCTGAGCCGTCAGCTGGATATCGATTCCGGCCTTTTTGGCAGACTCCTGCAGCAGCAGAGCGATATTCTGAGAAACCTGCCGCCCGGCCGTGTACTTGTATTCCAGGCTTAGCTCCGTGCGTTCTCCGTCGATGGATTTGTCGACGATGCCGTTGTTGTTGCTATCCGTCCAGCCAGCTTCGGTAAGCAGTGCCCGTGCCTTTTCCACGTCGTAGGGCACCGCTTCCACTTCTTTGTTGTAGTAAGAAAATGTTGGGTGCACCGGTCCGGTCGAAGGCTGGGCAAGGCCAGAGAAGGCAGAGGAAATCATGGTCTCCACATCGGTGGCGTAGGCCAGGGCTCGCCTCACGCGGGGGTCTTCGAGTTTGGGCAGGCGCGTGTTGACATAGATAAAAGTGTGCACCAGGGAAGCCGGCGTGTGGAAGTTGAATTCCTCCGCCACAAAATCCGTTTCTTTCAATTCCAGAAATTGCTCCGGCCCGATGTTGCCCAGGACATCCAGTTGCCCGTCCTTGAGGGCTGCCACGGCTGCGGTTGGGTCTTGAATGACCCGGAAATTAATTCGCTTTGGGAAAGCCTGCAGTGCATTGGGCGAGTTGGGCACCTGGTCGCCCCACCAGTCTTCCTTGCGCTCCAGCACAAGGCGCTGCCCCGTTTCCCAGCGCACCAGCCGGTAGGGGCCAGAGCCTGCGACGCCCTCAGGCTCACGGCTGAAGAATGCGTTGGTAAACTGCGTGGCGAATTGGCTGATCCGCTCGTCGTTTTCGGCCAGGGCTTTGGCTTTTTGCTCATCCATAAGGTCTTGCAGCTCAATTTCAGCCATTAGCCCGAGCGAATCGTAGTGATAGGCAGGCAGCACGGGCAAGGCTGCGCTGATGGCCTCCTCGCCAATAATATACTTTTGGTCGGAGAAGACCGTGAATTTCCGGGGGTTGTCGGGGTCGACCTGCACCTCTTTGATAAAGGAAAGGTATACCCGGTAAGCCGGGGCGGGCACTTTAGGGTTGAAGGCCGCTTTAAGGGTGAAGAGGAAATCAGCTGCCGTTACAGGGCTGCCGTTGTCCCAAACTGCTTCCGGGCGGATTTCGAAACTATAGGAAACCCCGCCGGCATAGGGGCCTTCTTCAAGCAGCTGCACCTCAGGGGCGCGGGCAGCAAGGGCAGGTTCCATTTCCATAGTCGCTGGGTTGAGGGACTGCAGGTAAGAAAAGATGGTGCTGATAACGGTATTGGAATAGTTGCTGAGGGTCAGCACAGGGTTTAGCTGGTCGGGCTCGGCATCCAATTGCAATTTGACAACCGCCGGGGAAACGCCCTGGCCTTCAGTTGAGCTTGCCAACTGCTCGTTGTCGGAATCGGTGCCGCAGCCTACTGCCAGAAATAAGAGCGCGAGCAATAACGATTGGAGGGTAGTTCTGTATGTCATGAAAATTAGGTTTTTCAGCCAATGGCCGGGTTTCTGGGTTTATAATTAGCCGTTGGCCCGGCTGTATGCACAGCCAGGGTGGCCGATTTGTAGTTTTAATAACCCGCAGCGTGTACTACACAGTGCAGGGCAGCCGCAAGAGATCGCCTAAGGGGTCGCGCAACAATAACTTACCGATTTAGACTCGTTCTTTTGCACG
>CAZNSK010000021.1:0-58380 GCA_964575505.1 uncultured Phaeodactylibacter sp.
AATTGCATTTCTGCCTGATTTTCAATGAACTAATCCCCGAACTCGCGTTATATTACAAAATACAGATATGCCCCTATTCCCTCCTCACCTCTTTGATAATATTCTAAATCGGTTTGCGATCAGAACTCGCAAACGCTAAATCGAACATTAGGGGTCGCGCAGTAATAAGTTACCTAGAATAGGCGAAGTTATTTTGTGCGCTAACAAGGCAAAAAACGTAACCATCCGTACGGACGGTGAGGCTTTTTAACCTGTCTGCCGTTGGCGTTAGCCAGGCAGGCGCAGTTAGCGTGCAAAAGAACGAGTCTAAATCGGTAAGTTATTGTTGCGCGACCCCTAACGTTGACGGTCATAGATATCAATGGCAACAGCGATAACTGTACGGCTACGGTGACCGTAGCCCTGCCCGATGGCCTGCCCGATGGCTGGACCGCCTCCGACCTCGGCGGCTCGAGCGGCACCTACAACTTCAACCCTTGCGCCCTCGTCAATGGAGAATACACCATCACCTCCGATGGCTTACCGCTGCTGTCTAAAAACACGGACCCCATCGCTTTCGCCTCCGTGCCTCTGTGCAACAACGGCGGCATACAGGCCTGCGTCAAGAGCGTCGATAATGGCTATGCCGGCCTGATGATCCGCGAAAACAGCGCACCGGGCGCCAAAATGAGCGCCATCTTCAGCAACCTTACTAATATGCTGCGCCGCGAGACCCGCTACACCACCAATGGCGTGCGCAGCGGCGGCGCCAGCTACGCTTCCTTCCCCGTCATGCTCCGCCTGACCCGGGAGGGCGACGTCATCCGGGGCTACTACCAAAATGACAGCGAGTGGATTATATTCCACCAGGCCGAGGTGCCGATGGATGCCTGCGTGGAAATGGGGCTGGCCGCCTTTACCTTTGACCCCAGCGGGCAGGTGTCGGCCATCTTTGACCGGGTGAGTTACCTTTCTAATGTACAGGCCCTGGCAATGGGCAGCCAGCCGGCCACCACCACACCGGCGGCTATCCAGAAAGCCCGCGTATTCCCCAACCCCTCCAATGGCAACTTCACCCTGGACTTCGAGCGGCCACTGGAAACGGAGGCTGCCGCCGTACTGCGCAACGAGCTCGGCCAGGCCGTGCAGCAACTGCAGCTGCCCGCTGGCACCATCAACCACAACTTTGACGGCTCCAGCCTGCCCCGCGGCCTGTACTTCCTCGAAGTGCTCCACGAGCAGGGCTACCGGGAAGTGCTGAAGGTGGTGCAGCAGTAAAGGACTCCTCACCCGGCTAAGCCCTGGTAAATACCAAGCCCCGTCAGATGGCAACGGTCCATCTGGCGGGGCTTTTTTTATGGCAACTCAGGCGGCGTTTGTGAAGCCGCAGCCTGATCAACTCCCCCACAGACGCAGCCCAATGCAAAGGCGGGAAAAACCACAACACCCGCCGTCCGCCGTAGCTTCACGCAAAGGCGGAAATACCACAACACCACACTCCCCCCCAGTTCTACCCCTTAGTCTGCACCTTCACCTCACTCGAATCATCCAAACCGCTGATCACCTCCACCTTAATGCCATCTGAGAGGCCAAGCTCTACCTGCCGCTTCTCAAACGCCCGGTCGCCGGTTTTCACTTCGACGTAAGTCGTATCGCGTTCGTAGATGATATCGCGCTCCTGAATAGCCAGTACTTTCTGCCGCCGGTCGAGGATAATATCGGCATTCGCGCTGTAGCCCGCCCGCAGGAAAACGTCTTCGGTGGGTTTGACGGCCGCCCGGACCTCGAACTTCACCGTACCTTCTTCATCCTCCCCTTTGGGCGAGATAAACTCGAGGGTCGCGTCGAAAGTCTGATTGTCGATTGCGCCCACCGTGAGCAGCAGAGGCATGCCTTCTTTCAGTTTGCCCACATCTGACTCATCCACTTTGCCCTCAAAGATCAGGGCGTTCATATCGGCGATAACGGCAATGCTGGTCCCTTCGTTGAAGTTGTTGCGCTCAATGACGGAGGTGCCCTCTTCGACTGGGATATCCAGCACCATGCCGTCGAGGGTAGAAGTGACGATATTGGCTACCTGCCGGGAGTTGGCACTCGCCCCCTCTCTCAGCAGTTGCAGGTTGTTAATGGCGGCTTGCAACTCCTGCTCCCGGATATCGACTTCGGTCTCAAACTGCCTGATGCTGTTTTGGGCAACCACCTTGGCATTTTCGAAGGCCGCCTTAGCCAGTTCCAGATCCAGTTTGAAGCGGTTGTAGTCCTGCTCGGAAATTACGCCGTCTTCAAAAAGGCCGCGCTGCCGGGCTTCCTCCTGCCTGGCATTTTCGAAGCTGGCCCGTGCCTCCTCAATATCGAGTTTTTGCTGATTGAGGTTGCGCTGCCGCTCCAGTTCCCGCTTGGCTTCCTGCAGCCGCAACCGGGCCAGTTCTACATTACTTTTAGCAGTATTGATATTGACCTCGCTTGGCACCAGCTTGATCCGGGCCAGTTTTTGCCCTTTGGTCACCAACTGCCCTTCCTCTACGTAGATTTCATCGACTACTCCGGAGACTTGCGGCTTGATCATGGCTTCCTTACGAGGCCGGATGGCCCCGGTTGCCACTGTTTTTTTGACAATATCCGTCTCTTCCGGATGGACCACTTCGTAATTTGCTGCTTCTTTGGTGCTGCGTTGGTAAAAATAGATACCCAGCCCAATCGTGGCGATGAGCAAAAAGGCACCAAAACCGATTAAACAACCTTTGTTCATGATGATATTTCTTTTGTATAGATTGGGTGATTTCAATTTTATTCATCCTTCAATGCGACTACCGGGTTGACCCGGGCTGCATGCCGTGCCGGGATGGCCCCTGCCAAAACGCCGGAGAGGGTCAGCAGAACCACGGCGCCCAAACCTACGGCCAGGCTAATCTCGGGGTTGTGGAAGTTATCCAGCTCTGCATTATTGGCGCGCATAAGCGCATTGATGCCCCATATAAGGAAGGTGCCGGCAATGAGCCCCAAATACCCCGATGTGGCGGTAATGAGGACCGACTCGGAGAGCACCATCCGGATGATGCTGCCGGGCGGTGCACCCAACGCTTTACGCACACCAATTTCCTTAGTCCGCTCTTTGACTGTAATGAGCATGATGTTACCCACACCCACGATGCCCGCCAGCAGGGTGCCAATGCCCACAAACCAAAGGAAGGCTTGTATGCCGCCAAACAGATTTTTGACGCTGAGGAATTCGTTCTCCAAATTGAAGGAGCCAATACCCCTGGGGTCGTCCGGGTGGATATGGTGCCGCTTTTTGAGCAGCCCTTTCACCTGAGGCTCTACATCACTGACCAGCACATCGGGCTGGGCAGAACAGACGAAGTAGTCGATGCGCTCCCCGGTGCCAAAGGTACGGTACATGGCCGTCAGCGGAATGACGATGGTCTCCATGTCACTCTCCGTCCAGGGCTTCAGTTGCTGCGGGCCAAAGGTGCCGACGACCTGAAATTCGACCCCCTGCACCCGGATGTATTGACCAATAGGTTCCTCTTCCCCAAAAAGCAGCTCGGCTGTTCGTTTTCCGACTACAGCTACCTTACGGGCCTCCTCAATATCCCGGTCATTGATGTACCTGCCGGTAAAGAGCTTCAGGGCTTCAACTTTGATCATATTGTCCAGCTCGCCCCGGATTTCCCGGTTTTCTCCAATATCGTTCCGGTATACTGGTACGTTATTCATAGACAAGCGGGGGGCTACGTACTGTACATCCTGTAAAGAGGTCTGTATGGCCTCAATATCATCCAGGCGGAATGTAGGGTAACGGCCGGGCTGAAAGCCCTGATAGGGCATTGTGGTACGTTCCGGCCAGACGAACATGATGTTCTTGGCGCGTTCTCCAAAACCCCGGTAGACGCCATTTTCCAGCCCCTTGCCCATACCCAGTACAAAGACCAGCATGAAAATGCCCCAAAATACGCCCAGGGCCGTCAGGCCGGTGCGGAGCTTGTGTTTCTTAAGTGTTGCAAGAATTTCTTGCCAACTGTCTCGGTCTAGCAGCATAATGATTAACTTCTCATGGCTTCAACAGGATTGATCCGGGCAGCCTGCCGGGCTGGCATCCAGCCGGCCAGCGCTCCGGATATGACCAACACAAGGGTGGCAGCAAACCCGACGCCAAGGTCGACCTGCGGGCTGCGAAAGTAGGCAACCTGCATGGACTCCATCAGGCTTATGACCCCCACGCCCGCCAGAAGCCCCAGGTACCCGGCAATAGCAGTGATGAGTATAGACTCTTGCAAGATCATGGATACAATGGAGTAAGGCGTTGCCCCCAGGGCTTTCCGAACCCCAATCTCACGGGTACGGTCCTTGACGACAATCAGCATGATGTTGCTGATGCCGATCACGCCGGCTATGATGCTCCCCAGCCCCACAAACCAGACAAAGGCTTTAATAGCCAAAAAGAGGTTGGTAAACTTTTGGTACTCTTCTGCGGCGCTGAAAATAGAGACGGCTTGCCGGTCGTTCACGCTGAAGTCGTGCTTGGCAGCAAAGGCGGCATGTACTTTGTTTTCCAGCCGTTTGGTTTCTTCGAGGGTCAGGTCTTTCGTCGTCAGCATGAGCTGATGCAGTCGGTTGGTACCGGCGTATACCCTTTGGGCAGTCGTTACGGGAATGTAGATGATCCGCATCTCATTATCTCCGCCGGTATCGCTGTAGGTACCGATGACCGTGTACACGATACCGCCAATTTCAATGGATTTGCCAACTGCCGGTTCCGTTCCAAACAAATCCTGCTTGACAATCCTGCCGATCACCGCTACCTTCCGGACCTCCCTGAGGTCTTGCTCGCTGATGTACCGGCCAGCATCCATGATGGTGTTTTCCAGATAGCGGTGGCCGGGGTGAACCGCGCGGGTGGTAAACGACAAACGCTTGTCTTTATAAACGGTCATCTGATCACCGGACAGGTAGTAGCGCCCGGTCAGGTGCTCGATTTCGTCAAACTGCTCCCGCAGCATATCGTAATCTTCGTTGGTGAATTCGATACGGCGCCCCTTCGGCAAGCCCCGGTAGGGAATGGAAGTCGTACCGTTGCGGATCCACATACTGTTGATGGCATCGTCACGGAATTCATACTCTACCCCGTTCTGCAGCCCGTCTCCTGCCCCAAGCAAAATGATGAGCATAAAAATACCCCAAAAGACCCCCAGCGCAGTAAGGATAGTGCGCAGCGGGTGCCGCTGTATGGAGTTCAGGATTTCTTTCCACTTATCGATGTCAATCATACCCAAAAATTTAGGAGCCAGCCACAACGGGGCTGCCATTAGACTCAATAATGCCGTCGCGCAGCCGGATAACTTGCCTGGTCATAGCTGCAATGTCATTCTCGTGGGTAACAATCAGGACAGTCATGCCTTCCCCGTTAACCTTCTTAAACAGGCCCATGACATCATAGGAAGTTTGGCTGTCCAGTGCACCAGTAGGCTCATCGGCCAGGATGACCTTGGGCTGCGTGATCAGCGCCCGGGCAATGGCCACACGCTGCTGCTGGCCACCGGACAATTGAGTGGGCAGGTGGCCTGACCAATCAGCCAAACCTACCATATCCAGGTACTCTAAAGCCCGACGGTGCCGTTCAGCCCGGTCTACTTTTTGGTAATACAGCGGCAGCGCAACGTTCTCGGCAGCTGTTTTGAAAGGCAGCAAATTGAAGGATTGAAAAACAAAACCGATGAACTGATTCCGGTACTGAGCCGCCTCGGCCTGCGAAAGCCCCTGAATGAGCTTGCCATCCAGGTAATATTCCCCTTCATCGTATTCATCTAAAATGCCGAGGATATTAAGCAGGGTAGATTTTCCAGAGCCGGAAGACCCCATAATAGACGCAAAGGCGCCTTCTTGCAATTGCAAGTCAATACCCTTCAGCACCTCCAGATGGTTGAAACCTGTTTGGTAGGATTTCCGTATATTCTTGAGTCTAATCATATTTACAGTCGGGTTGCGGGTAGGCGATTCGTGCCATTTATTCAACAACAGCGTAATATCTGCCCCAAAAGTCAGATTGCCATATCTTTTGGACCAATTAAGGTAGTTTTTAGATATATTCAGGCTACTGAAATATTTGTAGGCAAGGGTAAGATGCTTGCAACCGGCAGCTTCCCCTACGGCTAAATCGGCAAACATTTTATCGCGGGCAGCATTTTGGCTATCGGCTCGTTACTATTGAAGCAATCGGAGCGAAACATAGCAAGGTAAACAATGAACATGACGAAAATTTACTGGAGTATAGGTATTGTCTTGGTGCTAGGAGTCATAGGATGCAGCGTGGAATCTGATACCATTATCGTGCCTGATGTCGAAGATGAATTCTACATCGAAATGCGGGAAACCTTTAAGGATGGGGCACGGGGGCTGCAATGGCACCTGCGCACTATCGAGTCGGTGGGCTGCGAAGACGCAGTCATCAACTATGCCTTTCAGCGCCGGCCCGGGCAGGAGCTCGCCCTAACCATTAACGATATTTTTGCCCCCAGCGATTGCGTGCCGGCAGACGCCCCGGCCACTGCTACAATAGACGTCGGCCCGCTCGAAAACGGCACCTATGCACTTGTGCTTGCGCTGCGGGAAACCGTCAACCGGGAAGGGCAGCTTATCGTGGAGGACGACCTGATCACCATTGAGGTAGAAGAGGGGGGCGGCATCATCCCCCTGAGGGATGCCCTGCGCCGGATTCCGGATGGCTCCGTTTGGGGCTATGTCCATTACAAAGGGGCAGACAGTATGAGACCCGTAGCCGCTGAATTTGTCGAAGCCTTGCAAAATCTTACGGTGGTGCAGTGGTTGCCCGACGGGCACTACGGGCATTTTAACAGTGCGGATGGCGGCAGCAACATTACCTTTACAGGCCTCCAAACGCCAGTCAATGAAGTAATCACCTTTCAGCGACAGTTGAAGCCGGAGCAGAAAAGCGAATTGATCGATTTGATTCAAAATTATCGGGAGAGTTACCAAGACAGCCTGGAGCTAAACGTGTTCAACACTGCGGGGGAAGAATGGTAACGGCAGATCAAGCCATCTGCCCGGTAGTTTTTTTGCGTTCGCTGGGTGCCGGGTCTTTGCGCTTGCTTTCCTTGAGCTCAAAGCTAAAGCCTTCTGCCAGCAACTGTTCGTAGCGGCTGCGGTCAAACTGATATAAGCGGGCGGGGCGGTGCGCAACGCCTTCCTGCGTCTCATCAAGGTCCACCAGCAAATCCATTGAGAGTATCTTTTTCCGAAAGTTACGCTTATCCAGTTTGGTTTCCAGGATAGCCTCGTACAAGTGCTGCAATTCAGTGAGGGTGAATTTAGGGGGCAGCAATTCAAAACCAACCGGGCGGGAGCGGACCAGCCATTTCAACCGGTTGAAGCAAGCCTCAAGGATATTGTTGTGGTCAAAGGCCAGCTCCTCAACCTCAGAAACGGAATGCCATTTGGCCTTGCGCGCAATGGAGGAAGGCTGCAGGGTGTAGTGGCTGATTTTGATCAGGGAAAAGTACGCTACGGTGATGACCCGCCCGAATGGGTGGCGGTTGACCGCGCCAAAGGTTTTAACTTGTTCCAGGAAAACATTGCGGAGCCCGGTGAGCTCTTCCAGCACCCGCTTCGCCGCAGCATCCAAGTCTTCGTTGGGGTATACAAAGTAGCCCGGCAACCCCCACTTTCCCTGAAAGGGCTCTTCCCCCCGCTTGATCAGCAAGACTTTCAGGTCTCCCTCATCAAAACCAAAAATAACATTATCCACAGTAAATGCAGACTTAAAATATTCGTTGAATTCGTTCATTGCAGATAGTCTTCTTAAAGCAAAGGGAAACTAGTAAAATAGTTTGTAGTTTACAAGATGAAACAAGGCCGCCTTAGCGTAATGTTTACAATAATAGTTTAAATTTTATAACCTACTGATAACCAGCTTTAAAAAAGGTTCCACAAAACGGGCATGGAAATTTAAGAAAAAACTGCTATTTTAGGATTGCTGCGTTTGATCTCAAAGAAAAGCAAGCATATCAGCATATACTGACCCTGACAGCACGAAAGCGTCGTCATCTTTCACCTGCATTGAAGAGGGGCAATACCCCGGGCACTGCAATCAAGTTAACTACTGAGGTGTATGGATACCCCAAATGGCCGCTTCCATCGCCGTCGGTACCGCTAAATCCTGCGCTATCATGTATTGGAGAGCCACCCCCATGGTCCGGTTGTTAATAGCGCTTCTGGCTGGCATTTTGCTGGGCCGGCTCTGCAGCCTGTGGTGGCCGGGGGCTTTGCTGGCAACCCTTGCCTTGTTTGCACAAGCTTTGGCTTTGCAGCGCAAACAGCCGTATGCCCAAAGATGGGTACCCGGCCTGCTCATCAACCTGGCCATTCTGGGGATAGGCTGGAGCCTAGCTACCGTTCAGGACAGCCGAAAGCAAGCCGCTCATTTTCAGTACGCCCTTTCTGCCTCAGAACAACAAATCGTGGGCCGCGTCCTGCAACAAGCACTGGCCGGGCGGAGGCTGAAATTGGTTGTGCAGGTACAGGCCATTCAGGACACCCACTCAGGCTTACAGCCATCTACGGGCCAATTGCTGGCCTATCTACCGCTACCTCCTCCCGGTCAGCGCCCTGTATCCGGTGATGTGCTGCTGCTCCGGGGCCGGATTCAACCTATCCGGCCACCGCACAACCCCGATCAGTTCGATTACCGCCGTTACCTCGCCGTACGGGATATCCACCATCAAACCTTTGCTGACACCGCATGGACGATGCTAAGCCACGACCCTAACCTGTACAGCTACGCGGCCCTACTCAGGCAGCATGCACTGCGCACCCTGCAGGCGCACCTGCCTACCCCTAATGAGTTTGCTGTAGGCGCAGCGCTGACCCTCGGCTATAAATCCGCCCTCACCGAGGATATTGAGAATGCCTATGCCAACACCGGAGCTATGCATGTATTAGCGGTTTCAGGCCTGCACGTAGGATTGGTGCAACTGCTGCTCACATGGCTGCTAGGCCGGCTACCTATTCAACGAAGATGGTGGGCCGCCGCACGGACTATCCTGATCATCCTTTGTATCTGGGGATTTGCGCTGGTTACCGGTGCGTCTCCGTCTGTGCTTCGCGCTGCCACTATGTTTAGCTTCCTCGCAGCCGGGCTGGCCCTGAAGCGGACGACTAATATTTACAACACCCTGGCTGCTTCTGCATTCCTGCTGCTATTGATCAACCCCAACTTGGTGTATCATGTGGGCTTTCAGCTTTCTTATCTGGCAGTGTTGGGGATCGTTTACTTTCAACCCCGAATTTATAGCCTCTGGCATATTGACAACCGCCTGGGCGACTACCTATGGCAGCTCGCAGCCGTTTCCCTGGCGGCTCAGCTTGGCACCTTGCCGATCAGCTTGTATTATTTCCACCAATTTCCAGTGTATTTTGTCTTGTCCGGGCTCGTAGTCGTCCCTGCTGCTGCTGTAATTTTGACGCTCACCCTGTTGCTGTTGGTATTGCAGGGCGTAGCTGGTATCGGGGTGGCCGTCGGCCAGGTACTGTACGGCCTCATCTTTGCGGTCAATTCAGCGATATTCCTTATTCAGCAATTGCCTGGCAATTTGGTGGAAGGTATTTGGATTAGCGGATGGGCCGCCATATTGCTTTATGCCCTACTAGCTGCTTTCGTGCTCGCCTACCGGACCCGGGCTTTCTCGTGGGTGCTCGTTGGGCTGGCGGCATTGGTTGCCCTCACCGGACAGCGGGCGTGGTTCAATTGGCAGCGCCATCAGCAACAAGCCCTGGTGGTTTATCACCTGTATAAGCAGACCGCCGTTGATGGGTTTTCCGGCCGGATTGCGGTAGAGGTGAGCAGCCCGGGCCTGCTGCCTGACGCCCTGGCATTTGCAGCCCAACAGCACCGGTGGCGGAGGGGAACAGTAGTCACGGGCCGCTTTGCCTGCGGCGAGCCCTTCCGGTCGGCTACAGCCTATGCCGAAAAAGGGTTCTTGCACCTTGGGGGCCACCGGCTATTCCTGCTACAGGACGCCCATGACCTTCAAGGCCAGGCCCCCACGGGCATACCCGTACACGCCGTTTTACTCTGCAATAGCGTGGAAGCCTCCCTTGAATCCGTACTGCACTATGTAGACACCCCGGTGGTTATCGCCGATGGGTCGAACCCGCCCTGGCGCGTCCGCCAATGGGAGTCAGAAGCAGCAGCGCTAATGGTGCCCTTTTATTGTACTGCCCGCGATGGAGCCATTACTTTGGAAAACGGAAAAGCCCGGGCTTTTTTACAACACTAAGCACAATGAAAGACTGGTTCAAATCCTATTTTTATTATTCAAAAACAGAGCGCAAAGGCGCCCTCTTGCTTACGGCCCTTGCCCTGCTGCTAGCGCTTCTGCCCGCCCTCCACCCTCTGTTTAGCCATCAGCCGGAGGCAGACTTGGAAAAATATGCCGAAGCAGTAGCGGCGCAGGCCGATGCTGAGCCGCCGACTAATAACGCCCCGGCCGAAACACCAGCCCTTTTCTACTTCGACCCCAATACCCTTCCTTTCGATAGCCTGCTGATGCTCGGCTTGTCCGGGCGCACGGCCAGTACCATCATCAAGTATCGGCAAAAGGTTAGCCGCTTCTCCAAACCGGAAGACCTGCAGCGCATTTACACCCTGGCAGAAGGCGATTACAAGCGGCTAAGGCCTTACGTGCGCATTGCTGAACCCAAAAGCTCGGAAAAAAGCGCCCCGGCTGCCCAAGCCTCCGAGGCCCAGCAATTCTATTTTGACCCCAACACCACGCCCGGCGACAGCCTCCGGTTGCTTGGCCTGCCAGATCGTACCGTACAGACGTTGTTGAATTACCGCTCCAAGGGCGGCCGCTTCCGCCGCCCCGAAGACCTTCGGAAAATCTACGGGCTGCCGGAAGCAGATGCAGAACGGTTGATCCCCTACGTGCAGATTGCGTCAGCACCGGCTAAGCCGGAGCGCGCTTCTGCCGAGCCGCCCACTCCGGTACGGCCCGCCCCAGCCGAGGCAGTGCAGCTTGACATCAATGCCGCAAGCCCCTCAGAATGGCAGCAACTACGGGGCATTGGGCCTGCTTACGCCCGACGGATTTGTAACTTCCGGGATAAACTGGGCGGGTTTGCCCAAATAGAGCAGGTGGCAGAGACTTACGGCTTGCCGGACAGCACCTTTCAACACATCCGCCCCCACCTCCGCACCGATGGGCGGGTCCGTACCCTGCCCATCAACCAGGCAGGTGCTGCTGAATTGAGGGCCCACCCCTACTTAAGCTGGAAGCAAGCCAACGCTATTATCGCTTACCGCAGCCAGCACGGAGCCTTTAGGTCCGAAAGTGATGTTGCGAAAATCCGGTCTATCCCCCGGGAGGTACTTCAGAAAATGGCCCCCTACTGGTCGTTTGAATAAGCAAGCTGTCTACCCTTGCCGGATCAACAGCAGAGGCAGTGGCGTCTCCCAAACCATATGCCGAAGGAGGTGGCCGTGCAGCAGTTGCTGGTAAAAAGCCCGCCTGGAAATGTACATAGCCAGCATTTCTGCCGGAAAATGCTCCAGGTAGTAGGTGATCCCGCTGCTGACCCGAGCATCCCTTACCATATCTATACGTTGCCCCGCTGAGTCCAGCCGTTCAACCTTAATTTTGTCTTGTTCCTCCGGCAGCATATTCACGAAGAAGGGGTTGATTTGAGCACCTAACGGGGCTACCACTTCCCTGAGCTGGCCTAAAATACGGTGCTCATCTAATGTGACGTCAATGGCAAAGGCGATATGGTGCAGAGGCCGGTATACCGCCTTTTCGGGTACGATGAGCATTGGGCATGGAGACCGGCCGATCAGCTTTGTGCTGACGCTTCCAAATAAATATTCCCGAATATTGTGCTTTTCTCTTGCGCCCAAAATGACAGCATCCGCGCCTATGGATTCAGCTGTACGGGCCAGGGTAGCCGGGACGGGGCCATTGCGGACCAGCAGCGCTTTCGGCTTGGCCCAGGCTGCCTTGCGCCCCTGATCCGGATATAGTGTTGCCCAGCGCCGCAGCCGCTTCTCATCTTCTTTGTTGACCCTGTCTTTAATCTGTTGCGGGTAGGCAGCCGGCAAAGCATTTTTGCCCTGGGGCTGGTCATTCACATACAGCAAGTAGAGTTCTGCCCCCAGCCCGCTGGCTAATTGAAGCGCATAGTGGTACGCACTGCGGGCTGCTGCTGAGAAATCGGTGGCGAGGAGGAGTACATCCATAGGTTTTAATGGACTTAATTTGTAGATACTTCAGGTTCCGCATCAGCGAGGGCGCTGAGCCTGAAAAACGAACTGGTCATTTGCGCCAGAAATGACTTCCAAAGTAAGCAATTCACATTAGCTTCCAAAAGTCTTGCGCCGGATGCATAATTTCCGGGAAAACTCCCGCGTTAATACGGTTGATTTTGAGGCAGGTGGCTATGGCCGGGTAGCCGTTCCGATGTGGGGCTTTTGTTTCCCGGATAAATATTGGGCCGCCCCTGCTCCAAATGGCCTTGTAGCGGCCTGCTTCCATATTTACAAAGAAAAATCCACTGCTTGACCCATTCCACTTCCACCTGATTTTTTAGCGCCATACCCCAGCCCCGCCCAGAAAGGCCGGTGGCAGGAATTAGTGCACGAGCCGGAAAATTTGTAATTTGCCAACTTACCAACAGAACGAGGACAAACGATCTGTGAAGAACCTTATTCCACACTACATACAAGACCGCTTAAAAGAGGGGCAGACGAAGGGCGCCTTTCAGGCTTACACCCTTTTTGTAGACCTTTCCGGCTTCACTCCCCTGACTGAGACCTTGATGCGGCAGGGTACGCGTGGGGCAGAACAGCTGACCAATGTGCTGAATGAAATTTTCGAGCCGCTCGTCCATCTCGTTTATTTCAGAGGGGGCTTTATTCCTTACTTCGCCGGAGATGCCTTTACCGCTATCTTTCCGGCCGATGCGGCAGAAGACCGGGGCCAGGATATCATACAGGTCGCTATGCTCGCCCGCCATCTGTTCAGTAAGCGGGAGTTCCGGTTCGGCAACTTTACCATTGGCATCAAATTCGGGCTTTCCCACGGAGATGTAGAATGGGGAATTGTGGGTGCCGAACATAAATCGTTTTATTTCCGGGGCAAGCCTATCGATCAGTGCGCGCAATGCCAGCTCAAGGCCAATGACCAGGATATAGTAGTAGATGAGGTTCTGAGCCAACAGCTGAAAGAAGAAGGCTTCTTCCTCAAAAAGCTGGAAGAAGGTTTCTACAAAGTCTGGGGTTTGCTGCCGGAAGACGAAAAAGCGCTGCCCGAACGGGCGGAAGTCCCGGAGCTCGACCGGGAAGTTGTCCTGCGATTCCTACCTGAGGCGGTAGCCAGCTACCAGCAAGACGGGGAGTTCAGAACGGTCATTTCGATTTTCCTCTCCTTCCAGGGGGTTGACAGCCATGAGCTTCTCAACCAGTTTGCAACGATTGTAATCGAAGAAATGCACAACTTCTCCGGGTACTTCAAGGAAGTGGATTTCGGGGACAAGGGAGGGGTAATGGTAGGCTTCTTTGGTGCGCCAGTCTCTTTTGAGAACAATAATGACCGGGCCCTGGAATTCATTTTCAGCGTACGGGAGAACCTGCGGCAACTGCAATTAGATACAGAGCTGGCTTACCGGGCTGGCATTACCATCGGCACAGCTTACACAGGGATTGTAGGCGGCCTGGAGCGTTGCCAGTACGCTGCGGTAGGCAACCGCGTCAACCTTGCCGCACGCCTTATGACCTATGCCAAATGGGGCGAAGTATTGGTGGATAGCGAAATCCAGAAGAACCCCCATTTCAACTTCCAGCACCGCGGGGACATCCGCTATAAAGGCATCAAAGGCGATGTGCCGACCTACAAGCTCATCGGCCGCAATTACGAATCCCGGCCGGCCTATTCCAGCCGCATGGTGGACCGGGAACACGAGCTTTCCGAGCTGCTCAGCTTCCTACAGCCTATCTTCAAGCAGCAAACCGCCGGGGTCGCCTATGTTTTTGGGGAGGCAGGCGTTGGCAAAAGCCGCCTCATGCACGAGCTCAAAAAACTGCTCTTTGACCAGGGGCTGGTGCAGTGGCATACTTGCCAGGCCGACCAAATCCTGCGCAAGCCCTTTAACCCTTTTATCTATTTTTTGAAAAATTACTTCGAGCAATACCCGGAGAGCACCTCCCTGGCCAACGTCCAACACTTTGAGGAACGCTACCAGCAACTCCTGGAGGACCTCGAACAACTCAACCGCCCGGAGGCCAAAACGGTACGCCGGGAGCTGGTACGGACCAAATCGGTACTCGCTGCCCTCATCGGCCTCAACTTCAAAGACAGCATTTGGGATGTGCTGGACGCCAAGGGGCGCTACCAAAACACCCTTTCTTCCATCATTAACCTCATGGTTGCAGAGTCGCTGATCCAACCCGTTGTGATCGAGTTGGAGGATGGCCATTGGATGGATGAAAACAGCCGGGAATTACTAACCGAGCTGACCCGGCAAATGAATCGCTACCCGATTGCACTAATCGTCACCTCCCGCTACCAGGATGATGGCTCCAAACCCCTGCTCCTGCGGGAGGCCGTCATAGAAAAGCAGGAGCTGAATACCCTGGAGGTCGACCTGAACACCCTCCAACCTGAGGCGGTAAAAGAATTCGCAGAGCTGCGCCTGGGGGGAGAGCTGCACCCTGATTTTCTGGACACGTTGCTGCGCACCTCTAACAGCAACCCTTTCTACCTGGAGCAAATATTGGAATACTTCAACGAACGCAGCCTGCTAATCCAGGAGGAAGGCATGTGGACGATACGCGATAAGGATGTGGAGCTCTCCAGCTCTATCAACGCCATTCTCACGGCCCGCATCGACCGCCTTTCCAAGCTGGTCAAAGAAACCGTCAAAGCGGCGGCAGTCATCGGCCGGGAGTTCGACATCCCGATTCTGAACGAGGTCATGCGCAAACAGGATGGATTTGCCGGCAAGAACGGCGCGGCATCCTCCCTGCTCCGGGAACAAATCAAGCGGGCAGAAAAGGGGCAGATTTGGCACGCGATGAACGAACTGCGGTACATCTTCCGCCACTCTTTGCTGCGGGAGGCGGTCTACAGTATGCAATTGCGTACCCGCCTGGAGCAACTCCACGGGCTGATCGGGGAAGCCATTGAAGACCTCTACAGCGACAACCTGGAAGAGCGGTACGCCGACCTGGCCTTCCACTATGAGCAGGCCAACGTCTTTGACAAAACCTGTAACTACCTTCAGAAAGCCGCCGACTATGCCCGCAGCAATTACCAGAACCAACAGGCGCTGGACTACTACGAAAAGCTGCTGCAAAAACTCGGGCAGCCAAAGGATACCGCTGATCAGATACAGACGTACCTCAACAAAGGCAAAGTCCTGGAGCTCATTGGCAACTGGGAAGAATGCGAAAAGACCTACGAGGAAGCGCTTAGCCTGGCGAAGGAATCACGCGACGTGCTCCTTTTGGGCCAGGCTAATAACAACCTGGGCCGCTTGCTGATGCTGAAGGGCGAATACCCGCGCGCCCAGCAGTACCTGCAAGTTGCAGCTGGCTTATTTGAGTCCGTCGATGACCGGAGGGGCAAAGCCAAAGCCTACGGCAGCCTTGGGGAATTCTTCTTCCGCCAGGGGAAATACAACGAAGCCAAAGGCTACTTTGAACGCAGCCTGAACACGGAATTGGAGGGGTCCGACCCGACCGGCAACGCGCAGGTTGCGGCCAACCTCGGCCTCACTCATATGAACCAGGGCAACTACGAGGAGGGCATCCGTTGCCAGCAGGCGCAGCTCGAAATCAGCGAGCAGCACAATGACAAGCAGGGCATGGCTAACCTGTACACCAATCTGGGCATCGTCTACTTTGAAAAGGGCGACTACGATGCAGCGCTGGAAAGCTATCAGAAAGGCCTTGCGCTGAGTGAAGAACTTGGCAACAAACAACTGACCTCCATTGCTATTGGCTGTATTGGCAGTGTCTATGAACGCAAGGGCGATTACCTGCGGGCTATGGAAAACTTCCAGCATGACCTGGAGCTTTGCGAGGAACTGGGCGACAAGCAGGGTACTGCTATTGCGTTGGGGCTGATCGGGGAGCTGTACAGCATTGAGGGGCACTTCCAGCGAGCCATTGAGTACCTGCAAAAGAACCTGATGCTCTGTGAAGAGCTTGGCTACCAGAAAGGCATTGCCAAAGCGCTGAACACCCTGGGCGATGTGTTCTTTTTTACAGAAGCCTACGACCGGTCTTTGCACTATTACAACCGCGCCATCGAGGTGACCCGGATGATCGACAACAAGCTCGTGCTCGGCTCCAGCCTGGCGGAAAAAGGGCTGGTGCTGCTGTCGCTAGGCCGGCTGCAGGAGCTGCAAGCCGTAGCGGAAGAGGCTCAGCAAATCGCCGAGACCCTTGGCAACCCAGACCTTATTTTCGAAGCCCATATGCTGGCGGCCAAACAAAAACACGCCTACGGCGAGAAAGCCCAGTCCGAAAAAATGCTAAAAACGCTGCTTGAGCAAGTGGAGGATACCGAAAAAGCCGCAGCCATCTACTACGAGCTCTTTCAGCTTGACCCCGCCCTCAGCCAGTACCGGATGGAAGCCCAAAAGCGGTATGAATCGCTCTATGCTTCCACGCCGAAGTATATCTTCAAGACGAGACTGGAAAGGCTGAAAAGCTAGTAATTATGGATGCCAGCCAGCGCACATACGCTGACCTTTCCCGGCTGGTAGGCCCTACCGCCATTTGCGGTCTTTCCAACGGTATTGCCTGACAAGCAAGGAAAGCAGCCCTAGGCTGGCGATGTAAGCCGTATGAAGCAGTTCGGATTTCCAAAACCCCCGCAACAGAGCTGGCCGGCCAAAAAACCGGGTGCTGGCCTTGAGGAGCCGGTAGTCTGCTGCTGCCTTTGCACCCATCAATGCTGGAAACAGGAGCACAGCCCCACCACCAAAGAAGGCCCCCACAGCGGGCGACAGAGCGACTGCCCAGCAGAGCAAAAAAACCAGCCCCAGCGCAAGGACCGTCCAAACGCGGGTGGCGGCTTCCACGTTTTTAGTCCCCCAGCGGAGGCGCTGCTGCACGAATGAAGGCCAGTCAGGGGCCGGCGAGGTAAACACAGTTGCCGTAGCAGCCGGCAGGAACCCGATTTGGCCGGGATAGCGTCGGTGCAGCTTCGACAGCAGAAAAACGTCGTCGCCGGAAGCCCGGTGCCGATTGCCATCGTACCCATTGACGGCTTCGAAGGCTGCCCGGCGGTAAGCCAGGCTTGCGCCATTCCCCATAATCCAGGTCTGGGTTTGCAAACCCGCTGCTGTGAGGACCATCATCCCGGTAAAGTCGAGCGCCTGGAACCGCTGCAGGGCAGAAGCGGACGCCTGGAAACCAACTGGCCCCGAAACCGCCTGAAGCCTGTGGCTTTCCAAATAGCTTACCATAGTTTTGGCCCAATTGGGCGGGGGCTCGCAGTCTGCATCGGTAGTGAGCAGGACCGGGCTTGCGCTGCGGGCAGCTCCTGCTTCAATAGCCGCCTTTTTGCCAGCCTGCCCACCGGATAACCGGAGCAATGATAAGCGCGGGGATTGGTATTGGGCGACGAGGTCAGCGGTATCGTCGGTAGAGTGGTCGTCAATAACTATTATGGATAGCCGCTCCGCCGGGTAGTTTTGCTGCAGCAAATGCCTGATGCAGGTGCCGATATGGGCAGCTTCATTCCGGGCGGGCACCAGGATGGTTGCCGGCGGCAGGCGCTCCGGGGAGCAGGGCAGAAGCGGCGGCAGCCTTCTCCAGGCCCGTAAAGCCCATTCAATAAGGAGCAGGTAACTAAGCGCTAACAGGGAAGACAGGGAGGCAAAGAGCAGTAAGCCTGTGCTCATTAGGATTGGCTGTCAAAGAAATCATCGTAATTGCTGCGCCGGCGGGGCTCCGGTTCTTCCCTACGGCGCTCCTGAAGGCGGTCGAGATCGATCGCCTCGCTATCGAGTTCTTCATATTCAATATATTCCCCCTGCCGTTGCTGCTGGGCTTCTTGTTCCACCTCCCGGACTTTCTTTTTAAACAATGCTTTGCCCAGCAGGAACAGAGATACAAGCGGAAAGGCCAGCACCGTCAGCAGTATAGCGCCAATTCCAATCAGGGGGTTGCGCTTCACCTGTGCGACCAGCCACTGCCCGTAGCCTACCACCGTCTTGTAATCCACAATCAGGGCTGCGACGATCATGATAGGCGAGAGGTAATACAAAATGGTGAAGATAAAGCGGGCGACATAAAACAGCCCCAATAGGAAAAGGAGGCCCAAGATCACTCCAAGGATAGCGCCAAATGGACTATTGGATGAGTTGAAGGATTTATGATATTGCATATGCGGATTATATTCGGCTTTGTAATCTGTTTTAAGAACCCGGAAGAATTGTATTTGTTGCCCCCTTAAAGCATTGCATAGACGTAGGGTGCAACGGCTTCGGCCAACGAGTGGCCCGGAGCGTGGCTGGCAGGCTTTGGATGCCCCAATGGGAAATCTCCGCGCCTTTACAAAGCGGGAAGTGCAGCCTCCCGCCCGCTAAAACCGGCGTTTGGGCAGCTATTTCCTGCGAATTGTAACGGAAACTTTACCTTTTCGTAAAAGAAATAGGTAATAAGCGCCGTTTTTACAGCAATTTTGCGTAATTAACTTAAGTGAATTTAACCTTTATACTTTGAAATTTAACGAATTTGGCTTCGAATCCTCCCTCATGGAAGGGCTGGACGCGATGGGCTTCAAAGATGCGACTCCCGTTCAGGAGAAAGCAATCCCCCCCATCATGAAGGGGCAGGACGTACTGGCTTGTGCCCAGACGGGTACCGGCAAAACGGCCGCTTTCCTACTGCCTGTGCTTAACGAACTAAGCAAAATGCCGGGCGATGACAACATCAAAGCCTTGATTATTGAACCTACCCGGGAGCTTGCCATGCAAGTCGACCAGCAGCTGGAAGCACTGTCCTACTTTACCAACATCAGCTCAATTGCCGTTTACGGCGGGCGGGACGGGCACGCCATGGAGCAGGAAAAACGCGCCCTGAAGCGCGGGGCGAGCATCATCGTAGCTACGCCTGGCCGGCTGACCTCTCACCTTGATATGGGGTATGTTGACTTCAGTGGGCTGCAATACCTTATTCTCGACGAGGCGGACCGCATGCTTGATATGGGCTTTGCCCCCGCCATCATGAATATTGTGCACAAAATCCCCCTGGAGCGGCAAAACTTGTTGTTCTCTGCGACGATGCCCCATCAAATCCGCAAATTTGCCAAACAGATTCTGCGGGGGCCAACCGAGGAAATCAATATTGCAATCTCCAAACCGGCGGAGAACATCCTGCAACTGGCCTACGAGGTAGAAGACCATGCCAAGATTGCACTGACGGAAAAAGTGCTGGAGACCAACAAACGCCTGGAGCGAGTCATTATTTTTGCTGGCCGCAAAAAGACCGTTCGCGAGCTTGCCCAGTCTTTGCAGCGCAAAAATATACAGGCAGGGGCGATCCATTCCGACCTTACGCAGGAAGAGCGGGAACAGCAACTGCATGCCTTCAAAAGCGGCAATACGCCCGTTATCGTAGCTACCGATGTGCTCTCCCGCGGCATTGATATCAAAGGTATTGATGCGGTCATCAACTTCGATGTGCCAGGGGATGCCGAAGATTACGTGCACCGTATCGGCCGTACTGCCCGGGCGGAAGCATCGGGCATGGCCTTTACCTACATCAATGGCGAGGACATGTACCGCTTCAAGCGGATTGAGGAACTCATCGAGCGGGAGGTTCAAAGGCTACCACTTCCCGAAGAACTGAAAGACGCCAAACCTTCTCCACGCCGGGACCGCCGGGGCAAACACAGCAACAGGAGGGGAAAATCGAAGGGGCCACGGCGAAAAAAAAGCAGCCGGGGCAGTAAGCGATAGGGATCAATGCCCTTGCCACAGAACAACTACGGCAAGGGCAATTCAATAAGCTACTGGCCGTAGCCCGGCACAACACTTTCAACCGGAATACGGGTGCCGTCCTGATACGCCACTACCCAGGCATCCGGAATGCCGAGCTGCTGCATGTAATTGCGCAACGCATTCGCACTTTCTATATCTGGGTACTTTCCTATGATAATCTTCTGCAGGCCATCTACCATCTCCAGGTCCATATTGTCATTTTCCCGATCTAAGGAAGCCGGAACATTCAGTTTTTCGAAAGCCCCAATTTGCACGCGAAAGAACAGCCCCTGCATATCGTCTCCCATTTTGGGCTGCACCGGCGGCATTTCGGGCTGCCGGTTTAATGCGTCCTGCGCTGCCGAGAGCTGATCCTGCAAGCGGGCGGTTTCCCGCTCCAGTTGTGCGATCCGGGCACGGCGATTGGCTTTTTCGGCTTCCATTTCGTTAATCTGGGCGGCGTATTCCTGTGCCTCCCGTTTGTATCGGTTGACACTTTCGGACAGCTCCTTGAGGGCCGCCGGGTTGCGCTTGTATTCCTTAGCTTTCTTCTTCCACTCTTTTCGCTCCTCCCGGGATAACTCCTGAGCCTGTACAGACAGGGTGCTCAGGCCGATAGCAAAAAAAGCAATCATGCATAGCATTCTCATGGTAATACGTTTTTTGAAAGTCTGTTTAGTATAATGCGGTTGGTGGTTAGATTATTTTGCTGAGGGTGTGCAACAGCTGCTTTTTCTAGGAGATCAAAGTCGCACTTTTTTCCATAAAAGAAAGGGAAAGTTAAGAATATTTTAACCAATTGCGGCTGGTGCAAGCAGGCTGGACAGGGCGAATGTAGCGTACTCCGCAAAGAAGAGCCCCCACACGAGCTGGTAAAAGCGGGCAATTGAGGCCTGCCGCTCCAGGTCAGTTTGCAGAATCCCCCACCCCAGCAGCCCAAGCATCGCCAGATGCAAACCGCTGAAAAGGCCGGCGTTTACATTCAATGGGCTGATCCAGGGGAGCAAGGCCAGCGCCAGGAAGAGCACAATCAGCAACGCATTGCCGGTACGAAAGACCCAGCGCACGCCCAACCGGATAGAAAGGGTGCTGATTTCATAGGCCGCATCCCCTGGCGTATCCGGCATGTCCTTAAACCAGGCGATTATAAGCCCGAAAATGAAAATAGAAGCCGTCAGCGCAACAACCAAGGTAGGCAGCGCAAAATTGCCGTTGATTTCTGTAAAGAAATGCAAAAACAGCAAGATGTTGACGATCAGCCCCCGCACGGCGATGATGCAAAAAGCAGCCCAGAAAGGAAAGCGCTTCAAACGGACCGGCGGCAAAGAATACAGCGTACCCAAGAGCAGACTGAGCAGTACCGTGGCCAATAGGTAAGGGCCTAAAAAGATGGCTACGCCTACCGACAACAGAATAGCCACACCAATAATCCGGAAGCCCGTCTGCATAGAAAACGCACCGCTCGCCAAAGGCAGGTATGGTTTATTGATGCGGTCGATTTCGACATCAGTGACCTGATTGAGGCCGACAATAAAAATATTGGCCCCCAGGCAGCTGACCAGCGTCCAAAGCAGCAGGGGAATGGGGTATGCTCCAGCCGAATTATGGTAAGACCCAGCAATCAGGAATAGCGCCAAAATGCTGAGGGTAGTGCCAATTACCGTATGGAGGCGGGAAAAACGGACAAACGCTGTGAGTACACTCATACTTTCTGGCCTTGAAAAACCGCAAACCGAATCAAGCCCTTCCGGTAGCCTTGTACCATGAACCGCATCGCGAATGCGCCCCGGATCGTAGGCCAGCCTGCCCTGAGCAGCCCTATTACACTTTTTCTGTTGATGGCCGAATTAATGACCGCTTTCCAGAAGGGGGCAACTTGTACACTCCAGTCTTCCCCCAGCACATTCTTGAACCCCTGCCGGGCCATAACCATTCTCAAGTCGCTGAGTTGAACCAACGGCGGCAGGTGGTAGCGTTGGGCGATGCGCTGCAGCGTCCGTTGGTCTTTGTAGGAAAGGACCGGCGGCACTTCCCGTTGGCACCAGGTGGCCATGAGCAGCCGGCCGCCAGGTGCCAGTAACTTGTAGAAAAGCTGCAGCATCTTCGCTTTTTCCTCGATATGTTCTGCACTTTCCAGTGACCAAATCAAATCGAATGGCCCATCCTCAGGCGTAAGGGTCATCATATCACGCGCTTCAATGGTGATGGCCTGGTCTAACCCCGCCGCCCGGTTGTACTGCTGGCCGCGTTCCGCCTGTACGGTGCTCAGGGTGCACCCCAGTACGCGCTTGGCCCCAAAACGTTGGGCCAGCAAGCGGGCGCTGCCCCCTACACCGCAGCCGGCATCCAGAATCTGAGCGGCCGACTTTACCCCTCCCCAGTCCAGCAATTGCTCTACCAGGTCGACCTGCGCTTGCCGATGGTCCTTTTGAAAATTCCCATCGCCGTAATAGCCATGATGCATATGCTCGCCCCAGGTATCCAGCCATATTGGCGTGGAGCGGTCATAAAATTTTTTAATTTGCTGATTGAGCGCATTCATACCGAGTTGTTTCCAAGGGATACTGACTTAAGTAAAAAAACTGAACAGAACTAAAGCAACGACCAAAGCGATAATAAGCAAGGCCATGAGTTGATAGTGGTTGAGCCCCTCCCGTTCCTCGGGAGAACCTACGCTTTCCTCCGACCACATGCGCCGCAGGTTCCCAAATAGTGCTGCAGGAATAAAAAGAAAGCCTGCTAAAGAGCCTATCAGGACTCGAAATATAAGCAAAATTCTCCTTTTCAACCCCAGCTTTGGCTGTTCTTCATTGCCCGCCAGGGCTGACTGTCCTGCTTCTCCGGCAGCCGTCAATGGCTTGCGGCCCACCAGAGCAATGCCGTACCGGCCTCTGCCTTTGGCCCATTTAGGTTTGACATAAACGGCTTGCAAATCTTCGAACCCAGCTTCCTCGTACCATTGCCAGTAGGCCTCTTCTTTGGGGAAGAGCATCCATAGTTTTGCGATCCAGCGCCCCGCCCAGTGCACAGGCTCCAGGGGGCCAATCATCAAGGCCAGCCCCCCCGGCTTAATAACCCGGAACGCCTCCTGTATTCCCTGTGCGGGGTTGGGCCAATACTCAATACTCCCGGCAGAAACGTAGCGGTCAAAGGTGTTGGCCGCAAAGGGCAGGCGCTCCGCATCCCCCTCAATAAAGGTACAGCCCTGTAAAGCGGGCTTGGCTTTGGCTTTCGACATTTGGTGGGGGCTCTGGTCAATACAAGTTATCCGTTCCGGCGGGACCTGCTTTACAATCCCCTCCGTGGTAAACCCCGTACCGGAGCCTACATCCACCACCGTCACTCCTGGCTCGCCCAGCTGAGCCAGCTCCAGGGCAGCCTTTCGCATGGGGATTGTCCAGAACAGGGGGTTGACCAATTTGTCGTAAAAAATAGACAAGAAGCGGTAGAACCAGTAGGCTTCTTCTTTGTGTTGTACCAATTGCATATAACGGAGATTTTATTGCCAACAAAAAATTCCTGAACATTTACAGCCCAAAAGAGCTTGAATAATGTGTAAGTCATTACAACTCTAAAGTTATGTGGAAAGAAGAAGACAATAAGCTCAAAGCCACTTTTAAATTTAAAGATTTCGTTGCTGCCTTCAGTTTTATGACAGAAGTAGCCTTCCATGCAGAAAAAATGCAGCACCACCCCGACTGGCACAATGTGTACAATACGGTCGAGTTTGCGCTCAGCACACATGACGCCGGCGATGTGGTCACCGACAAAGACCGCAAACTGGCTAAAGCCATTGACGAAATTTTCGCCCGGTTCGAGCAAAATTAGGATTTGTAAAAACCTAAGTTTACTGTTTTTGTTGGAACCCTTGTTTTCGAGGCGATTAAGCAGGCAGGAAGAACCGAATGCCAAGCCTCGCTGTACACACCAAAATGAGGGATCATGCAAGAAAAGCGCACCGTAGGCATAGATGATATGGCCGCCTACATTCCGAATCTTTATCTTCCTATTGCCGATTTGGCGGCAGCCCGTGAGTTGGAATATGCTAAACTGAACAAAGGCTTGGGCCTCACTGCTATGTCTGTACCCGGCCACCATGAGGATGTGGCTACTATGGCTGCCAATGCAGTGCTTAAGCTTCTGCTCCAAAACGACCTTGAGCCCCAGCAGATTGGTCGGATTTACATGGGCACGGAGAGTTCGGTTGATGGTTCCAAACCAATGTCCACTTATGTGCTGGACATGCTCAACCAGTATTTCGAGGCCGGGCACGGCAAAAATGCCTTCCTGCACTGCGATGTTGTCGACCTTACTTTTGCCTGCATAGGGGCTGTGGATGCCTTACAAAACACCCTGGATTGGGCGCAGGGTGGAAGCGGCAGAATTGGGATCGTTGTCGGTTCAGATATAGCCCGCTATGAACTGGGCTCGGGGGGAGAGTACACCCAAGGCGCAGGAGCAGTTGCCCTTCTTGTCCGCCAGTCGCCCCGGTTATTGGTTATGGACAGCAACTTCGGCGTTGCCACCAAGCCTGTTCATGACTTTTTCAAGCCACTTCGTCATTTCACAAAAGCCGAAATTGTCCAAGAGGTCTTGCAATTGGCAGGCATAACGGGCGTTGAGGCTGAAACCGTACTCAGGCACTTGACGCCCAGTGACGCCAACAGCCTGCTGCATCACTCTGATGTTTCTGTAGAAGTCCACAGAGACACTCCCGTATTCGACGGGCCATACTCAAATAGTTGCTATCAAGAGCGCATTGGGGAAGCACTGGAAGACTACATACGCAAGTCTTCGCTTCCTGCCGACGAGGCAGCCACTGATGAATGGTACCGTTTGGTATTTCATCTGCCGTACGCTTATCAGGCGCGGCGGATGTTTGCAGAAATCTTCATGCAGGAAAGCCAAAAAAGAGGAGACTGGGGCCGAACCGCCGAGCTTATCCCCCTGCCCTTCCCGCCGCCCAGTGATGATGAGGACCCAGCCGCTTACCAAAAAGCTCTTTCCAAGTACTATCGGATGGTAACCAAAACCGAGCGGTACCAGAAATTTGTGGCAGAAAAAATAGAAAAAGGCGAGCGGGCCTCTTCTCTCGTCGGAAACTTATATACTTCTTCCATTTTTCTGAGCCTTATGAGTACCCTTGAAGCCGATCTGGAAGAGCAAAACGCACTTTCCGGCCGGAAGCTGGGCTTTTTTGCCTACGGCAGCGGCTCTAAATCCAAAGTATTTACCGCTACTGTAGCTGAGGGCTGGCAAACGGTGGTGAGCCGATTTGGCCTTGCACGTTCTTTACAGCAGCGGCAGGCTATTGATTACGCTACCTATGAGCGCCTGCACCGCGGGCTGCCCACGGAGCATCTATCGGTGCCGCCGGCTCCTTTCTACCTCAAGGCAATAAGCCGGGAGCCAGGCGCAAGGGAAGGTGCCCGGGCATACGGCTGCCGGGGAAGCGTGGAAGAAGTGGTTTCGAAGGTAACTTCTTGACCGCCCAAACATCGGGGAAGCTCTGGGAGTTTTAAGTTCAAACACAACTTATGACCCTGTTTTCGGCACTATTCGCCCTTGTCGTTCTGGTATTGGTTGCCCTTCCCCTCGTCCGGTCTGACTACTGGACTTTCCGAGCGATGGAGTATCCAAGGTTACAAAAGTGGGTACTTATTATCGTTGCTTCAGTTTTTTGGAGTATCTTTGGAGTACCGGACCCGATAGTTTTTTGGGCCGTCATGATATTACTGCTAAGTGCGTTTGTTTTCGTCAGTATTCAAATCTACCCATATTTACCTTTAGCGCCGAGAGAGGTTCAACGGACCCCATCGGTAGCCACGCCAGAGGAAGGAAAGCGCTTGAGCCTTTTAATTGCGAATGTTTGGCAACCCAACCGGCAAACAGCCCGCCTGCTTGAATTCATCCGCCGGTTGTCTCCCGACGTCGTCCTGCTGTTGGAAACCAACCAGTGGTGGGAAAACCAGCTCGAGCCTATAAAAAAGACGTATCCCTATACCCAACTTGTGCCGCAGGAAAATACTTACGGTATGCTGCTGTACAGTAAATTTCGGTTGGAAAAACAGCAGATCCATTATTTGGTTGAAAACGATGTGCCCTCTATTGAATGCAATATGGTGCTTTCAGCCAACGACCGTATTCACTTTTTTGGGGTACACCCCCGTCCTCCGGCACCTTCCGAAAGCGTAACATCTACGGAGAAGGACCGGGAGTTGCTCCTGGTAGCAGAAAAGGCAAAAGCCGATCCTGGGCCAGTCCTCGTAGCGGGCGACCTCAATGATGTGGCTTGGAGTTATACGACTAATTTGTTCCAGAAAATGAGCCGGTTGCTGGACCCCCGGAAGGGCCGTGGTTTTTACAACACCTTCCCGGTCAAGTGGCCCATTATGCGGTTTCCGTTGGACCATATATTCTGCTCCCGGCATTTTCAGCTCATCCGGCTCCACCGGCTCAAAAATATCGGGTCAGACCACTTCCCGATATTTATTGAAATGCAATTGCTGCCAGCACCCAAACAACCTGAATCTGCCCCTGTACCAGATGAAAAGGACAAAATTATCGCGGTAGAAAAGTTCCATGATAATTGATTTTTAAAACTACACCCTGAACTATGAACCGACACTTACAATTCCTAATGGGAATACTGGCAGTGCTTTGCCTCTCTGGTTGTGAAGGCGCGCAATCAGCGCCCCGGCAAAACACCAATCCGCCAGCCCCCGACCCGAACACAACTATCACCGTCGCAACGGCGGCTAACGTGCAATTCGCTATGAAGGAGCTGATTGCTGTCTTTGAGCAAGAAAGGAGGGTAAAAGTGGAATCCGTCATCAGTTCCTCTGGCAAATTAACGGCACAAATAATGGAAGGGGCACCGTATGACATTTTTGTCTCTGCCGATATGGAATACCCCAAAGCGCTTTTGGAGCAGGGGGCTGCCCGGGGGGAAGTGAAAATATACGCCTACGGCACCCTAGTGGCCTGGAGCCTCAACCCATTGCTGCTCTCAGAAACACCAGAGTACTTGCTGGCGGGTCAAATCCACAAAATCGCCATTGCCAATCCACGCATCGCGCCTTATGGCAAACAATCGCTAAACTACCTGAATACCTACGGTGTTTATGAGCAGGTAAAGCCAAAACTGGTCTACGGCGAAAGCGTGGCGCAAACCAATCAGTACATTATGACCAAAGCGGCTGATGTAGGTTTGACCGCGAAGTCTGTCGTCCTTTCACCGGGCATAAAAGGAAAAGGGGTTTGGGTAGAGCTGCCTGATTCGAGCTACGCCCCTATCCAACAGGGAGCGGTAATCACAAAGCACGGGCAGGAGCACCACCCACAGCAAAGCCTGAGTTTTTACGCTTTCCTGTTTTCGGAGGAAGCACGGCAGATTTTCCGTAAATATGGCTATAAATTGCCTCCGGTTGAGAAAATGCAGTAAAATCAACACACCATTAAAAAGAGAATTACCTTATTGGGTACCGGTACTTCACAGGGCGTACCGGTCATTGGTTGTTCATGCCCGGTTTGCCAATCCGATGACCCAAGAGACCAAAGGCTTCGGACTGCTGCACTCCTGCAAGTCCAAGGCCGTAATGTCGCTATTGACTGCGGGCCCGATTTCAGGAGGCAAATGCTCAGTGTGGGCATCGGCCATTTAGATGCAATTTTGCTGACGCATCAACACAATGACCATATCATAGGATTGGACGATGTCCGCCCCTTCAACTTCAGAAACCGGACCGATATGCAGGTCTACTGCACAAAAGCGGTGGAAGAAGAACTCCGAAAACGGTTTGCTTATATCTTCGCTACCCAGAACCGATACCCAGGCGCTCCAAAAGTCAACCTGAACCGCATCCATAAGTCTGCGCCATTTGAAGCAGCCGGTTTGTGCTTCACCCCCATCGAAGCTAGGCACGGCCATATACCGGTCCTTGGGTTCCGGCTACAGGATTTTGCTTATCTGACAGACGTCCGGACGATCGCCCCTGCGGAAATGGCCAAACTGGAAGGCCTGGACACGCTCGTTCTAAGTGCATTGCACCACCGGCCACACCATTCCCATTTGACTCTGGAACAAGCGCTGGCGCTGATCAGCCAACTAAGCCCCAAGCGGGCCTTTCTCACCCACCTGAGCCACAGTATGGGCCTGCATCGTGAAGTTGAAAAAACATTACCGGAAAATGTAGCCATTGGTTTCGACGGCCTTACCTTTACTTCGGATTAAATAAATGAGCATCAACATGCGAGTCTTCATCTCTTCCCTCTTTTGCCTGGCATGCTTATACGGCTGTGGCAACGTCGGCCCACAAGAACAAAAAAGTGATGCAGAACCCGTTGCCGATCACGAAGAGCGATGGTCTGTATTCCTGCGGCAAGCCCAACAGCAGCCGGCCGTCATTACCGTAGACCAGGGATGGGAGCCGTTGGCCCCGCTGTCTTCCCACTCCCGCTTGCTCCGGGTGTCAGTGTTTGCTGAGGACCGCCTGCCCACTGGTTTCCCAACGGAAGCAGAGGTAGAAGCGGCCAACGCATTGCAAAGCCAATTGTTGCAAAAGCTGGAGCGGGGCAACTATGGGGTCTTCGTAGGCAGCCAGGTTCTGGCAGGCCAAAAAGACTTCTTCTTCTACCTTAGGGCGGAGCCCGACGCAGACCAACTGGCGCGGTCCGTTGTGGAAAGCTTTACCAAAAGAAAGGCGGAGGCCAGCATACAACCCGATTCAGCCTGGGCGGCTTACAGGCAAGAGCTCTACCCCAATGCCAGAGAACAGGCCGAAATCAGCAATGACGGCGTCCTGATCCGCTTGCAGGAAGCCGGAGACCCCCTGAATGCCCCTCGGCCGATTGAGCACTGGGCTTACTTCAAAACGACAAAGGCGCGAAGCGTTTTCGAAGATTCCATCGAAGAGTATGCCTTCCGCCCCCTGGACTACGATACGCTGGCTGGAGCGCCTGAACCCTACGGCATTCACTTTGTGCGCAACGATAGCATTCATACCCCTTACATTCACAATCTTACCTGGGGGCTAACCGAGTTGGCTGCCAGTTTGGGCGGAAGCTACGATGGCTGGGAAACCATCGTCGTTAAACCCCAATAGGCTCGCTAAAAGTGGACCTCGCGCAATGTTTCGCAGCAGGGTGGATGCCGGCTGGTTGGCCTTAATCAAAGACGCCCTATTTTGAAAAGCCTTCAGGCTAATAGCGCGCTTTGCACATCAAGCTGCTTTCTGCTGTTCAGGAACTGAAACATAAAAAACACGGAGCACGCACACGCTACCGCCGTGGACGATGTAATCGAAGAAATGCAGACGGACCCCGAGCAGGGCCTGAGCCAGGAAGAAGCCGAAAAAAGACTGGAAGAACACGGCCCTAATCAGCTGGAAGAGCGCAAACAGAAAAGCCTGTTTATGCTGTTCGTAGAGCAGTTCAATACCCCGGTGGCTTATCTGCTGGGCGTGGCCGCAGCGCTGTCTTTTGTTTTCGGCGATATTGCGGAGGGCGTAGCTATTGTAGTGGTATTGCTGATCAATGCGATCATTGGTTTTAGCATGGAGTATCAGGCGCGCAAGTCAATGAATGCGCTGAAAAACATGGATAAAGTCAAAAGCAAGGTCAGGCGGGGCGGCTCGGATGAAAAAGTAGATGCTGAACATCTCGTGCCTGGCGACCTGCTGGTATTGGAAGCCGGCGATATGGTAGCAGCAGATGCACGCTTCGTACAAACTTCCGAGATGCAGGTCAACGAATCCGCGCTGACCGGAGAATCCGTCCCGGTAGAAAAACAAACGGAGCCGGTAGAGCAGGAGGTAGCTACCGGAGATAAGACCAATATGGCTTTCAAAGGCACTGCGGTAACCCGCAGAAAGGGAAAGGCTGTGGTTACTGCTACCGGCATGCAAACCGAGCTGGGCGACATTTCCGCTATGGTATCTGAGGAGGATGAAGACAAAACGCCCATCAACGAGAAGCTCAACTCCCTCACTAAAAAGCTGATTTACCTCGTACTGGGCATGGCGGGGGACGGTGTAAATGACGCCCCGGCACTCAAAAAAGCAGATATCGGCATTGCAATGGGCCTTCGGGGCACCGAAGTAGCCAAGGAAGTAGCGGAAATGACGCTTAAAAATGACCACTTTCCATCCATCATGGAAGCGATCAAAGAAGGGCGTATCATTTTCGGAAACATCCGGAAATTTATCGTTTATCAGCTGTCCTATCACCTGAGTGAGGTGCTGGTCATTGCAGCGGTGAGTTTCATCTTCTTTGAGCTGATCCTGCTGCCCTTACAGCTGCTATTCCTGAATATACTGACGGACGTCTTTCCGGCCCTGGCACTGGGCGTGGGAGAGGGCCGGCAGGGAATCATGGAAAAGCCTCCAAAAGACCCGGATGAGCCTATCCTCAATAAGCGGAGCTGGCGGGCCATTATTGTGTACGGAGCGGTGCTCGGTGCATTCGTTTTCGCGGCCTATTACTACGCTAAAACCGTTATGGGCGCTGAATTCGCTATCACGAACAACGTGGCATTCTTTACGCTGGCCTTCGCGCAGCTTTTCCATGTACTGGACATGCGCGATGACGATGAGCCCCTTTTCAACAATCAGGTGACCCGCAATAAATATGTCTGGATGGCTGTCGCATTTTGCACTACTATGATACTGCTGGCCTACTTCGTGCCGGGCCTGATCAGCCTGCTGTCCATACAGGAGATGAGCTCGGCGCACTGGCTGGTGATCGCAGTTTGCGCCCTGGGTGCTATCGTAACGATACAGGTGCTGAAGGCTACAACTAAGAAGCTTTAAATCACAAGGGAGGAGCAATAGCCGAACGCACTCTAACCGGCTACGCTCCTTCCGCCACTTCCCGGAAGCCTTCCATGGTTTTCATCATATTGGAGCGCACGATGGGGTCGGTGATAAATCGGGGCAAAGAAGAGGCTTTTGTGGTCTGAATATAGTAGTGGACTTCTGTGTAGCCTCCGGCCTGCTCCCTGAACTCCCAACGCCCGGACAATCCTGTGATGCGCTCAATTCCATCTTTGACCGGATAGTTTTTCAGGGCTACGGACTCAAAGCGCACAGTGGTCAAAGCAGATGGACTCCCTACCTGCTGGTAGGAAATCGTGCAGTCGTGGTCGCGGGCCGGCCAGGGCAAGCCGTAGTGTACATAAGCATACCAATGGCGGTCATGCCGCCCGGGCATAGAGCGCACTTCATCTACGCGGCGCATCCACTGCTCCGCCTGCTTTTCCTCACGCAGGGTGCGGATAAGCGCATCCGTATCAGCATTGACGCGGAGCACGGTCTTCAGTTCGCGGTAGGCGCGGCCGTCATCGGTTTCGTGCCAGCGCTCGTAAAGCTGTATTCCACCTTCTTCGTCAACGAGTTCGAAGGGAGAAGCAGCGGGGATGGTCAATAGCATATTGCAGCTGAGGAATAAAAGAAGTAAAGGCATAGTATTTTTGAATTAGTAGCGTTTATTAAGGTAGGCTTTTTCTCTCCCAATCTACAATTGAATGTGGATGTGGTCATCGTGGCGGACGGCAGCGCAGCCGTGGAAACGGATTTTGCCGTAGCTACTGAGCCTGAGCCTGGACTTTAAATGAGGTTCCAGGAATATTTTGTCAATGGCCGGATGACGGGAGAAAAGCAACAGTATACGGCGATTGAACGCGGTTGAAAATTCCGGGGTTCGGTTTTGGGGGACAAAAAGAGAAAGCAGGCTGTACCCACGCGAATGCCACTTGCCAGGCACCCGCTGGCTAATCTGCCACCGGATGAGCTGATAAAGCAGATAGAGTACCCCTCCGACCTGAGTGAGTACGGTAAGAATGAGGAAGAGGACTGCCCGGCGCAGGAACGTTTTGAAAACATTCAACGTTAAAATTTTTGCTTATCTTGATAAGGTAAATTATGAACCATATGCCCGAGTCGAATATTGTAGATGAGCTCATGCAAAGCCCGGAAGCCCCCATCATTGCTTCCGAACTTCAGCAACGTTTACGCAAGGAACAAGAAAAGCGCCAGGCTTTTTATGATTCTCTTTCAGCAGAAGAAAGCAAAGTGGAGTTCATTAATGGAGAGATCGTGGTACAGTCTCCTGTAAAAAGGCATCATGGTCTCATCAGTGGTAATATTTATTCGATGATTAAGACTTTTGTGATAAAAAACGGATTAGGAGAAGTTTTTTTCGAGAAAGCCATGATCCGCCTCACCCGCAATGACTACGAACCGGATATCTGCTACTTCGACACCGCACAAGTCGCTGAATTCAACGAAGAGACCAGCTTGTTCCCGGCTCCACGGCTGGTGGTGGAAGTGGTCTCCCCAAAGACAGAGGCTCGTGACCGGGGCGTCAAATTTCAGGATTACGCTTACCACGGTATACCCGAATACTGGATCGTCGATCCCAGGGAGCGGACTTTAGAGCAATACCTGTTGCCCCAGGGCGATACGACCTACCAGCTTCACAAAAAATCGGATAACGGGGACGTAGAAGTGCAAGCCCTGCCCCGCCTGAGATTACCCATTCCTGCCTTTTTTGATGAGCGGAAGGCGCAGACGGAAGTGGAGCGCTTACTAACTGCAACACCTAAGTAAATGGTTCAGGAGCTTACTCAGCGTTCTCCCGCTGGAAGATTTCAGAAGCTGGCAGCTCAAAATCAGGGAGAACTGGCGCTGCACTACAGGTGTCATTTCCCTTACAAACTTTCATTTCCTCCAGTGCCTGCCCTTTGTAGACATGCACTTCCCCGTGATTAGGCAGAATATGCCAAACGATTTGAACGCCCGCCGCCCGGTAGTCTTGCATTTTTCCGACTACCGTGTTCATCTCATCGTGGTTCGAGATGACTTCAATCACAAAGGCGGGTACCTCATATTCCCCTTCTGCCAAAGCATTGATTTGGGCGTCTGTCAACCAGCATATGTCCGGGCGGCGGTGGTGATCGCCAAAAAACAGATCGCTCTCCGGCATTAATTGCCCGGACATCTGCCCTTGAAACTTGAGGCGCATAAAAAAATTAAGCAGGTTGTTGAGGATGTAGAGCTGCGCAGCATTCATGGTATTTGGGGTTCGTTCTACCGTACCATTCAGCCATTCGTAGGTATACCCATCTTCCCGACTGAGGTACTCCCGCTGGAAGGCTTCCCAGGTAATCGTGGCCTCAGGTTGTGAGAATGGTGCAGATGTAGCTATAGATGATGGCATAGCAGAAAGCTTTCCTGCAAGATAAGCTTTTTACCGCTTCTTCGCTACCACGCCTGCTTCCACCCGCTCCCGCAGTGCCCTGTTCATCAACTCAAACCCTTGCACGGTTTCCGCATGGATCATCCTCATAATGGGCCCGACCAACAGCCCGCTAAACCTTTCCCCGTGTGTCAGCTCGGTTTGCCCGTCTTTTAATGGGCGTAGTTTGAAGTAATGCTCCCCGTCAAAAAGGCCACGCACAAAGAGTTTTCCCCTCCAGCGGAACTCCGAGCCTCGTTGGGCCCCCAAAACTATAGGCTTAAAGACCTGTGGCGCTTTGTTGCCTAGTTTCAGATGCGCCTCCAGCGTAGTGCCCACTACAGGCTTGCCCTTTAAATTGACGATAAAAGGGTTCCAGTCAGGGTAAGCCTCAAAGTCAGTCAGGGTGGACCAGACTTGTTCCGGGCTTGCATTGATAACGACTCGGATTTCAATTTGCTTCATGGTATTGTTGATTTTAGTCAGGCCAGGCTCCACAGCGCTGTTGCTGCATTTGCCAGGTCTTTTGATAAAAGGATACCACAAAGCTATGCCTCTATCGGCCGCCCCGTTTTGCAACAGGTGCCAAAGGCTTGGCATTTAGTGCCAGGCGGAGGCTACCACAGCTATATCTGGAAAAATTGTGCTTTTTGGGATAGATTTTTCCAGATAAAGGGTGTATTTTTGGAAAAATCTAAAGATCTATGGATCAGCTGATAGGGCGAAAAGCCGAAATCCAGGTGTTACGGGACGCACTCGCCTCAGGTGATGCTGAGATGGTATCGGTGATTGGGCGCCGGCGTGTAGGCAAGACTTTCCTGGTTAAAAGCGTCTGTGCAGGGCATATTGGTTTTGCCATTACCGGTGTTCAGGGGGCGCCTCTGCAGGAGCAGCTCAGCAATTTCCATTATCAATTGCAAGAGCACTCAAATACGGAATACAAAAAGCCAGGCAATTGGATGGAAGCCTTTCAGCAATTGATTCAGGCCCTGAAACCACTGGTTGCAAAAGGAGGCCCCAAACCCGTTGTTTTTTTGGACGAACTGCCCTGGCTGGCCTCCCGGCGGTCTGGCTTCCTGCGCGGATTGAGCTTTTTTTGGAACAGCTGGGCGACCGATCAGCGTATCGTAGTCGTAGTCTGTGGTTCGGCGGCTTCCTGGATGATCCGCAAAGTGGTTCATCACACCGGAGGGCTGCACAACCGGATTACCCGGCGGATTTTCCTCGCTCCCTTTTCATTAAGCGAGACAGCGGACTACCTGAGTAGCCGGGGCGTAGGGCTGGATCATTATCAGACGACTCAGATTTACATGGCACTTGGCGGTATCCCTCATTACCTGAAAGAAGTAAAGCAGGGGAAAAGTGCCGCACAAAACATCGACGAAATCTGCTTTTCAGACCAGGGTTTGTTACGGGATGAGTTTCAAAAGCTTTACCCGGCCCTGTTTACCAATGCAGAACACCATATTGCGATCATCCGGGCATTAGGCAAAAAGTGGAAAGGGCTGACCCGAAAGCAGATTGCCGCATCATCGTCGGTGCCTAAAGGCGGCACCCTTAAACGCGTGCTGGAAGAACTGGAACAATCAGGCTTTATCACCGCGTACCGGCCGTTTGGGAAAGCCAAAAAAGGTCAGCTGTATCGCCTCACGGATGAGTATTCCCTGTTTTATCTGCAATTTATGCAGCAAAAGCGTCTCAGCGGAGAGGGAGCGTGGCACCGGCTTAGTCAGACAGCGGCATTTAAAAGCTGGAGTGGTTATGCCTTTGAAAATATTTGCCTTAAGCACATCAGGGAAATTAAGCACGCACTAGGCGTTGCTGGTGTGTATACCGAGGCTTCTACCTACTACCATCAGGGCGAAGGGGAAAAGCGTGGCGTTCAAATCGATCTGCTCATTGACCGGAACGATCATGTCATCAATCTCTTTGAGATCAAATTTTACAATGCCACGTTTACGCTGACCAAAGCAGAGGCTAAAGCACTACGTGAAAAAGTAGCCCTTTTCCAAAGTTACACGCAGACTAAAAAACAGGTGTTTTTATCCCTGATTACCACCTTTGGCTTATTGCCGAATGCGCATAGCTTAGGCCTGGTACAGCAAGAGCTGACTTTGGAGGATTTATTTATATCTTAAATCCGGACCTAACTCAACGCTGAATTGGAACCTAAATAGGCCATGGATTGGTTTATAAGTAATACTCAACTAGTAATTTTCGTATGAAAAATCTTACCATTCAAGTCCCGGATGAGGTAGAAGAGGAAAAAATCAAGATGATCATCGCTGCCTCTTTGTTTGAGCAGGGGGTACTTTCTTCTGGTCAGGCAGCTGAATTAGCAGGTGTAACACGGCGTTATTTTATTGAGGAAGTTGGAAAATACGGCATCTCAATTTTTGGGGAGACGGAGGAAGATATTGAGAAAATCGACGGAGTACAACTTTAAATTTCTATGAAGGTTGTCATTGCAGATACCAGCTGCCTAATTGTTTATGATAATATTGCTGCGATTTTTCCATGCTGGGCTGCCGCGCCATCCCACTCAGGTTGGAAAAAACAGGTGATGCCTACGCCCTGCGCATGAAGCCCGATCCCGTATGGCAGGCGCAATCCCCGGAAGCCGCCCTGCATACCCTCGAAGGGAATCTGGCCTTTAGCCTGCGGGAGTATCAGCAGCTGGTACTGGGGCCGCAGCCACCGCTCCGGGTACACCTCACCCGCCCGCGCCCGGAATTAATAACGGAATTCGAGCGGGTGTTCAAAGCGCCGCTTTACTTTGGGCAGGAGGAGGGCGCGCTGTTCTTTTCCGCCCGTCAGCTGGAAGCGCCCGTCCTTACCAGCGACTACCAACTATTGCGTATCCTGGTCCGGCACGCGGATGAACAGCTTGCTGCCGTCCAACAGCAAACAGGCACCGTGTATCAGGTACGGGAAGCTATACTGCAACTGATGGACTTTGGGCTCCCCTCCATTGAGCAAGTCGCCGCCAATCTTCACCAAAGTGTCCGTAGCCTGCAGCGCCGGTTGAAAGCCGAAGGCCACACTTATCAGGACCTTACTGAAGACATCCGCAAATCACTCGCCCTAAGCTACCTGCAGCAGCCTGACCTCAGCCTCATCGATATCGCCGCCCTCCTCGGTTATGCTGACAGCAGTACCTTCAGCCGGTCGTTTAAACGGTGGTATGGGATGGCGCCCCGGGAGTGGCGGGAGACGACATAGTTAGAGTCAAGTAGCTCGATGCGGCATAGGGTTGCACACCCATCCAGGTAGAACCAAACCACATTTACACACCTTATTAGTCAATAAATTGCATTTTAAGGCTATTTTTTTTATCTTATTTGCTTAAATAAATGCGAATAAGAAAATTTATGCAATTTAAATTTGCTAAATCACAAATAAAGGAGCGTATTCGCTTTGATAATCCCTGGTGGAAAACCGGGCAGATTGAAGAATATTATCAACGGATGCAGCGGAGAAGCTATTTTCCACTTTTCCAAGATTTAGTCGAGCGTCAATCTCCAAGAAGAGCCGTAGTTTTGATGGGGCCAAGGCGTGTTGGCAAAACAGTCATGATCTATCACTCCATTCACCGCCTGATACGACAGGGGGTATCTCCTAACCGTATTTTCTACCTTTCTATCGAGACACCGATTTATACCGGAGCCCCCTTGGAGTATCTGTTACAGCTTGCCAAAGAAGCTGCTGACCTGGGAGAAAATCAGCAAGAAATATTGTATTTCTTCTTTGATGAGATACAATATCTGAAAGATTGGGAAGTACACCTCAAATCACTTGTGGATAGTTATCGGGGGGTCAAATTTGTAGTATCGGGTTCTGCGGCGGCGGCACTCAAACTTCAAAGCCAGGAGAGTGGTGCAGGGCGCTTTACCGATTTCATGCTGCCCCCGCTAACCTTCATGGAATTTATACAACTTAAAGGAAACAGCCAACTCATAAAAGAGGCCCCCTTGGATTGGGGTGGTAAACTTATACTTTTTTACAGCTCTTCATTCATTAAAGATTTTAACGAACAATTCATTAACTACATCAATTTTGGAGGATATCCGGAAGTGATTTTCAGTGAGGAAATGCAAAGTAACCCTGGTAGATACATCCGTAATGATATCATTGATAAGGTGTTGTTGAGAGACTTGCCCAGCCTTTACGGTATTCAGGATGTTCAGGAGCTCAACAGGCTGTTCACTATGCTGGCTTACAATACTGGCAATGAATTTTCGTACGAAAAAATAAGCCAAGCTTCGGGCGGAGTGCCAAAGGCGACTATCAAAAAATATATGGAGTATTTGGAAGCGGCTTTCCTATTAAAAATGGTTCGCCGTGTAGATCAAAGTGCAAAGCGTTTTAAACGAGATAATTTTTTTAAGGTTTTTCTTACTAACCCCTCCCTTCGAAGTGCTTTGTTTTCACCTCTTGCAGCAACTGACGAAATGGCCGGTAGCCTTGTGGAAACGGCAATCCTTTCTCAATGGCTACATCGTGACTGGCATACGCCTTATTATGCTAGATGGAGAGGAGGAGAGGTTGATATGGTCGGTCTGCGCGAACCTGATCAAAAACCTATTTGGGCTGTAGAAATCAAGTGGAGCAACCGATACATTAGTCGTCCAAATGAACTGAAAAACCTGCTTGCTTTCTGCCAACAAAACGACCTTAAAAGAGCATTAGTCACTACTATAGATCAAACCAGAAGCATCGAAATAAACGGCCTCCATATACAATTCCTACCTGCCGCAGCATATGCCTACACCGTAGGCAGAAGAACTTTTGAGCAAAAGGCCTTGTAACGCCCCACTTGCCTCCCACCCCAATAATCCGTACCTTCGCACCTGTGAAAAGCACATCCGCCATACTACTTGCCGTTTTCGTGGCCTGGTCTGCCCTGCAGCCTTGTCAGGACGGGCACGTGCCGGAAGAAACCCGGGAAGCTTCCCCAATGGTAGTGGCGGATGGCAACACTCATCACTGCTGTGCAGCGGAAGCCCCGCCTAAGGAAGACTCCGATGGCTGTGGTGATGAGCACGGCGAAGACGGGTGCAGCACCTTTTGTTCCTGTCAGTGCTGCGGTACGGTCTTTTTGCAAATCCTGCCTGAGCACCGCGCCGTCGAATGGTCTCCCATCGCACGCGCCGAGCTCGCCTACCTGCCCGAAACCGGGCGCGAATGCCCACAACTCATCTGGCAACCCCCACCCTTTGGTCTTGACGCCTGAGCACCAATTTTCTAATTGTCAAGACTAAGATTACTCATGAATAAGCTTTCCAAAGGACTGCTGGGCACTGCCCTGTTGGTCCTCCTTTTAACCAACCTGAATGCCCAGGCCGGTGATACCCTTCAGCTATGGGTGGACGGCATTTGCGGCATGTGTAAAGACCGTATTGAGGACGCGGCTTACCAAGTCCCCAGTGTGGCGTTTGCCGACTGGGAGATAGCATCCCGTACTCTCACCATCACCAAAAGCCCGGAGCCCCTGGATGAGAACCAACTGCATCAGCAAATCGCCAGCGTTGGGCATGATACCCGCCGTATCAAAGCGACGGATGAAGCCTACGACGGGCTGCATGGCTGTTGCAAGTACCGGGACCCCGCCATTGTCGCACAACATAGTACAGAAGGGGCGCCGGGTGATGATAGCAGTAACCACCTGCAAGGCTACGTCTACGAGCGCGGCAAAGGCAAAAACCGGATTCCCCTCGTGGGCGCAAACGTCCGATGGCTGGGCAGCACAACCGGCGCCGTAACCAATACCGATGGCTTCTTCGATCTGGAGGCAGCAGACGAGCACCAACAATTGGTGGTCAGCTACGTGGGCTTTGCCACGGATACCGTCACCATTGATCAGGAAGGCACCGTTCAGCTTGTGCTCACCGATGCTGTTGACCTGAATACCGTGGAAGTCTCCCGCCGCCGCCGCTCCACCGAAGTGTCCTTTGTGGAGCCGCTCAAGGTACAGCGCATTGGCGAGGAAGAACTGGCAAAAGCCGCCTGCTGCAACCTCAGCGAAAGCTTCGAGACCACCCCTTCCGTGGATGTCGGCTTTACGGATGCTGTTACCGGCACTAAGCAGATTCAAATGCTGGGCCTGGCGAGCCCCTACGTGCAAATCACCTGGGAAAATATGCCGGATGTGCGCGGGCTGGCTTCCATGCATGGCATGGAGTACACGCCGGGCGCCTGGATTAATGGCATTATGCTCAACATGGGCACTGGCTCGGTGGCCAACGGGTACGAAGCTATTGCCGGGCAGATTAACGTAGAGCTCCACAAGCCCGAGGAGGGCGAGCGCCTCTATCTCAATTTGTTTGCCAATGCCATGCAGCGTTTTGAGGGCAACCTCAGCCTGCGCCACTCCCTGAGCGAAAAGATGCACACCGGGCTGATGCTCCACGGCAAGCACCAAAAGGGCCGGTTCGACCAAAACGGGGATGGCTTCCTGGACATGCCACTTTCTGAAGCCCTCATCGGCCTGCACCGCTGGCGCTTTATGGGCAAAAACGGCTGGATGGGCCAATTTGGCATAAAAGGGACTCTTTTGGAATCTACAAGCGGGCAGTTCGACTTCGAGCGGGGAATGTCCGAAGATACTGACCTCTGGGGCGCTACCCACGATTCCCGCCGCGCTGAAGCCTGGGTGAAGATGGGCAAGGTATTTCCCAACCGCCCTTACGCGAGCATGGGCCTGCAGCTTTCCGGCAATATCCACCATCAGGAATCCACCTTCGGCAACCGGTCCTACAATGGCAATCAGGAGAGCTTCTACGCCAACTGGATCTACAAAACCATCATCACGGATACCCGCCACCAAATCAAAACGGGGGCAAGCTGGCAGTGGGACCACTACAACGAGTTCTTCGAGGGGCAAGTCTTTGACCGTGTCGAATCCGTGCCCGGCGTATTCGGTGAGTACACCTGGACCGGACGGGAGGATTTTACGCTGGTCGCCGGCTTACGGGTCGACTACCACAACCTGTTCGGCGCTTTCGTGACGCCCCGCCTCCACCTCAAGTACAACTTTAGCGAAACGGCGGTCCTGCGCGCCATCGCCGGCCGTGGGCAGCGCACTGCAAATATTCTGATCGAGCAGATCGGCGCAATGGCTTCCAACCGGGCCTTCATGATCGAAGGAGATGGCTCTGATAAGCCCTACGGGCTGGATCAGGAAATTGCGTGGAATTTCGGGCTCAACTACGCTCAGGAATTTATATGGGGCGGGCGGCAGGCCCTGCTGAGCCTCGATGCTTACCACACCCGCTTTCAGCAGCAGATTGTGGCCGACTTTGATGCCGACCCCCAGGCCCTCTTCTTCTACAACCTGGAGGGTAATTCCTTTTCCAACAGCCTGCAGGCCCAACTGGACTACGAGCTTTTCACCCGCTTTGACGTCCGCCTGGCCTACCGCTTCAACGACGTGCGGGTGGATTACCGGAGCGAACAATTGCAAAAGCCACTGATTGCCCGGCACCGGGCTTTCCTCAACACGGCTTACGAAACAGAGAGCGGTTGGGCATTCGACGCCACCCTCAACTGGCAGGGGCAAAAGCGATTGCCAAACACCTCCGCCAATCCGGAGCAATACCAGTTGGAAGCCGAGTCTCCCAACTTCTTCCTGCTAAGCGGGCAGGTCACCAAATCCTGGAAAGACGGGCTGTTCGAGCTCTACCTGGGCGGGGAGAACCTCCTCAATTTCCGGCAGGACAACCCCATCCTGGGCAGCGATGACCCCTTCGGCACCTACTTTGATGCTTCAATGGTGTGGGGGCCGATCTTTGGGCGCAACCTATATGCGGGGATGCGGTACAAGATTCAGTAGATAAAGGGCAACCCGGGTGCAATAGGAAGGCACCCGGGGTTTATCCTTATGACCTGAAGTATTGCACATTCCTGCGTGCAAAAGGAAAGCCATTCCTCTGGCTTCGCCAGGGGCTAAAACGAAACATTACTTTGATCTGGTCAGCCAATCTATGGAAGGGTTCCAACTACCGTTCTGCATAGCCGTTCAGACCCGCTCATGTATGGTCCCCGACCGGTGCTTGAGGAACCCTCCCTGCCGGCCACTGAAGTACGCCCGGATTTCCGCCAAAACCGATAGCGCGATCTCTTCCGGCGACAGCGCCCCAATATCCAACCCCACCGGGCTATGGAGGCGCTGCTGATCGCGTTCAGATAGCGTAATGCCTTCTTCAGCCAGTTCATCCAGCATTTTGTGGGTCCGCTTGCGGGGGCCGAGCATACCGATGTAGGGTACCTCCGTCTGTAGTAGACGACTTAGGTTGTTAAGGTCGGTTTTATAGTCGTGCGCCATGAGGATGCAGGCGGAATAGTTATCCACTTCCACCGGCGCATCTTTGGCTTTGACCTCGTCGGCCTGTTGGAAGATAGCCCGGCTCAGCTTATGCGGGTTGGCATAGACAGTAACGTGCCGGCCCAGGTCTTTCGCTAGTTGCGCCATGGGGAAGACATCGTAGTTGCCCCCAAAGAGCAACAGCCGGATTGTCGGGGTCAGAAACTCAATGAAGGCACGGACCGAGCCGCCATTGTCCAGCTCGTAGTGCCCGGTTATAGACTTTTGCTTGTCCAGAGCCATTTCCACATCCGTTTGCAAATCCTTCAGGGGAGCGCCTTCCGGCAAAACCGCCCGGAGCTGCTCCGGGCTTTCGTAGCGGAACATCCGCCCGGGGTATAATGCCTCCGGCCCCTGCTCGTTGTGGGAAATGGTAATCAGGATATTGGGCTGCCGCTCCTCGGTGCACTGCCGCAGTACCTCGAGCGCATTATCCGGCACATCTTTTAATGGAGCGATAAGTACGTCGATAATGCCGTTGCACCCCAGGCCTACCCCAATCGACTGCGCATCACCATCGGTGGTATCATAGGTAACCAGCGAAGGTTTATCCTGAAACATCGCGAGCTGGGCTTTGCGCAGCGCATCGCCTTCCAGGCATCCGCCGCTAATGCCCCCGATCCAGTTGCCGTCCTCCATGACCAGCATACGGGCGCCCGCCCGGCGGTAGGAAGAACCCTCTACCCGGACCACCGTGGCAAGCGCCAGTTTTTGGCTGCGGTCCATTTCGTCGTAGGTTTTTATAATTGACTTGATTTCTTTCATAGCTGATAAGCTCCGTTTATAAGTTTTGATCAGACCAATAATAAGGTGAATATACCCATAACCTGGGGTCTAAATTTTAATTCCATGCCCAGAAACCAACTTTAATTTTATTTTTACTACTAAAATAGGGCTTTAATTTATAACTTTAGAAACCTTTTGAAAATACAAAGTTAAACTGACAAACACACCCATGCAGATCAAAGGATCACACCAATTCGATGCGCCCGCTCACCAGATTTTCAAAATGCTAATGGATGCGGACACGCTTGCGCGGATCACCCCTGGGGTTTCTGAATTAGAAGAAACCGGGCCAGATACGTATAAGGCTATTGCCAATGTCAGGATGGGGCCCGTCAACGGCTCCTTTTCGGGCGACCTGGCCGTAGCTGAAAAGGACGAACCCAACAGCTTTGTCCTTAAAATCCAGCAGAACAGCAAAATTGGCAACGTGGCTGCTAATGTCAAAATTGACTTGGAAGCAACCGGTGCAGAGCACACCCAGCTTTCATTTGACGGCAAAGCCCGCCTTTCGGGGCTGCTGGCCCGCACCGGGCAGCGCGTACTTACCGGGGTGGCCAATACGCTCAGCAAACAGTTTTTTAAAGCTTTAGAAAAGGAGCTGGAAAACCCGGCGCATCAGCCCGCCTGATCGCCCCCGGCGGCTCCTCCTAATCGGATATATTTCCTAAGACCAAAACCTTGAATACCCTATGCCGACTAACATCACCATGACGGTCAACGGGCAGTCTGTAACGAAAGCGGTCGATGCACGAACACTCCTGGTGCACTTCCTTCGCGAAACCCTGCAGTTGACCGGCACCCATATTGGTTGCGATACCAGCAACTGTGGGTCCTGCACGATCCTCGTCGACAACCAAACCGTCAAATCCTGTACGATGCTTGCTGTACAAGCCGATGGCTCTGAAGTCACTACCATTGAAGGGCTTTCGCAAAATGGCGAAATGCACCCACTGCAAGAAGGCTTCCGCGAAGAGCATGGCCTGCAGTGTGGCTTCTGCACGCCCGGTATGATTATGACGGCTGTGGAGCTGCTCGACCGTAACCCCAACCCTTCGGAGCAGGAAATCCGGGAAGGGCTCGAAGGCAACTTCTGCCGCTGTACCGGCTACCACAACATCGTACGCTCCATTCAGTACGCTGCCAAAAAAATTAACGAACCGAAAAAAGCCGTCGCATCATGACCAACTTTATAGGCAAAGCCGTCAAGCGCGTGGAGGACAAACGCTTCCTCACCGGCAAAGGCCGCTACACCGATGATATCGTGCTGCCGGGCATGTTGCACGCTTACATAGTACGCAGCCCCTACGCGCACGCTAAGATCAATAGCATAGATACGAGCCAGGCCGAACAAATGGAGGGCGTCGTCAAAATATATACCGGGAAAGATATTGCGGAGTCCGGCGTCAACGGTATCCCTACCGGCTGGCAGGTGAACTTCAAAAATGGAGACACCATGAAGGAGCCACCCCACCCCCTCTTGGTGGCCGATAAAGCCCGGTATATGGGAGATGGCGTCGCCGTCGTGATTGCGGAAAGCCGCGAACAAGCCCGGGACGCTGCCGATACCATCGATGTGGGCTGGGAAGAGCTGCCCGCTGTAGCTAATGCTAAAAAGGCAACGGAAGGCGGCGCCCCCCTTGTGCATGAGGAAGCCCCAAACAACCTCTGCTTCGACTGGGAGCTGGGCAACCCTAAGGAGGAGGTCGACAAAGCCCTGTCTCAGGCGCATCATATTACCACACTCGAACTGACCAACCAAAGGGTCATCCCCAACGCGATTGAAACCCGCTCCGCCATCGGGCAATACGAAGAGGCTACAGGCAAATACACGCTGTATACCACTTCCCAGAATCCGCATTTGACGCGGCTGTTGCTTTGCGCCTTTGTGCTGGGCATTCCGGAACACCGCGTGCGTGTTGTGGCGCCGGATGTAGGCGGCGGATTTGGCAGTAAGATTTTTCACTATGCGGAAGAGGCGCTCATGATTTGGTGCGCCCAACGGCTGAAGCGGCCGGTGAAGTGGACCTCCGACCGAAGCGAAGCCTTCATGACGGATGCCCACGGGCGCGACCACATTTCCAAGGCGGAAATGGGCTTTGATAAAGCCGGCCATATCGTTGGCTTACGGGTGAAGACCTACGCCAACCTGGGGGCCTACTTGTCTACCTTTGCGCCCTGTGTGCCTACCTGGCTGCACGGCACCCTGCTGCAGGGCCTGTACACCACGCCCAAGATCAACGTTGATGTCACGGGCGTATTTACCAATACGGTTATGGTGGATGCCTACCGCGGCGCGGGCCGGCCGGAAGCGACGTACTTGCTGGAAAGGCTGATGGATACCGCCGCGCTCGAGATGGATATGGACCCCGCCGAGCTGCGCTTCAAGAACTTTATCCCGCCATTCGATGGCGTGGAACAGCCCGGCTATCAGACACAGGTGGCACTGCAGTACGACAGTGGCGACTACCACGCTGTCCTCAAGCGCGCCCTGGAAATGGTAGGCTACGAAAAATTCCGAAAAGAACAAGCGGAAGCCCGCAAAGAAGGCAAGCTGCTGGGCATTGGGTTTTCCACCTACATTGAAGCCTGCGGCATCGCGCCATCGGCAGTGGTGGGCGCATTGGGCGCACGTGCCGGCCTGTATGAAGTGGGCCAGGTGCGCGTGCAACCGACAGGCAAAGTAAGCGTATTTACCGGCGCGCATTCCCACGGGCAAGGGCACGAAACGACCTTTGCACAGGTAGTAGCCGATAAGCTCGGGATACCGCTGGACGATGTGGAGATCATACACGGCGATTCTGACGCTGTGGCTTTTGGCATGGGCACTTACGGTTCCCGGAGCCTGGCCGTAGGAGGCAGCGCTATCGTTAAGAGTTTGGATAAGATCATTGAGAAAGGTGCCAAAATTGCGGCGCACAAACTGGAAGCCTCCGCAGAAGACCTGGAGTTCGCCGAAGGAAAGTGGACTGTAAAGGGCACCGATAAAAGCATTGCCTTTGGGGATGTGGCGCTAACCGCTTACGTGCCCCACGATTACCCGGAAGGGGTAGAGCCCGGCATGGATTTCTCCAGCTTCTATGATCCCGCCAACTTTACCTACCCCTATGGCGCCCACGTGGCTATCGTAGAGGTGGACAAAGACACCGGGCAAACCAAGCTCAAGCGCTTTATCGCGGTAGACGATGTAGGCAACGTGATCAACCCCATGATTGTAGATGGCCAAATCCACGGCGGGCTGGCACAGGGGATCGGGCAAGCCCTCTTTGAAGGCGCCATGTACGACGAAGACGGACAGCTTATCAATGGCTCTTACATGGATTATACCATGCCCCGTGCCGATGACCTGCCAAGCTTCGAAATCGACCGTACCGTTACGCCTTGCCCCCACAACCCTCTCGGTGTGAAAGGCGCAGGGGAGGCCGGCTGTATCGGTTCCACACCGGCTGTCGTCAATGCGGTCATGGATGCCCTTAAGCCCTTCGGCATCAAGAAAGGCCTGGAGATGCCGCTTACCGCAGAGCAGGTATGGCGGGCCATGCAGGGCTGATGTATTTTCAGAACTTCAAATTCAACAACAATCATGGTAACCAATAAATTTGATTACGTCCGCGCCGAATCTGTCGATGATGCCATCACCCTGATGGTCAAGCACGGCATGGACGCCAAACTGCTGGCAGGGGGGCACAGCCTCCTCCCTGCCATGAAGCTGCGGCTCAATGCGCCCGGCGTACTCATCGATATCCGAAAAATCCAGGAGTTGCGCTACATCAAAAAGGATGGCAACAACCTGGTCATCGGAGCAGGAGCGACCCACCACGATGTGGCTACCTCCGAGCTGGCCCACCAAACGTACAGCATGCTGCCGGAAGCCGCCGACCTTATTGGCGATCAGCAAGTGCGTAATATAGGCACGATCGGCGGCAGCCTTGCCCACGCTGACCCTGCTGCCGACTGGCCCGGGGTGATGATAGCAACCGGGGCTGTCATCCACCTAAAGGGGCCGGACGGGGAGCGCAGTGTACCCGCCGAAGACTTCTTCACGGGTTTTTACATGACCGACCTGCAGGAAAATGAACTCCTGACGGCAATCAGCATTCCGCTGCCGCCGGAGGGTACGCGCAGCGCCTATCGGAAGTTCATGCAGCCGGCCTCCCGCTTCGCAATTGTCGGTGCGGCGGCTTCAGTTACAGTCAAGGGCGGAAATATCGAGCGGGTCAAAGTAGCGATCAATGGCCTGGGCGATGCTGCTTTTGCTGCCGACAATATCGAAAAAGCCCTGCAGGGCAAAGCCCCCTCGGAGGCGAATATCGATGCTGCAGTAGAAGGCACCGGAGCGGATGTCATGGTTATGGCTGACCATTTCGCTTCCGAAGAATACCGGCTGCATTTAGCGAAAGTCTACGCCAAACGGGCGTTAATGGCCGCTACGCAATAGCCACTTTTCAAAGTAGTGTATGAAACTTGAATGATTGGAGACTGCCGGGTGGCTTTGCCGCCCGGCAGTACTATTTAACTGAACCTTTCCACGCCGCTATGATCAAGAACGAGGGCTTACAGCGCATTCAGCAAATGCTTTACGAACAGGGCTATATTACTGAGCCCTCCATAGTTATGTCCGTATTTCTAGCCAAGGAGCTCCGTAAACCCCTGCTCATCGAAGGGCCGGCCGGGGTTGGCAAAACCGAAGTCGCCAAGGTGATGAGCCGGGCCCTGGACACCGACCTTATCCGCCTGCAGTGCTACGAAGGGCTTGATGCCACCCACGCCATTTACGAATGGAACTATCAGCAGCAGCTCCTGCACCTCAAAATGGAGGAGCAGAGTGGCAAAAGCCTGGAGGAAAAGGAGCGCGACATCTTCAGTGAGCGCTTCCTGCTCAAGCGGCCGCTGCTCCAAGCCATTACCCACCCCAAAGCACCGGTACTGCTGATTGATGAAATCGACCGGGCCGATGAAGAGTTTGAAAGCTTCCTGCTCGAAGTACTCTCCGACTGGCAAATCAGTATACCAGAGATTGGCACCCTGAAAGCCAGCCACATCCCACAGGTGATCGTTACGAGCAACCGGGTTCGGGAGCTTTCGGAAGCCCTGCGCCGCCGCTGCCTCTACCTCTATATTTCTTATCCGGAATTTGAAAAGGAATTGCAGATCGTCCGCAGTAAGGTGCCCGGTATTGATGCAGATTTGGGCCGGCAGATTTGTGCCTTCATGCAGGAGGTCCGCCAAATGCGCCTTGAGAAAGTTCCGGGCATTGCCGAGACCCTGGACTGGGCTATGGCCCTCTCCGCCCTACACATCGACCACCTCGATAAGCGCATTGTGGAGTCTACGCTGGGCATTGTCCTCAAGGACTGGCAGGACATCCGGCACGCGCAGGATTCACTGTCGGAACTGTTTGAGAAGGTGGGGGCGATTTCTAAATTAGAGGATCTGTAAAACCCAGGCCATTATGTAAATTTAAAGTGGCACTTTAAATTTACATAAAATGATTGTCCAAAGGCAAATTATCTGCCATCAACCTAGAGCTGCTTACACCCGGCATGTACTGGGTGCAGGCAATTACCAGGGATGGTGCGCTTCCGGGGGTGAAGCGGTTAGTGATTCTTTAGGCTGGCTCTCTGCTTGCCTTTGGCAAACAGTGTTGGAGTTTTTGCCCCCTACCGGCTGTACTCCGGGCACCGCACATCCCCAAAGTAGTACAGTAAGCCTACGCCCAGCGTAATGAAGGTATCGTTGTTGTTGCTGTTGCCCCGTTGCGTGCCTTCCCGGCCGATTTGGCTGTTGGGAACGCCCTCCACTTCGATGGAGCGGTCGGACAAGGCAACAGCCACCTCGTTGCGGAGCTGAAGGATATCGTCTTTGTCGGCGTAGACGGTGCTTACATCATCGAGGTAGTCAGTGAAAAGGGTGCGGGCATTGACTTCAAAATTCAGGCTCCACTCGTAGCTGAGGTCTACCTTCAGGCCAAATCCATAGGCCAGCCCGCCGCTCACACTGTAGTATTCTTCGCCCTTGAACTGCCCCTCGGTGCCCAGAGGGCGGAGCTCCACCATTTCGCCCTGATACTCCGTTTTGGGGTTGAAGTGGAAGATATTGAAACCGGCAAAGAGATAAGGGGTAAAAAATTCATCGGGGTCGCCGTGGTCGTAGGGCAGGAAGTTGAATTCAAACTGAAACGTACCGTCAATAATGTTGCTTTCGAAGCTTAGGTTACGGGCCCGCTCAAAGGCGTTGGGAGAATCGGCATCGGAAGCCGAAACCTGCGCATAGTTGGCTGAAGCCTTAAAGCACAGGCGCTTATTAAAGTTATAACGGGCAATCAGGCCACCCGCCAGCCCCGGTTCGCTAAAGTCGTAATTCGTATTCAGGTCGCCCAGGTAGAAGGAACTGCCAACCCAGCCGCCGGCTTCCCAGCCTTTCTGGGCATGAGCAGTGGTGGTGGAGCAAAAGATGGTGATGGCCAAAGCGGCCCAGGTATATGTTTTCACGATGTTCATGTTATCCAACGCTAAAGTTTGTCTTTCCTGTAAAGGAACGCAAAGGTAGGAAACATGGTATATTTAAATTGGGAATAAATCAATTATCGGTGGGGGCGGTTGGAAACAGGGGCACGCAAAGGGTGCACACAGGAAGGCCGTACAAGAATAAGACAGTCTAAATGCCGCCATCGGGCGAGAAAGCCAGACAGCGGCATTTACAGGTTAAGGCCTGCCCGAGCTACCGTACGATTGGCAAGCGTATCTGAGAGGGATACTGCTCAGAATGATGGACCTGATTGCGGGCTTTGACGCCTTCGGTCTCGTCCCAGTTGTTGCCACCGGTATTGAGGTTACGGGTAAAGCGCGGGAAGTTGCTGCTCGATACCTCAATGCGGATGCGGTGCCCTTTCTCAAAGTAGTTGCTGGTAGACATGGGCGTGAGGCCGACTTTATAGACTTGGCCTTCTTCCATGAAGACTTCCTTTTCGTAGCCCTCCCGGTAGCGCACACGTTGGATGGTCTCATCCAGATTGTAAGCCCGCCCGTCCGGATACACATCAATGAGCTTCACCGTAAAGTCGGTGTCTTTGACATCAGAGGACACATATAAAGTGGTTTCGATAAAGCCACTGACTTCCACGCCTTCTTCCAAAAGCGGGGTGGTGTACACCAGGATGTCCTGCCGCGCTTCCAGCTCCTGCTGATCAAAAGCCCCACCGTCGATGGCCCCACCGGTGCAGCAGACATTGCCGCCCACGCTGGGTACCGGGTTCATCGGGTCGTAGGTGAAGACATCGGGCTGATCAGTTGCGTCGGGCATTTGGGTAGTCAGTATACCGTTGCCGAAAAGGCTGTTGGCTTGTCCCTCACTGTTGAAGTAAAAGGTGGTCATTTCCGCCGATGGGGGCGGCCAGGCTTCTGCGTTTTGCCATTCATTGCTGCCCATGGTGTAATAACGCACCCTGGGCATCTGTGCGGGGTCCTTGCTTTCGTCCCCCTTCAGCCAGTAGTCAAACCAGCCGTAAACCAGCTCGTCGTAGTTGAGGCGGGCGTCGCCCACGCTGCGCTCGCCTACAATTGTGTTTTCGGTAGCGCGGGTATAAGCGCAGTGTAGTACAGGTGCAATGACCAGGTACTGATCGTCCCCGACTTCCGGGTGCTCGCGTACGTGGTTAAACAGGGCAAGGTTGGGGCTAATGGACACATCGTACCAGGAAGTAAACCAAAAGCTGGGGACGCCAAAGCCCATGGTATCGTGGTACAAACCGCCCTCGAACCAGGCCGGGTCGTTGGGCTTGCGCTGAATCATTTCGTTGTAAATACCACGTGGGCCCTCCACATTTTCGATGATATCCTTTACCGGCAAGTGCTTAAAGGCTTCCTTCCAGTCTACATCAGGCGGGTCGGGCACGAGGTCGAAAAAGCGCGACATGCGGATGAGCTCTTCCTGCGTCGCATCTTTAGGAAACATAGGCCGGATCCTGCCATTCTGCACCCAGTACAGCCAGGAGGTGAAGAGCATCTGCTGCGCACCGCCCCGGTACCAGTTGCCCTGCTCGTAGTAGTCGCCCACCGTACCAATACCGGCACCGTAGCCCTGTGGCACCATGGCTGCGTGGGAAGGGTGGTCAAGGGCCGCTACCGCCATTTGCCACTCTGCGGTAGAGGAGCAGCCCAGGGTACCGATTTTCCCATTGCACCACTCCTGCTCGGCCATCCAGCTGAAAGCATCGTAGCCGTCGGTCAGCGGCACGCCCAGGATATCCCAGTCCCCTTCGGAAAAGTAGCGGCCGCGCTCGTTCTGTACGACGTAGGCGTAGCCACGCTTGACAGCTTTCATCGCACGCTGTATTTGCCGCTTGTTCAGTTTGCCCTCCGCATAGAGGTTGAAGTTGTAAGGCGTTCGGGAGAAGATGACCGGCACGGGCTCGTCCGTTTTGGGCCGGTAGATGTCGGTGGCCAGGCGGATGCCATCGCGCATCGGCATCATTACCTTTTGTTCTACAATAGCAATGTCTTGCATCTCTGCCCAGAGGGCTTCGGCATCCTCCTGGCCAAATGCCGTGAAGGAAAAAGTCAGCAAGCCCATGAGCAGGAGGCTCTGGCATAAGGTTTTTTTCATACAAGTAAGGTTGTTGTTGGTCGCAAGCCAGGAAGGTACGGAAATCTAGGCAAGTTGGTACTCCAAAGCTCTAAAGTCCTCAATGAAGGCCAGTACGTTTGACAAATGGCTGAATTCGGAAGGCTCATGCGTGGTCGTGACAATGACCACGGGGCTGCCCGCATTGTAGGCGGCCTCAGCGCCAGTGGGGCTGTCTTCAAAAATGACGCATTCCTGGACCGGCATATTAAGCCCCTCCGCTACCTGTTGGTAAATCTCGGGGTCCGGCTTGCCCTTCATCACATCGCCAGCGTGGCGGACGGCACCAAACCAATCGCGCAGTTCCAGGTTATCCAGCACAAAGTCGACGTTTTCCTTAGGGGCCGCCGTTCCAATCCCCATGGGCAGGCTCGCCTCCCGGATGGCTTTCAGGAAATCCGGCAAACCATCCAGTAGTTGAAGCTCATGAATAAAAACACGCCGGTACTCTGCTTCTTTATCCTGAGCGTGATAGCGCCGCTCCTCTTCATCGAAGCGGTCCCCGAACAACCGCAGCAGGATTTCCTCATTGACGCCGTGGATTTTCTGCCGGACTTCTTCCAGCTCCATGTCCATACCAAGGCTGCGCAGCTTGCGCTGCCAGGCACGGTGGTGGGCCATCATGTTGTCAACCATCGTGCCGTCCATATCAAAGATAAGTGCTTGCGCCGTGGTGTTGTATAGCGTAATTGGCATGGGTGGTTTTTGCTGCAAAGGTAAGGTTAATTTTGGCGATTGAACAGCGGCAGGCTGTTGGTTGTGCACCAACCTGTCAGAAACCGGTGGTTTTGGGATGCTCATTCCGCTCTAATGCTGCAAGGGCCAAACTTCCCTGGCCGAGCTTCCCTCCAGCAGGTAATACCCAATTTTTTCGCCCCGCTCCACTTGGCAAAGGTTGCCTTCCTTCATCAGGTTGATGCGGTCAAACTGCGGGGGCAGCAACACCTGCCCTCTTTTGTTGGCCAGCCCAAAGAACCGCTGCGGGTTAATGATGATGTTGCCGTCGGGCTGTACATGCAGCATCCGGTACTTTGGTGGCACCACCATCACGCCACGCCGGTTGATAGCGCCAAGGGGGCGCTGAGCCAGCTCATTCCCGCCAAGGGGCCGTACTTTGGCTACGCCCAGGGTGAAGGGTGCCATCCCGGCGTATTCCTGCCCAAATATATTGTTGCCGGAAGCATCAGCGTAAAAGCCGGGGACGAGCGCGTCAGGCTGCTTGCCGCGCGGCAGCTCAATGCCAAGTATCCCTTCCGAAAAGAAAGCCGGCTCCCCCTCGCTGAACGCCACGGGCAATCCGGCCTGGTCGATCACCATTCTGCGCTGCTCCTGCCGAACCAGCGCCACCCCTTCCTCAAACCCGGAAGCTTGCTCGAAGGGGCCGGGCAGAACCACCTTGCCCTGCCGGTTGATGTACTGCCAGCCGGTGTCAGGCCTACGTTTGGCCGCTGCCAGGCCCTCGGAAAAAGGTTGAACCATTTGGTAAACAGCGGGAACGGCTAGCCCCCCTTTCCTGCCGATATACCCCCAATGCCCATTTTTGGCCTGTACCGGTGCCAAGCCTTCCGAAAAGGCCCCGATTTGCCTGTAGCGGGGCGGGCAGAGCCGTTTGCCATCGGCCTGCACCAAACCATAGCCCCCCTCGGGACCAGCCTGGTAAACCGCAACCCCTGTTGAGTCGAACGGCAACAGCCGGTATATGCCTTTATCCTCGAAGGCCACCCGCCCGCTTGTATCCAGCGCAGCGGCATAGGGCCGCCCATCGGCAGTTAAGAACTGCACCACAGCCAGGCCCTGCTGAAAATCCATTGGCAAGGTATAAGCTGCCGCTTCGGCGGGCTGTTCCACGTCGGAAAGGTTAAGCATGGCTTTGGGCGTATCCATTACCCGGCCTTGCCGGTCGAACAGGCCCCAAGACCAGCCTTCGCTTTTAAACCAGGCGCGGCCCTGATGGAAATCGCCCAATCCAAGCCACTGCCGGGCAGAGAAGGAAGTCCGGAAAGCAGTCCGCCCCCGGCGGTCTATGTAGCTACACTGCCCGCTGCTGTCGGCTACCAGGGCTAAACCATCGGAGAAAGGGCGGCACTTGCTGAATTGGGGCGGAATAACGACCGCTCCCTCTGCGTTGACGTAGCCCCAGTTGCCATTCGCATCCCGATACTGTGCCAGGCCCTCAGAAAAGGGGCGGGGGCGGGTAGGATTAACAAAAATTTCGTGCCCCAGCTGCGTGAAGAAAAAAGTCGGTGTGTTGCCCACCACTAACAAATAGTGCGCTTCCAGGCGGGAGATACGCTTGTACCGGCAGGGGAGTACCCGGTTGCCCTCGTAATCCAAAATCCCCAGGCTCGCATCGGGGTGGCCATAGGCATCGCGTCCGCCATTAGCACAGGCAATGAGGGCGGTGCTGTCTTGCCAGTGGTAATTGTCGACATACCCTGCCTCCACCTCCATTAGCCAACGCCCCTGAGCATCGATGTAGCCCCATCGGCGCTGCCGCCCCGGTTGGTCGGTAAGAAACAGATTGCCCAGATACGGCAGCTCAACCCCTTGGGCCCTCCTGACCCGCAGCGCGCTTCGGATAGCCGGCGGGCTGCCCAGACTGAATTTATAAGGCTGCGGCGGTTGCTCTTGCTGGCCGGTAAAGTGCCATTGCGCGTCTACGCATACCCGGGCCCGCCCGGCTTCGAAGGGCCCGATGTAGGAAAAACGCAACGGCTGCCCATTGCGCACACATTGTTTGCCATAGCGGTCAATCAGGCCCATCTGCCCGTCCGGGGCGAGGAATGCGGTGTAGACATAGGCGGAATCAAAAGGCCGCAGGCCAATCATCTCCGGAGTAACAATGGCCTGGCGTTTTCCTAAATGGTAAAACCGGATAGGCTTCACCCGGCTGGCTAGACCGTACGCAATGCCCGGCGCAACCGGGGGTATGCTGCTGTTTTCGTAGTAGTAAAAAACGGAGTCCTCTACGGTTTGCCGCAGTTGTGCCGGCCAGTCGGCCAAAGGGAGGGTATCCCGCCAGATTTCTTGTTGCCGCCCGTCCTGCCACTTGGTTTTGATCAAATGCAGTTGCCCGTTCCTTCTTTCCGCCGCCAATTGCCCGAAATCCGGGCGGGTTGGGAAATAGGCAGGGGCGGGCACTTTGGCCTTCGCAGTGGCTTCCCTCATGCGGGAGGTATTCTGGGCGACCATCGATAAGCCGTCGAACAGGGCTGTTTCCGAAAACTCCCCCTCTTCGTTCAGTTTATAGATGACGACCTCGTCCCCAAGCTTGGCAAGGTAATCATCGCCGCTCCGCTCTACCGCATCGTGAACAGCAGGTATGCTGTCCAACTGGCCCCGGCGGATGAAAAGCGCCCCCGCCCCGTATTTAGAGATTACAATGGTGACGTTCTTTTCGAAAGGCGCAATATCAAAGTACTGGCAGGGCACCAAATCCTCCCTCCAGTATTGAGGAGCTATAAGCCCCCAGTAGCCGCCCCGGTTAACTTTGTAGACGCCCGGCTGAGCCGTGGGTAAAATGGCGTTGTAGACCGTCGAACGCCCCTCCCCTTTGCTGTCGATAAGGCGCTCTTTAAACCCGGTGGCATTGCCTTCCTCGCAGAGCACGTATTGCCCCTCACGGAGTGGATAGACCCAGGGGTAAAAGGGATAAGGCCGGCTGGCAAACTGAAACTTTACGGCAGGCTTATTGTCAGCTGTCCGGGGCAAGGCGGGCTTGGCCCACAGCTCTTTATTTTGCACAAAGTCCCAAAACACAATTTCTTCCGGTTGGAGGCGGTGCATCACAGCGCAGCGCTTGTCGAGCCGGTCAATTTGCAAGAGGGGCCCTTGGAGGGGCTCCCAAGTTCCTGCCCGGTTGGCATAGACCGTCCACCTTGCTTTTTCGTCCTGCAGCGCGACTACAGCCCGGCTGAGCACGACCACATCCTGTGCGGGGGGCAAATGAAGGACCCTTCCCCGGTCGTCGGCTACCTTCCAGCCTTCCGGGTCGTTTGGCTCCAACCGGACTTTGTAAAACCCCGGGGTGGCCGTTGGCAAAATCCGGAGAAACCGGGGCGCAAACAGCACTGTACCATCCGCTTGCCGGAGGCCCCAGCGCAGCCCCCTTTTCACGAAAAACCGCATCTGCCCGGTGGATTCGTCTATCCCCTCGGGGCAAATATCGTGGTAGCGGTCTCCATTAAAATACAAGTCGCCATTGCGGGAGAATAACTGAAACAGCGTGTCTTTCTCTAATGCAAAAAACTGCTCCGTCAACGGCCGGATGCGCTTGTGGCGGTTCGGCAATACCTCCTGCAAATAGCGGTCCAGCAAGCCTACACGCTGATCGAGCTCGTAGAGGCGAAAGGGAGATGGCTTTCCCTCTTTACCTATGGTATTCCAGGACAGATTGTCCTCAGCGATATAATCATAGCAGGGCAGGATAAGGGTATCAAGGTAGACGGTATCCGCTTCCGGATAAAACTTGATGAACCCAACTTTATGATCGACCCGCACAGGATACACCTCAATACCATTGGCATTTTGAGCCATCAAAGGCAGGGCACAGGTCAGCACCCCCCCTATCAACCAATGCAAGCGGCAGGCAAACAGCATGGCGGCAGAGTTTTCAGCAATGGCCGGGCTTCACCCTGGGCCACTAATATTTAGCTGGCTTCTTCTATGATTTTTTGAAGGTCGGCCATCTTTTCAATACGTCTTTCGCTCAGGGTCATATTAAAGGTATAATTGGCATTCCGGGCTTTCAGCATTTCCGGCTCCTCGGCTTTGAAATTTTGTTGGGAGAAAACAGCCACTTTATTGCCAGGCATAATGGCCAGGAGTTTATTATCGGCCTCAGGCAAGAACCGGAAGCGCTCCCAATTTCCGGGCTCGAACCCGATCACGGTGCGGTTATCGCCAGTAATCAAATACACGGTAGCCACCTCTTTGATGGCATCCGGCAAGCCCTGGAAGTCAAAGTCAGCCATCAGCGGCACTGCGGCTTCCATTTTCAGGAGCAGGTCATAGTTGTAAATCCCCCCATTTTCCACAGCAAGGGTGCGCCGGAACTGTCTTTGTTGCTCCAAAAGGAAGTTGCGGTTCCGCAGCGCGGCTATTTTGGTTTTGTACGCCCTCAACTCCTGCGCGTACCTGGCTTTAGCCTTTTCAAGATTTTCACCCTGCAGCGCTGCTTTCACCGGAATAGAATAGCGCTTTTCGCCGAGCAGCGTCAGGCGGTAAACTCCCTTCTGGCCGGTAGGCTCAATTTTTTTGCGCAGCCACCTGGCATCACGCACCCATTCGTTATTGGCCGGTGACATGTCCGGGTCCTTGCCGGCGTAAGCCAGCATCACCGTTGACCCACCCCGCAATTCAGGGATATGGCTAACGTCCAGATCTGAAAAACCAAGGATTTCGGATTCCGGTGAAGAAGGGTCCTGAGGAGGGTTCTGCAGCAGATTTTGCAGTTGCTGGTCAGCTCCTGTATTGTTTTCCCGTAAGCTGGGGGCTTCCATCTGCTCTGGCTCGGGGCCCGAACCGAGGAGCGCCCAATTGCCTGCTGTTTCATCAAAGTACCAGGCATCGTACGCGCCGCCAACTGCCGAGACAAACCCTATTTCCACCTTCCGGCCCTCCGCCAAACCAACCGGCTGGCCTTCGCTGCTGAAGCGGATTTCGAACATGCCTGCCGTTTGCATCCATCCTTCCGAGTTATCTTCCTGCTTTACCCGCATCGGGATGCCCGAAGCAATGATTTCAGCAGCTTCCCGGAAGGAACGGAAGGTAAGGTCTACGGGTGCCGAGGCGGCACTGCCATCGGGCAATACAAAAGCCAAAGCCGGCACTTCAATGGTGGTACCATCGGGGAGCTCAAAATGGCTGGGCTGGCTGGGGTCATCAATTCGGAAAACTTCCGGCTGGATCAGGGATTCGCCCGCAAGGGGTGCTTTTACAGTTTGCCAGGGCGATGCCTCGGCAGTGCCTGATTTCGTGTTGGCATCCGGCGAAGCGGGATCGCTGCTGCACGAGCCTAGCAGCACTAATGTTGCCAGGATAAGCGACAGGGGGTTTAGGGTACGCATAGGTATTATTTTGAGGATATAAGTTTTTATTTCAACCTTATAACGGGGTAACGGTCAATGGTTACACTTTATTTCGATATGCACAAATTTTCAAATTATTCAATGGGGCTGTGCTTGCTTTATGGCTTGCGCAAAATCAAGAAGTGCCCCTACTCATTGCAGAATTCCGTAAACCCTTGTATTTTTAGAAGGCCGATCAAAATCAGAGCGTATGAATTACCGTGATGCTAAGTACTTAATTGCCTACCTGCTTCCATTATCCGCGTTCGCAGCAATCTATCTCGGCGGCATATGGTCTTTTGCGGCTATTTACCTGGGGTTCATTGTGATTCCTGTGGTGGAGCTGTTTGTGCCGCAGTCGCCGGATAACCACCCGGAGGCGGCAGAGCCGGAGCGCGCCCGGGCCCCATTGTTTGACTACCTGCTGTATTTCAATGTGCCATTGGTGTATGGCCTGGTGGGGTATTACCTGTACACACTGGCTCAGGGGGGGCTCGCCGGATATGAGATCGCCGGCATGACCTGCAGTGTAGGCTTGATTTTGGGCACAGCGGGCATCAATGTAGCGCACGAGCTGGGGCACCGCAGCGGCCGCCTGGAGCGCTTTTTGGCGAAAGCCCTGCTCCTTCCTGCTCTGTACACCCACTTTATCATTGAGCATAACCTGGGGCACCACAAACACGTCGCCACGCCCAAAGACCCGGCGACTTCCCGGCGGGGCGAGCTGATCTACACCTTTTGGTTCCGGTCAGTCATCGGGGGGTACCTAAGTGCATGGCGGCTGGAAGCAGCCCGCCTGAAAAGGAAGGGGCAGCCGGTACTTAGCCTGCACAACGAAATGATCCGTTTTACGGCCTTACAACTGGCTTACCTGGGCGGGGCCGGTTGGGCCTTTGGCTGGGCTTTAGTGCCTTACGCTGTGGCTATTGCCGTATTTGGCTTCCTCATGCTGGAGTCCGTCAATTACATTGAGCACTACGGCCTGCAACGGCGGCAGCTCGAAAGCGGCCGGTACGAGCGGGTGGGGCCACAGCATTCCTGGAACTCGGACCACGAGCTTGGCCGTATCTTCCTCTATGAGTTAACGCGGCATTCCGACCACCATTACAAAGCTTCGCGCAAATACCAGATCCTGCGCCACCAAGACGAGAGCCCACAGTTGCCCACCGGGTATCCCGGAGCTATTTTGCTGTCGCTTGTGCCGCCGCTCTGGTTCCGGGTGATGGACCCGAAAGTGAAACAATACCAAGAAGCGCAGCCCCGGGTATACGCTTAATTAAGGGGTCGCGCAACAATAACTTACCGATTTAGACTCGTTCTTTTGCACGC
>CAZNSK010000022.1:0-58126 GCA_964575505.1 uncultured Phaeodactylibacter sp.
CTGGGTCTTAGACAAAGCTTCCGGCTTTGAGTACCTGGCTGTATCGGTCTTCCTCTGAGCTTACCCCTTTGATTGGGATTGTTGTCCCGTCCCGGCTAATACCTACGCTGTATACTTCCTCTTCCAGCACCGGGCCAGCATAAGCCCACTTTCGTTCTTTATCTGCCAGGTCAGAGCCAAGTGCTTCATTTACAGTCTGTAACTTTTTCTTGCTGACTGATAAGCCATGATTAGCAGATAAATCTTCTACCGCTTTGCAGCCGCATAAATTGGCATACTTCCAGCCCAACATTTTTACTAGTTTAGGGCTGCTGCTAGCTAAGATACGGGCCGATTTATTTAGGGGGATGTATGTTTCTCCACCTTCACTCGATTGGTAGGACTGCCTTTCTATTTCTCCCCATCCGTAAGGGGTGTAAATTTTTTTTAACGCTCCCCTTGCTCGTCAAAACCTTTCCGCCCACCACAATCGGTGTGCCGTCAGTGTCAGACTCTTCCAAGGCTGCCAGTGTCGCTTTCAAACCTATGCCATTGACCATTTGCTGAATCTGACCTTCCATTTCCAACATGCTGCCTTCCAACTTCAGATTCACACTTAACGTTATACTGCCGTCTGATTCTTCCCGGATTTCTTGCTTCATTTTTTACTTTTTATCTTATCAAAGATAATATTTTACATCAGAATGGAGCCGCACCCACTTGATGTAAGCCTCCCGGCTCCCGTGCCGTTGGATAAGCCCCCGCATATCATGGGGTACGTAGCTGCTGTAAGCCAAGGGCGTAGCTTCGTAAAAATAGGGATCGTTCCAGTGGTCTTTGCGCAGGTTTTCGGTGGTGATCCCGGGTTGCCAGTTGCCGGCGCGGTCCTTCGCCCAAAAGTGCCCGGCTTCTTTGTTAAATAGCTTGAAGATACCCTGTGAGCGCTTCCTGTACTTCCGGGCAGTTGCCGTGTCTCTTGCTGCTTCGGCAACTTTGGCAATACAGAAGTCATTGTAGGCATATTCCAGAGAGCGGGACGTCGCCCCCTTGGCAGAGGCCGAAGTGACATAGCCCAGTTTTAGGTAATCTTCCAGGTAGCGACCGTATTTTTTGGGATTATCAGAGGGATGTTCGGCATGATGCCGCAGGGCTTTTAACGCCTGTTCCAGGTCAAATCCACCTAGTTCTTTGGCAACGGCATCCGCAAAGACGACATCCACATTTGTCCCGCCCTGTATGCTGCCGAAGTCCCCGGCTACCCAGACATCCGGCAGCCAGCCTTCCCTTTCGTAAATGCTTAGCAGGCTTTGCAGGATGGCACGTTGTTGCTCCGGTGCAATCAGCGTATGCAGGGGCATAACGGTGCGGAAAACATCCCAAATACAATAATGGTCCCAATAATGAGGCTGGCTTTCGGGCCAGTCTTCGGTAGCGCCAGTGACTTCGGTGGGCATAAGAAAAGTATTGCGCAGGGTAGCGTAAAACATCCGCTGATGCTCGGGCAGCCCGCCTTCCACCTCAATACGGGAGAGCCGTTTGTCCCAGGACTGATCGGCGGCAGCCCGTGATTGGTCAAATGAAATTTGCTTTTCCTCATTCAGGAATTTCCTGGCATTTTTTATGCTTCTAGATGAAAGCCCAATCTTTGCTTCCACCTACTGCCGCTGCGGGCCTTTGAAACTCGCCCATGCGCCCATGCGGCGGCTTTTGACCGGCTGATCGTCCGGGAAGCGGAATGATAAGTTTTGCTGGCCGGGTAGGAGGGTGGTGTCTCGCCAGACACCTGCTGCATCAAAGGGGCGGTCAAATTTGGCATAGAAGTATACCTTATACGGGTTTTGCCCGCCCCAGCCACCGGCGAAATGGCCCCAGCCCTGAATGGCGTTTTCTCCAACAATCTCCACTTCGGCTTCAAGGCAACGGCTGTCTTCCAACCCTGTTCTGCCTATGGTATGCGCCACGTCTACCAGAATATGCCCTTCGGTTTCCGGTGCCTTGTCCCAGGTGTAAAAGGTGTAGCGGTGGTAGCCCACTTCGGCAGAAGCAGAGAGCTCGACCTCTACATCGCCGGGTTTCCGGGCCAGCGTGACGGCGTAATACCCCGGTGCGGCCCGCTCATTGACCTGCTTGACGGAAGCGTAGTCTTTGAGGTCAAGGCCATTTGTTAGCGGAGTAAACAAGATATTGCCATACCGGCCGCCTCCACCGGTCCCGCTAGTATGGGTGTGGCTGAACCCGGCGATTGGCTTTCCGGGCCGGTAGCCGGAGGTGGGCTGCGGAGGCATAATATCCGGGCTGAGCTTGACCATGCCAAAGGGGACAGAAGCGCCCGGAAGTACATTGCCGCTGATACTGCCTAGAAAGGGGTCAACGAGTGCGGTGGATTTAGCAGGTATCGGATGGCTAATATCGGTTCGGGGGGCAGACCATTCATCAGCAATCAGTACCGGAATATTTGGTGGCGATTGCGCACTGGTCAGATTCGTAAAACTTCCTGCAATAACCATGCAAAGAAAACATCGGAGCATATCCAACAGCTTTTTTTAGTAGAGGCGCAGCGATGGTTTTTGTAATGCGTGGTGGTCATTGCAAGTCTTTCATATAGGCCTTTAGCTGATGTCGGTAAGATTGGCTGACCGGTAGTGTTTTTTCCGCCTGAAAATCCGGTTGATGGATCAATCATAATATCCTTCCTCCATCAGCCCCATCAACGCCAGCAATCCACCCCAGGTATACCAGGGCGAGCTCCTAAGCTCAGGCTCTGTACAGGTGCCGTCGATGGGCGAGTAGTTTTCACAAACGAAACCCTGTTCGGCCCAGTTGTGGACAAAAAGGTCGACGGATTTATTGACCAGTGCTTCCCGGGCCTCCTTCAGTTCCGGATAGTCCCGCATGCCCAGGTACACCAGGAAATTCATGGGGGCCCAAATGGCACCTTTCCAGTACCGCTGCTTTGGAAAAAGCGGATCGTTTTTGGCAATGGAAGGTAGTACCCATTCACCCCAAAACTCTTCTTCATTGAGCATATGGTTATCAACCATCGCACGGGCTTGTTGGGTGGAGGCGGTGCGGGCCAGCAAAGGGTAAAAGGAGGTGGGTGAAATCCGGTCTGAGAAGCCCTTCTGAATCAGGTCATAGTTTTGGAAAAGCTGGTTTTCCTTATGCCAGAGGGCTTGTAGATTTTCCTGAAGCCGATTGGCCCGCTGCCGGAGGCGTTGAGCGTCTTCCGATTGCCCCAGGACGTCTGCCATTTTGGCCAGCACCCGGCAGTCGGCGATGTACATGGCATTCAGGCCTACATCGTGCATTTCCATGAGGTTTTTCTCCGGGTCAAACTGTGCATCGAGGTACATGGGGCTGTCATCGATGCCGGTCTCCAGCATGGCAGCCCGTAGGTTGTGGTAGACTTTGTCATGGAAAGGGTTTTGAGCCGGATTGGAGCCCCAGGAGAGCAGGTCGCCATTCAGGCGGTTTTCTAACCACCACTCGTTCCAGCGCAGTAGCCGGGGATAGACCATTTCCAGGAACCACTTTTGAGGATGTTTTTGGTAGATGTCCCAGCAGGCCAGCCCACCTACTGGCGGTTGGGAGCGGTCCCAGGCTTTTCGCCCGTTGCCCTGACTAAGGTTGCTGACAAAGCCTTCAGCGGTGGCTTCGTGCAGAGCCTCCACGGCATTAGCCATAGCCAGTTCGGGTGCATCCAGCCCAATCATGTGCGCCATGAAAAAGTTATCCCAGCCGAAAAATACGTAGCCGCCCCGGTTGATGTTCCATTGGCGGTCCACCGTTGAAAATACCCGGTCCTGCACGGGATCGTAAATGGTATTCCAGCCTAGCCCGGCTGCCATGCCCGCGTAGGCTTCAGCGAGTTTGCCGAATTGCTTGAGGTAGGCTTCGTAATCGTTCCGTTTTTCGGTTACCTTCTTCTGAATCGCAGCCAAATCAGTAGTCGTGCTGCTAATGCCCACCGCACCGCTCAGTTCAATCGCCAAAAAGGGGCTGAGGGTATTAAAGAATGGGTGATCGCTCAGTGGGGCAGAGGACCGGAATTCCAGCTTTTGAACCGGGGTTGTTATGGTTAGTGCGTCCTCCTCCCGGGAAATCTGCCCGGGCCGGTTCCAAAGTAAGCCGCCTTCCACGAGGAGTGTCGATGCATATTCCTCGTCCAGCTCCAGAGGCGTAATGAGCAGGTAGAGGTCATTGCCGTAAGCTGCCGATTCGATTCTCAGCTTAACTTTCCGGTATTCCACCTCCATACTCGTATAATCGCCGGAGTAGCTATGGTAGCCGGGCTTGACGATGGGCTCACGCGACCCATTCGCGGTTTTGTCGACAAAAAAGCGGTTGACAAAACCATCGGTATTTTTACTGCTTTTGTGGAGGCCCAGGTTGAGGGCCGCCCCGGAGGGCAGGAGGACGTGTTGCCCCATACTGTAAGTGCTCCAGGTGTTCCAGCCTGTTTTGAGGTTGTTCTGGAGTTGCTGATAGGAAGGCTTCGACTGAGCGAACAAGAAGAGGGGTGTTAAAAAACTACAAATTAGAATTACCCGTAGTTGATTCATAAAAAGCCAAATTTTCTTTATTTTAGGAGGAACGACTGTAGAAGTGTCACCTTGAAGTTGTCTAAAAATGATTTGTAGTAGTTTTAGTTTTTCTCAACAAAATGATTGAAAAGACTAAAAAATGGGCACTCATCCAATTTCGAGCAGATGTCTCGTACCGGACTAAAAGGGATTTGAAGCCATCGATCCAAGCATTGGTCCGCTCAACAGCAAACCTTTCTTCGTACAGCTCAGTGTCTACAAAGTATTCATAGTCAGGGTTTTTTGCATTCCTTTTGTTAATGTCTATGTTTGCAAGAATGTCCAGCCCATCGCAGTACTCTCTAAAGTCCTTGCTGTCAAAACCTGCATCTGCGTTCATTACCAAACCTCTTGGGTCAATATCGGCCTGCTCTATAGTCCAACAACTTAAGATTTGTGAAATTATGGCGCAGCTATTTTTTTAGCGCGCAAGGCAAAAAACGTAGGCGATGCCTAAGCATCGGCGAGGCTTTTTAACGCAGCGAGGTGGAAAAAGAGCAAGTCAGAAATCACAAATCTTGGGTTGGCGGACTATAAAATTCCGCAAATGTTTTTGAAAGACTTATTAATCTCATAGAGGTCATGGTGGTTCCCTGATATTGGTTTTGACATCGCTAATGGGATTCCATTGCGGTCAGTCAAAAAAAGCATATTTGTTGTTTTTGCCGATTTTCTGCTCTGATACCCCACTGCCTCGCCACCCATCCGAGCCCGGGTCTGGCTACCGTCCAATTCCACACTGGACATATCCAATGCAGCTTTGTTGGCTTTCAGCAATGCTGCCCACAACCGCTGCCAAGAACCATCCTCAGCCCATTTGTTATAATGATAGAATACTGTTTTACAGGACTTTATGTGGAAGCTGAAAAACTGACGCAGGGGTAATTCCCGCCATTGCGTACCTGTTTTGAAGCGGTATATTATTGCTTTGACCATTTTCCAAAGCTTAACTTTTGGCTTGCGGCCTAAATTTGTTGTACTCAAATGAGGCATCAGGTTGTGTGTGATGAATTTCTTGGTTAATTTTACATACATAGTTGTGAAAGGAGTTGGAAAAGTTTAGAGATTTCCAAATATCTCCTTTTGCAACTTTTTGTGCAAACCTTCTCGGTTTTAACACTATACTTTTTTAGACAACTTCAATATCTGATATTAAACAAAACCGTCATTTACCCAAAATCGTGGGAAGTTTATAGTGTGAATTTGATTGTATTTGACGAAGATGCTCAAAAGATAATCCAGTGGATAAAAAAATAGAAACATACCAGAAAGCGATTCTATCCTTTCTTAAGCAATACTCATCTTTTTTACCTGCTAATTGGGACCAGGTAGAAAATCAGGTGATCGCTGATAAAGAAAATCATCACTATCAACTCATAAGAATGGGTTGGAATGGGAAAGAGCATATCCATTACGCGCTTTTCCACTTTGATTTACTCGAAGGGAAAATCCTTATCCAAGAGAATCGGACTGATTTACCTATTATTGATGAGCTTGTTGCACTCGGTGTGCAAAAAGAAGATATCATATCAGCATTTCAGCAAATGCCTCAGACTTAATTCAGATACAATGGTATTTATTCCATGCCTCCGAAAAAGAGAAAGCTATCTTTTGATTCTCAGGTTTCTTGTGGGGCTTGTGTTTATGCTTCCTGGGTTCTTACCTGCACAATCGGATTCCATTCTGCTTTGGCCAGAAAGCCCACCCTTATCCAAACCCAACGACCTAGTCGAAAAAACCTGGACAACCAACGTCATGCGGGTCAAAGATGTGACGGAGCCTAAGCTATACACTTTCCTTCCGCCTGCAGGTCTGCGCAACGGCAGCAGTGTAGTCATCTGCCCGGGCGGTGGCTACCGGATTCTCGCCATCGACCACGAGGGCTATGCCGTCGCCCGTTGGTTTAACAAGAGGGGGATTGCCGCTTTTGTGCTCAAGTACCGTTTGCCCAACGATGAGGCGATGGTCGAAAAGGCGATTGTTCCCCTTTTGGATGCACAGCAAGCGATCCGGCTGGTTCGGCAAAATGCTCATGAATGGGGGCTCGATCCTTCCAAAATTGGCATTATGGGCTTTTCGGCGGGTGGACATTTGGCTTCTACAGTGGGTACGCACTTTAAGGAACCCGTAGGTTCGATAGCGGATACCACCTCGGTTCGCCCGGACTTCATGATTCTGGGCTATCCGGTGGTCAGCATGCTGGAGACCATCACGCACGGTGGTTCCCGAAAAGCGCTACTGGGCAGCGATCCGCCCCTCGATTTGGTGCGCCGCTTTTCCAATGAACTTCAGGTGACGGCAGCAACTCCACCCACTTTCATTGTACACAGTACGGATGACAGAGCAGTCCCGGTAGAGAACAGTATCCGTTTGTACCAGTCCCTTGTCGATCATGGCGTACCGGCAGAAATGCATTTATACGAGTCTGGTGGTCACGGTTACGGTATGGCGGAATCGGATGAAACGCTGTCTTCGTGGATGGACCGCCTTTCGGACTGGCTGAAGGGGCGGGATATCTGGTAGAGCAAAGCAGCGATATTTACTTTATTTCAATTCCGCTTTTGCCCATTTGATGTACTGTTTCCAGTCGTATTCCTTGACATCATGCCCACCGTTGCGGATATGATAAGCTACGGTATGGTGGATGGGCGCATCCAAATCAGGCATTTCAGGGGTTGGAATCCCTTTTTTGCCATAAAGCTCGTAGACCGGCGTAGCATGGTAGGCAGAAAGAAACTCGCCTTTAGGATCGGCCCATTGATCCTCAACGGCACTAGCTATGTACACCGGGCGTGGTGCAATGAGCGCGATGAGTTCATGCTGATCTGCAGGAAGGGATGCTTCATTATTGCCGTAGGCATGAAAGTTTTTGCAGAACCAATGCGTGAAATGATTATTAATGCGGGCGATGGTCTCTCCGTACTGCCGTTTGGAAAGTGCTGCTCCACCGCAACCGGAGTTGTTGGAGATGACCGCCGCAAAGCGTTGGTCCGTTGCGCCTGCCCAGAGTGCCGTTTTGCCGAGGCGCGAGTGCCCCATAACGATAACCTTTCCTGAATCTACATCCTGATCCTCTTCCAGGTAATCCATAACGCGGCTTAGCCCCCATGCCCAGGCAGAGATGGCCCCCCATTCGTTTTTCGAAGGCTGCTGTTGGCCCGCTTCGTAGAATAACGGATGAATGCCATCCTGGAAGTTATTGCGGTCCGGGTCAATCTCTCCGTAGTAAATGGTGGCCAGCCCAAATCCGGCATCTATGATTTCCTCAATCGCCCAGCGGTTTACACGTACGCCCCTTGACCGGGCGGTAAGCTTATGGTCTTCCACACCGAAATTCGCATTGTTGCGCGACCAGGCCTGAGGGATGTAAACCATCGTGTCGGTGGTGACGGTATGGTTGCCGTAGAAGTTATAGCCGAGAAACACGGGAGCTTGCCCGATACCTTTAGGTAAATACATTAGAACGTGGCAGTCCAGGCTGCGCCCGTTTTCCTTAAAAGTTAGCTTCACCTGCTTTCGGCGGGCTATTCCGTCTAAAGCATCAACGGAAGATTCGATAAGTTCCGAAGTTACAGATTCAGGTGAGCCTGGGACTTCGCCGTAGACTTGCTGGGTAAAGAAGCTGAGCAGCTCGGGCCGCCCCGTGGATTCCCAGTCCTGTTGATTGCGGATGGGCGCTCCTTCAAAAGTCTGTAGTGGGTCCGGCAAAGTAAATTTGGGCACTTTACGCTCATCATAGTTAGGCACAAAGTCTTTTTCGGTTTGTGCATATACGCAATTGGCTAGGATAAAAAAGGAGATGACTATGCAAAGCTTTTTCATAACATGGTCTTTTTAATTAGTTGCTTCAATTTATTCAGGTTGAAGCGGTTTTCGGCATTAGCCGAGCTTTTCCCGGGCAATCGGGCTTTCGGGAAAGAGCTGCTGACGAATAAGGACCACCAACAGAGTAGGATTTTTCTCATGGTTTAACGTGGCCTAAAGCATGGGTTGAATAGGTAGATTCAAGTGAGGTTAGTCTACCTAAACGTGATACTTTACCCCAAATTTGAATAATCGATAGCTTCCATTTGAACTTATCTGCTCCCGTTTTACATCACCCTCGTTTATCTGGTAGGCTACATCTATTTCAAATAGTTGATTGGTGCCGAACAGATAATTGTATTGACCAAAGAGGGATACTGTGTCGCCAAAAAACAGTTCCAATCCCAACCCAAGTTCGAAGAGGTTGAAAGTTCTGCGAAAATCGTAACTGCTCTTAGTTTCCTCACTGTAGGTCAATGTGGCCCCCTGCCTTGTAATTGAAAAGCTGGACTGATACAGGTCTGATTCTTCGTATGAAGTGTTAATCCCAAAATGATAGCCTAGTACGCTTTTCAGGAATAATTTACTTTTGAAGAACTGCTTGAAGATGGGAAAATTGGTATTCAGACGCAATGGAATCTGGTAGACAGTAGGGCCATTAGTAGTCGTAAATGATACAAGTGAACGGTCTATGATCTCATAATCTCCATGAAAACTGTTTATCAGGATTCCAGTTTCCAGGCTATGGAATTGATTGAACGCTCTGCTAACCACTATCCCAAAAAAAGAGAACTGCGAGGTTTTTTCCAGACTCAGCGTATTGTTGAAATCAGTGGCGTGGTAAATTGGAGAAGTGCTTCCTGCCTCAATGCCGACCGAAAGCTTGGATTGTGCTTTAGCCGTGATGCACAGAGCCAGGAAAATGAAAACTGATGCCCTTGTGGATATATTTTTTGTCATAGGCGACAGTGCCTTTTGATATTTTTATCTTCTGTCAATAGCGCCTCAGTTCAGCCATTCGAAGATACCATCCCTGACCCGCAGCCGGTAGGAGCCGGCCTTGATGCGGTTGCCACGAACCTTTATTTTGGGGGTTGGGCCCTGGCCCAGGTATTCGACGGTTATCGTCTGGCCTTTTATTTCCACCTGTTCGCCCTCGTGTTTTCCGGTCGCAACCAGTAGGGCTTCGGGCACATGGCCTTCCGGAAATCCAATGGCTACCGATTCTCCGTTTTTAAAGCTCAGCAGACTGCGCCTGCCGTTTTGGGAGCGGCCCCAAAGCGCTACGGCTCCGGGGATTTTCCCCCAGCTGAAGTTTTGTCCAAAGGCCCGGATTTGAAAAGCTGTATCCGCCTTAGCCCCCATGAAGCCGCGTGCGCTTTGGGTAAGTGCCGTGATGATGATGTCATTGTTGTCTTCCCAGCGATTGCGCCAAGCATAGAAGCCATACCGCTTGTCCTGATAGCAATGGGGCAGTACTTCCGCCGGATTAATGCCATCCAGGGTATCAGGCCAGTTCACGAAAGTGGCCGCTACAATATGAGGGTAGGCGGTGGGCTCGTATAGAATACCAGCTTCCTTATCTCTATCCTCTAAAAACCGCTCGTAAAACCATTGCAGCGCAGCAGCGTATTCGGCAGGCAGCACACCAAACGCCAGCCCGAAGTATCCGGCGCCGGATAGCCCCTTCCGGCTCCAGGCATTGTGGGGGTAACCGCCGCGTACCGGCCAGATGGCAGGCTTCCCATTCTCCATATAGGTCAGATAGAGCCATTTGAGCGCCATCATGCGCACGTTGGGAGGTTGAGCGGCGCCAAAGTCCTTGCCTAAAGTGTTTTTCCAGCCTTGCAGAGTGGTCAGATAGGTAATGTAGGTCGCCATAGAGCCTGTACCATCGCCTTCGGCAAAATAGCCGCCGTCGCCAAAGCCCTGATTGGCATTATGGACCATACTGCGCTGACTGACCTGCAGCAGGCTGTCGATGCGCTCCTGATTAGCCCAGGGCTCTTTATGGATGACTAGTAAAGCGAGGGCCGCTCCCCCTGTCTGCATGCTATAGTGGTTGCTGGTAGGAGGCATGGTGCCGCTAGTCAAACTCGCCAGGTCAACTCGCAGGCCGCCGCCCCACTTGCTGATCATATCAGTACTATAGTATTCTATGGCTTTGCCCAGCCGGATTCGAGTTGCTTCGTCCCACCCATTATAGCAAAGGTCATAGCCCACTGCCATCCAGCCAAGGACAGGCCCGGCCCGCAGTGCTCCGCCGGGATCTACCCAGCTGTACCGGTCATCCCGGTCGCGCTGCCCCTTCAGTGCCAGGTCGAAGCATTGGTGGCCCAGATCGGCGTAGAGGGTGTCGCCCGTAAGCTGGAAGAGCAGCCCGTAACCGGCCACATGCCCAAAGGTGTACACGCCAGCGCTGTCAATGACGAGCTGCTCGTAGTGCCCGTTGGTGTAGGCACTGTCTGCTGGATTGAAGAACTGTGGCATTGTGCGCCCATTACTTCCGTTAAGCAGCTCCCGCAGACGGCTCAGCAGCATTTGCCCCTCCGGTTTATCCATTTTGCTGCGCAGCCAGGGCAGGTCCTTCTCCCGGAAGAGGATGCGCGGATGCTCCCCGGGCTCTACCGGCTCAAATCCAGGCACCGGTGCCCACCAGCGTTCCGGATTAGGTACTGGTACGTCCCAGCTTCCGAACTCCTGCGCCTGGGCAGCAAGCGCAATGCCAAACGTGAAAATTGCAATGCCTAATGTTCGAATGATCTCTTGCAAAGTGGTCATTTTATGGCTTCTCAATAAGTACCCAGATACCGGAACGGGCAGGGACGGTGATTTCAAAGCCCCGCTCATTTCCTTTTAGCACTTCATCCGTGTAAATATTAACGGCTTTACCATATTTTATGACGTCAGACTGTACCCGTATCGTCTCTGCCTGCCCATCATTTTCATTGAGGATGAAGTAGTGGTCGGCCTCCGGAGCTGAGCGGCGCATCACCATGCTGTGCTGAGCACCTTTGACTTCGTAGGGCGGGCGGATATCCCCGAGGGTGAAATAGGTCAGGATATCCTCCATTTTTTCGTTGCCTTTCCGGTAAGTCATGCGTGCGCCTTCAAAGTTAATCAGTACGGCTTCACCCTTACCGTATGAGTGCCGGGTCACAGCAGGCAAACCCTTTTCAAAGGTGCTGATGACTTCTGCTCCGTTGACTTTAAGGGCACCGTACTGCGTATCCAGCGCATCACCGTCGAAGTGGATGGGGCGGTTGAAGCTGTGGTAGAAATCTGCGGTCTGTAGCCCAAACAGCTCGGCGAAATCGCTGTCTTTATGCTGCTTGTTCAGGCGGCCGTAGGTATCCAGCATAAGAATCGGAAAGTCAGCAACGAGCCGCCCGCCCTGTTCCACATAGGATTTGAGTGCTTTGATATGCTCATCTTTCAGTGTAATCACGTACGGCAGGTAGATGATTGGGTAGCGGGCAGCCAGCCCGGCGTCCAGATCGCGCTCCGTGAGGTACTCGAAGGGGATATTGTTATTCATCAGGGCGCGGGAAAGCCCAAGGCGGGCTTCGGAGTGGAACTGCCGGAACTGCCTGTCGCGGTCGGTTTTGTACACCGGCGTATTCATGTCGTAGGCGCCGAGAGAAAGGCGGCCGAGCATGGCTTCGTTTTCCCAGCTGTACAGAATGCCTACGGTGGGTTCATCCACGCTGTCCCAAAGCTCAAAGCGGTGTTCCTGTAGTTTTTTGGAAAAATTGCCCGCTACGATGGCACGGTCGGCGGGCTCGCCCTGAATATCGGTCAGGGCGTATTCCCCGACTTCCCAGCCTTCGCCCCGGCTGTTCCACATCCAGAAACCAATACCCTTGAGCCCGGCTGCCAGGTAAGACACGATGAGCTGCGACATCGTCTGCCCGTCAACGGTATAGCCCTGATGTCCGCTCCATTGGGTAGGCCCGCCGGTAGATTCCCAGGTGGCTGCCCAACCGCCTTTGAACATATCAGCGACAGTACGGGCCTGCCAGTAGACGGGGCGCAAGATTTCATTATCCGTCAGAAAAAAGTGGTGGGTGAGGTGGATGGAAGAATAGAATGACCCGCCAATATCCGCTGTTTTGGCCTGTGCCTCCAGGTCCCAGGTGTTCATGGCCTGGTTTTCAAAGATTTGGTGCCCGCCGGTACGCTCCGGCTCATCGGGGTCCCAGTCGTAGTAGAGGTCCATCGTCTTTTGGTAGTTTTCGACGATAAGCTCGGACTGAAATTTCATGGCGTCCCGGTAGCGCCGGAAATCCTTGGCTAGTTTGCCGGTACCATTACCATACTGATCAAATCCGGTACCTTTTAGCTGAGCCGCTGCTTCCTCGAAGGTTTGGAATGCGCAACGGCCGGTAAAGCCGCAGTTCCAGGCTTCCTTCAGGGCGTCCATGGAGCCATAGGTGCCTTCCAGCCATTCTGCGAAGGGCGGGAGCAGGCGCTCCGGCATCCAGGGGTTGTTGCGCCCGGGCTCGCCCATGCCTTTTGGTTTTGGTGGCTTCTGATCCATGCGGTCAACCCGTTCGTGCCAAACCTGCTTTTGGTGGGCGATCATTTTGGGGTGGGCCTGAATAGCGGGCATATTCGTTTCGGTAAGCTTCATGTCGATACCCAGTTCTTTCAAGAGTTCAGGCGTGATATTGGCCCAGCCACCCTTGCCGTAGTACCAGGGCGAAATGCCGATATCGATGGCGGCATCAAAAACTTCTTCCCGGAAGCCCTTCGGATTGTCGGGTGCGACCAGCTGCAACTGTTTTAGTGCGGTGAAGCCCAGGTCGCGGATGGTCTCAAATTCGTGTTTGGCGGCCTCCAGGTCGTCCCCCCGCTGCTGATAGTAGACCACGCCCACCGGGAAGGGCTTGAGGTGGCGCAGCTTTTGCTGCATGGGGCTGTTGTTGAGCGCCCAGTATTTTTCCTGTAGATATGGATCTTCGCCTTCACGTGCCTGCGTACCGGAAATGTCCCACTTGGCCTGCGCGCTCAGTGCGCCTGCAAAAAGCAAAATGCTGCCCATTACCAGCAGCTGCTTCCAATCCTTGATCATAGCTTGGTTTTTGGGTAAATGAGGCTTTGCTTGTTTAGTTGTAACGTTGAAAAGGATCAGGAAGAAGACAAAATTCACGGCTGGTCTACGGGCTTTTGTAAGTCTTTACTCGATCCAACTGCAGCAGCCGGAAGTCAATGCCCTGAGCACCGGGGATATCCCTTGCGGAAAGGGCGAGCCGCTGTTGGCCATGCTTCAGCTTAAGGCTACCGACCTTTAAAGGCTTCCAGTCTTTGACAAAGGAGACATCCCGGGGCGTACGGTCGTAGCGGGCGCCCCGCAGCGGTGGGTCATGGGCTTCGTCAATTGTAAAGTCGATCGCTGTGCCGGTTGCGGACAACCGGAAAGCTGCGCCGGTATTTTCTTCCGCACAGGTGTAATAGAGGGTAGCCTGATAGGAGCTGGGCTTCAGGACCTCCACGTCCCAGTAAATGCTGTCATTGGTGCTTGTCCAGTTGGTGTAGTAGGAACAGTTGGGCCAGCGGTTGGACCGTTCGATGCTGCCGGTGGCAATGGCATCGCGGGCGGGCAATTGGGTGAAATCGTGGTCGGGGTGCCCTACCGTAAAAGCTCGTTTTCGGTTCGGGTTTAGTTCTGATAGCACCGCTCTACGGAATTTTTCCTGCGCCCTGATCAGCGTTTTATGGATTTCCGGATGTGCGTGGCTGACATCTTTACGCTGTCCGGGATCAGCATTCATATCAAACAACTGTCCGTCATGGCTCAGCCGGAATTGCTGGCTGCGCACGCTGATGCGATCGCCCCATTGGTTGATGATCAACCGCTCGGGCCAATCAGTTCCCTCCTCCAAAAGCAAAGGTTTCAGGCTTTTGCCATCCAGGGGCTTTGGGGGATCGAAGGGAATGCCCGCCAGGCCGGCTAAGGTAGGTAACAGGTCGTGTACGCTGGCGATGGGTTGGATCGTCTTCCCGGCGGGCAGCTGCCCTTTCCATTGCATCAGCAATGGCGAACGCACCCCACCCTCATCCGTCTTGGCTTTCCGTCCTTTCATATCGCCGTTCCAGCGCCAAGAGTTAGGCCCGTTGTCGGTCAGGTAGAGCACGATCGTCTCTTCCTCCAGGCTCAGCTTCCGCAAATGGCTCATCAGCCGGCCGACGTTCCAGTCGATATTTTCGACCATCGCCAGGGCGGCCCGGGTGAAAGTGGTGTCCTCTTTTTCCGGCGACCGGTGCCGGGCTTTGAGCGGGCGGCCCTTGACCTTTTCCCACCCATCATCGGTTACCTGCATAGGCGCATGTGGGGTAGGAAAGGGGAGGTAGACCAAAAAAGGTTCCTCCTGATGTTGTTCTATAAAGGTTATAGCCTGATCAGTGAGGTCATCGGGCAGGTAGCCGGACCCTTGAATGATTTGCCCGTTATGTTCCAGCATAGGGCTGAAGTAACTGCCCCAGTGCCCGGAGCAAAAGCCGTAAAATTCATCGAAGCCCCGGCTGTTGGGGTGGTAAGGGGGCTGCATGCCATTGTGCCATTTGCCGAAAGCACCGGTGGTATAGCCGGCAGCCTTGAAATACTCTGGGAGGGTCTTTTCATCGAGGTCGAGCCGTTCGCCCCCCGCCGACGTGGCGTACACCCCGCCCCGTACTGCATAGCGCCCGGTAAGCAATGCCGCCCGGGTGGGCGAGCAGACTGCATCAACGTAGAATCGGTCAAACTGAATACCATTTGCGGCAAGCGCATCAATATTGGGCGTGCTTAGATTGGGGTTGCCGTGCAGGCTGAGGTCGCCCCAGCCCTGATCGTCGGCCATAATGATGACGATGTTGGGCAGTGGCTGTGCACTTGTATTCCCGGTGTAATTCAAAAGGAACAAGACCAGGAAAAGCATTACAGAATTAGGCATGGGCTGCATTTTTATACGGGCTTACAAAACAGGAGCCTTGCATGCCCTATCTTGTAATCAACCACCGGGCTTGTCAATCCGGCAGCCGGAGCAGCGAGGCAACCTACAACCCCATGCGCTTAGCCATCCAATTGCTGCCCAGCGTGCCGAAGAGCACAATACTGATAGAGCTGAGGGGCATAAGGATCGCTGCCACAATGGGGGAAAGGGCGCCTTGCACGGCAAAGCTTAAACCGATGATGTTGTAAATCAGCGCGAAACCATAAGCGTAGTACACCAGCCGGATGCTCTTGCGGGAAAATTCCAGGAAGGTGGGGAGCTGATGGAAATTTACAGCATCCAGAATGGCATCGCAGGCCGGCGTGAAGTTATTGGTGTTTTCGGCCACTACCACCCCGGCATCGCTTTGCTTGAGCGCACCGGCATCGTTAAGCCCGTCGCCCAGCATCATGACCTTCTGGCCATCCTGCTGCAGTTGGCGGACGAACCGCAGCTTGTCCTGCGGGCTTTGCCGGAAGCGCATCTCCCCCTTGCCTTCAAAAGCAGGGGCAAGCAAGCTGCGCTCCCGGTCGTTGTCGCCCGACAGCAAGAAAAGCCGTGCGCGTTCTGCAAAGTACCGGGCGACTTGCCAAAGGCCAGTGCGGAAGTGGTTTTCGATGTGGAATAAGCCCCGGACTTCACCGTTAATCTGAAGGTAAACGCCGCTTTTTGCAGGCACAGGCGCATCCATGAAGTCCGTTGAACCCGCTTTTACATGAGACTGGCAGAGGGTGCCTTCCACCCCCATCCCAATGGTTTCTTTCCATGCTTTCAATTGATAAATCTCCGAATCTGGTGCCGGCTCCCCTTCACCGAGGAAAGCAGCAATTTGCTGGCTTAGCGGGTGGCTCGAAGGTGCCATGACCTGACGGGCCAGCTGGGTCTCATGGGCATCCAATGGCTGGCCTTCGAAACGGATAATGCTGCGCTGCCGGTCGGTCAGGGTGCCGGTTTTGTCAAAGATGACGGCCTGCAAATCCGCAAAGGCTTCAATGACTGCGGTATTCTTTAGGAAAAATCGGTTCCGGGCCAGCACCCGCAGGGCATTGCCAAAGATAAAGGGCACCGCCAGTGCTACAGCGCATGGGCAGGCGATGATGAGCACGGCCGTAAAGGCATTGATTGCGATGCCGGTATCGAACTGCAGCCAATAGCCCAGCGTAGTAAAAGCAATGATCAAAATGGCAAAGGTGAAGTACTTGCCGACCCGGTTGGCCAGCGCGCTGGTTTTCGAATCCTGGGTTTTGGTGAAGGCCTCATCGTTCCAAAGCTGGGTGAGGTAGCTTTGGGAAACGCGGCGGGTCAGGCTGACTTCAATGCTGCTGCCGGTCTGCCGGCCGCCGGCGTAGACCTTTTCGCCGCTGCGCCGCTCCACGGCTTCAGACTCCCCGGTAACGAAGCTGTAATCTATGGCTGCAGCGCCGATGAGGAGCACACCGTCGGCGGGGATCAGCTCTCCGTTTTTGACTTCGATGCGGTCGCCCGGCTCCAGCTTGTCGAGGGGGGTGGAAGTGGTCGTCCCGTCGCTGTTTTTGCGGTGGGCAGCAATCGGGAAATAAGATTTATAATCGCGCTCGAAGGAGATGCTGTGGTAGGTGCGCTGCTGAAACCATTTGCCGGCCAGCAGAAAAAAAACAAGGCCGGCCAGGCTGTCGAGATAGCCAGCGCCGGTATGGGTAAGGATTTCGAAAACGGAGCGGCCAAAGAGCGTCAGCACCCCCAGTGCGATGGGCACGTCAATGTTGAGGTTGCGCTGTTTCAGCCCCAGCCAGGCGGATTTCAGATAGTCATTGCCGGAGTAAAAGACCAGGGGCAGGGCGAGGAGGATGTTGAGGTAGCCGAACAGCTGAAAAAATTCTCCCTCAAGGGCCTTGTCCAGCCCCAGGTATTCCGGGAAGCTCAGCAGCATGATATTCCCAAAGGCAAAACCCGCCACCCCAAACTTGTAGTAAAAGCTGCGGTCCACCACCGGGCGGTCACCTTGATCGAGGTTGCTCAGGTTGATGGCCGGAGTGTAGGCAATGCTGTCCAGCAATTCGACAACCTGCCGCAAGCTCACCTGCCCTTCATCGAAGGTAAGGTAGACCTCTTTTTTGACGAAATTGACATTGGCTGAGTGGATGCCGGCGTTGAACCTGTAGAGGTTTTCCAGCAACCAAAGGCAGGAGGCACAGTGAATGGCGGGGATGAAAAAGGTCACCCGGGTTTGCTGCTCATCGGCAAAGTCAATGAGCTTTTCGCGCACCTCCGGGTCGTCGAGGTAGGCGTATTCGGTTTGTTTTTTGCCCTTAAGGCTAGTGCCTGCCTGCTGCTCAATATCGTAGTAGCGGCACATTCCATTGTCCTCAAGGATTTCGTATACGGTTTTGCAACCCTGGCAGCAGAAAGGCTTGTCTTCCAGGCGGATCGTCGTGCGTGGTTCGCAGGGCTCTCCGCAGTGATAACACTTGGTCTCTTTTGCAGGCACCTTTACTTCTGGCTTTTGCTTAGTGCTCGTAGTCGGCATGCTCGGCTTTTTAACGTTTGGTGGCGGCCCGGGCCGGCCCCAATTGTTTTGCGATCTAGGTACGGTTGGCTTTTTAGCTCTGGACTATAAATGTACAAGCCTCTATGTAGGGGGAGGGTGATTTTTGTCAGTGCTCCGGGTGATAATGATTAACCGCCAGCCATCCAGGCTTACTCGTGGGCCCGGCCCTGCTGTTTGCCCGATTTCACCCGCTGTTCCAATACCTGCAGCTCTTCGATTTCGGAAGGGGAAAGCTGGTACTGATCCAGTTTTATCAAGTCGGGTTGCCCGGCATCCACCCAAGCCGTGTACCAGGCGCTGCCGATGGAAAGAATCGTGGCTTGCATGCGGTCTTCGACCATGCCCCTGAGGCGCTCCTGGTAGGCCCTGGCGTAGGCTTTGCACTGCGTCCGGATGGTGCGCCCCAGCCGCTCTTCGTAACAATACTGTTTGTCTTCGGGGAAGGTTTCGCTGAGCGCTCGTTCGATCTGAAGCACGCTGTCGACCAAGGCGTGGCTGGCCAGCACCACGTCCCAGTAGTAGTCTTTCGGGTCGGAAATGTACTCCGCTTTGCCGACGAAGTAGTCGTATTCCTGGTCGGCGAACAGCTCCGGGATCCGGCTTTCCCAAAAAGCATGGATGCCTACCTGATCGGTAAGCTGCCCGTTGTAGTTTTCGGTGGTGTGCAAGGGCACGTGCGCATCCCCAATGTAGTGGCCAAACTCCGTTGAAAGGCGCAGAATGGCTGGAATGTCCATGCTCCGGAAGGCGTTGGTCAGCCGCTGCTGCATCACGGGCAGGTAGTAGGGCACAATGCCATAGGCAGAAAAGTGGTCCACGGCGTAAGCTTGTTCGCAGTCAATCGATTCCGGGGGCAGCCCAAACAAGGTAGCCAGGGCGTCGCAGCTCAGCTGCCAGTTGTCTTCGTAGTATTGCGGCATGATTTGCTCCTGAAAGAAGCTGCGGTAGGCACTGTGGTAAGGTGCCTGCACGGCGCCGGCTGTCGTCTCCAGGCTAATCATCACTTCCCGGCCTACGGTGTCCCGGGCCAGCCGGAGGGTGTCGCCCCGGGCGCCGACCAGCCCCACCTCCGTAAACTTCATCAGAGCATCTTCCCAGTTGCGGGGGACTTCAGGGAAAGGGTACGTCCCCCAGTGGTCAATATCGATATAATGGCGGACAGCCTCGTGCCGGGTAGCGTACCGGCGCTTGTCGGGGTCTACAGCGTGTTCCGTGATGAACTCAATATTCTTCTTGAAGAAAACGATCATCTCGGGCGGCAGGGTAAACACCGCCATACGGTTGAGGCGGCGGTGCCCCCAAAAGCCCCAGCGTTCCGAAGGGGCAGCACCAAGGCTAATGAGCAATAGCAGCGCAGCAATGAGCAGCAGTCGGCCGGTTTTCATCAGTTGAGCATTTTAGAGTCTTCGTAGAAGGAGCTGTAGGCCCAGAACAAGTCTTCCAGCACCAGGTGCTGGGCCAGCAGGAAGTCTTTCTGGTTGTGCCATACAAAATACCGGTCGATATAGCCGCCGGTAGAAACATAAGCTCCGCTCTTCGGGTCCTGAGAAATGGTCTTTTCCTCCTCAATGGGGTAAAAGACAGCAGTGGTGGTATCCTGAGCTTGGTCGACCAGCGTGATGCGGCAAAATGGGATGGTCTGCAGAATGGAATCCCGTGCCGCGTATTCATTGCGGAAAGCTTCCGCCCCAACGCTTTCGTACCCCACGAGGTAAGCTTCAATACTCCCTTCCCGGGAAGGCCGGTTGATCTCGGGGGTGATATCGTAAAAAGGCGACACGGTATAGCCGCTGCCCGAAGCTTTGATCACGAAGGAGTAGTTTCTTTGCTTGGGATATTCTACAGAAAGGTACTGAATGTCTTCCACATCTTTGGCAAACAGGGTTTCGTCCCGCCACTCATCGCCCGTGCGGGCAAAGCGGACACTGATATTGCCGGAAAAACCCGGAATTTCGGCTACATAGGGCTGCTCTGCCCCTTCCAGAATGATGTAGGTGCCGCGTTCGTCGGCAGTAGACCCGCCAATGTAATAGGTCTTAATTTCTTCATCCTGTTTATCATACAGCTCTACCTTTAAGCCTTGGGTAGCCAGCGTTTTCACCATTTGGTCAACTGCATTATCGGAGGGCTTGTACTGCACCCGTACATTTTTAATGGCTTCGAGCAGCGGGCCGACCACATTGGGATTGGCTTTGCCGGCATCATTGACCGTCCAGCCGCCCTGGCCGTCCCGCACCAGCGTCGTGCGTTCCCCCTTACGGCCAGCGATGAAAATTTTATGCACCCGGTCAATATCTTTTACCGCAAAGTCGCGGTCTGCACCGGCCAGCGTAGTTTTGTTCCGCTCATCTTCCGTATTGAGGTACCAGAACGCCCCGCCGCCCAGCAGCAGGAAAACAACGAGCAAAATGATGGTTCTTTTCATAAGTCTTAATGGTTGATAATATCACCGGCAATTACCCTATGGCAAACCGCCGGCGCCGTACATAGTTGTATACCAATCCGAAGGCAGCCAGGAAAACCAGCGGTAAGCCGATATTGAGCAGTTGCCAGTAGGTTTTGTATTCCTGCGCCTCTACACTATCTAAAAGGCGGAGCTTGACATCTTTGCCTCTCGCTTGTATAACGCCGTTTTCGGCAATCATGTATTCGATGGCATTGACCAGTAAGTCTTTATTGGCAAACTGGTACTTGTCGAACTCATTATAGCCCAGCGGGCTGAACTGCTTGCCGTCCCGGCCGACTTTATTGCGGGCGATATCCCCATCGGAGATGACGAGCATCTTGGTGGGCGTACTCTGCGCCCGGTACTCCAGACCCAGTTCCTGCAAGCCCTGAAGCATGGCATCCGTCACGCGGTTTTGGTAGAGCGAGGGGAAGGTGCCTTCCAGCAACAAAGCGATGGTCTGAGGTTCTGTTTTGAATTTAGCCGGGTCGAGGTCGTACCGCAGAAACTCGAAATTCATTTCCACTGGAATGTACTGCACCCGGGTGTTGTCTGAGGATTGCAGCAGAGGCGTTTTTTCAACCGGGGTTTTGGTCACTACATCCAGGTCGACCGTGCTCGGGTACTTGAAATTTACCAGCCCAAGGTTGTTGACGATAGGATGGTCAGCCTTGGGAGCCACCACGGGGTGGTAGGGATAGCGGAAGTTGTCAAATTGCGGGGCATTGCCCTGCATGCCCACAACCAACGGTATGCTGGAAGACTGCAAATCCAGGATCAGGTTGGGCTGTAGGCGTATGCCGTAGCGGAACAGCAAATCATCCAGCCCCAGGTCATATTCGTTGGGGTAGTATTGGGTGCGGCCCTGTAAGCTGTCGAGGTCAACCCGTACTTTATCCAGCAGCCACATGACCTTGCCCCCCTGCATAATATACTGGTCAATCTTGAATTTGTCTCTTTCAGAGAATGGCTGTGTGGGTTTGGCAACGATGAGCAAATCGGCTTCTTCGCCAATGTAGACGATACTATCGAGGTGAATACGGCCGAATTGGTAGTATTCGTTTAAGGTTTTTTGCAGGTCGGCTGTCTGTATGGGCTCCAGCTCCCCATGCCCGGTGGTGAATAGGATATTGGGCTGTACCGTTGAGCGCAGCCGTTGCACGGCATTGGCCAGTTTGTACTCGAGCAGGCCTACCGAGTTGTTGAGGGTGCGCTCCTGAGGCATGCCAGGAACATCATTCTCCAGCAGGTTGACCGCCAGGTTGCGGTTTTTATAGTAAACAATGGCGTAGGGGTAGATCATCTTGCGCTCGGTGCCCTCCACCCCTTTGACCGTCAGCTGAGTAGGGGTTATCCCCTGGTCGCGCAGGTTCTTGCGGCGTTCGTTGATCTCTTCGGGGGTGCCGGAGTTGGGGTTGACAAACTCGTACTCTACGTACCCAGACACGCCGCGAAAGTCATCCAGGATATCCTGCGTGGCATCCTGCAAGCGTTTAAAGCCGGCCGGGAATTCGCCATCCAGCAGTACCCGGATGTAGACGACATCATCCAGGTCGCGGAGCAGTTCCCGGGTGGGGTCCGTCAGGGTAAACCGCTTCTCTTCCGTCATATCCAAATAGGCGTACATGGGCTGCCCGGCAATGCGCGCATTAGCCAGGATATTCAGGAACAGCAAGATGCCGAAGAAAAGGGCCAGCTGCAGGATGAATTGTGTTTTTTGTTGCTTTTTAGCCATTATAAAAACCAGGTTACGCGGTTTGAGTCAATTATACAATTCGCAATGAGCCAAGGTTGAAGGGGAGTGCGTGAATGGGGCGGTTCACCATTTGCGCCGTTCGATTGAAAACAGGGTAAGGGCCAAAAAGAAGGCGATTACCGACAGGAAATATATCAGGTCCCGGCTATCGATCAACCCCCGGCTGATAGAACGGTAGTGGTAGTCTATGCCAAACATTTGCACCACATCATCCACCTTGCCGACCAAGCCCGGCAAACGGCTCAGAAAGTCGAAGCCATAGTACAGGAAGAAGGCCAAAAAGGTCGCCAGCAGGAAAGACACGATTTGATTGCTCGACAGGGAAGAGGCAAACAAGCCTATAGAAACGTAGGCAGCGGCCAGGGCAAACAACCCGATGTAAGAACCCAGCACGGCCCCGCTGTCAATATTGCCTACCGGCTCCCCCAGCTGGTATACCGTATAATAATACAGCAGCGTAGGCAGCAGGGCAAAGAGCACCAACACCAGGCTGGCCAGGTACTTGCCGAGGATAATCTGCCAGCTGTGCACCGGCCGCGTGGCCAGCAGCTCAATCGTGCCCGTTTGGAACTCTTCGGCAAATGACCGCATCGTCACTGCCGGTATTAGGAAAAGGAAGACCAGCGGGCCAATTTCGAACAGGGGCCCCAGGCTGGCGTAGTTGACGTTCAGCAAGCTGGTGTCCGGAAAAACGAATAAAACCAGGCCCGTGATGACCAAAAACACCCCGACGACGATATAGCCGATCAGAGAGCTGAAAAAGGCGTTGACTTCCTTTAGGAAAATGCTTTGCATATAGGCTAATTTTTCTTCTTTGAGGGCACCGGCAGGTATATCGGGTTGCGGTCATCGTAAATTAAAACGCATTTGTACAGCTTTTCCACCGATGCATTTTCGGGCAATTCATCCACCGTGCGGTACAATTGCCGGTCGTCCTGTATCATCTGAAGCAAGGTAGGGCGGTCCAGGGGGCCCATTTTCCCGGAAGGGAGGTGCAAAATCCGGGCCTCCGCTACCGTTTCTTTTTTAGTAATATTGCCCCGCCGGAACGGTCGGCCAGTCAGGGGGTTATAGGCCGTTATTTCCACCAGGCGCTGTTCTTTTCTTTCAAATTCGTAATAGGAAATCCGGCCTCTGACCCGCAATCCGGCAAACCGCATATTGGTGGACTGGCCCGTTTCCTGAGCCAGGCAGATGTAGGGCAGCCCGTCCAGCACAATGCCCCACACCCGGTCGCAAGCCAGGGTGTCCCGGTTGCTTTTGACCGACAGGTATTCGGCCTGTGCGCGGTAGTACTCTGCGTTGGCCGCCAGTTGGCCCTGGATATCCTGCCAGAGGTAGTCGGGCTGGTTTTGCCGCAGGCTTTCGAGCGACAGGTAGACGCCGTCCTGAAAACGGAAAGCAGCCTCTAGCTTGGCAGAGTCCCTCTGGCCAGCAGCAGGGCAAGCAAGGAGCAGAAGCAGGATAGCCGCCAGAAAAGCAGAGGTCTGGTGCATGAATCAGGGTTATTGGGTCAGGCGCTGGAAAACTTCGTCCATTTCAAAGACTTCCTTGCGCATTTCGAGAAGTTTCACATTTTGTGCTACCGCAAAGTCGAAGACGGCCGCCCGCAGGTCAGTATCGGCATCCGCAATCACCTGGTAGCGGTGCCCGCTTTGGTGCCGGATTTCCTTGGCCCCCTTCAGCTGTCTGAGGGCCTGGCGGGGCACCTTGGATTGGAACTCTACGGTAATGACGGATTCGCCGGTAGTGACAGATTGCAAGTGGTCAATAGTGTCATCGGCAACCAGCTCGCCTTGATTGATGATGACTACCCGGTCGCAAATAGCCTTGACTTCCTGCATGATGTGGGTCGAAAAGATAACGGTCTTTTGCGCCCCCAGTTTTTTGATCAGCGCCCGGATATCGGCCAGTTGGTTGGGGTCCAGCCCGGCCGTAGGCTCATCCAGGATCAGCACCTGGGGGTCGTGCAACAGGGCCTGCGCCAGCCCTACCCGCTGCCGGTACCCTTTGGACAAAGCGCCGATCGGCTTGCGCTGCTCCCGCTCCAGGCCAGTGAGCTCAATCATCTCGTCAATCCGCTGCCGGGGCTTGCTGATTTTATGCAGGCCGGCGATGAAGCGCAAGTACTCCCGGACATACATATCGAGGTAGAGCGGGTTGTGCTCAGGCAGGTAACCAATCTGCTTTCTGACCTCCATGGGGTTTTCCTCCACATCATGCCCACATACGAAGGCTTTGCCACTCGACTGGGGGATGTAGCAGGTCAGTACCTTCATAGTGGTGGTTTTGCCGGCGCCATTAGGGCCCAAAAAGCCGAGCACTTGCCCCGGATGGGCCTCGAAACTAATATCATTTACGGCTTTCTGCTCTCCGTACACCTTGGTCAGGCCTTGCACCTCTACCGACATATTGATTGATTTTTGAAACGCAAATCTATAAAAAAATGTAGGCTTCACTATATGGTAGGGCCGATCGGCTGGTCGGCTGCCCGCCGAATCCTACTGTGGCCGCTCTTGTGTGACGTAAACCTCCAGGCAGGATTTAGAGCGCTTCAGCTGAAGCCCCAATTGTTGCAGGGATTCCCGTACGGCGGCAATACTGCTGTAGTCCAGCCGGCCACGCATCAACTCCTGGCCCTGTAGCCGGGTGCGGTTGTGAATGGGTACATCCAGCTCTTGTTCCAACAGGCGCAGTACTTCATCAAAGGGTACCCTCAATAGGAGCGCCGTTTTCTCCTGATGGTCTTGAACCAGCCGGCCAGGGTCATCGGGCCGGATGTGCGACTCCAGCAAAGGGCGGTTGGCTTCCCCAACTTCAAAGTGCAGGGTGGTATACCGGCGCTCGAGGTCGAGGCGGTAGTGCTTTTGGAGCTGCTGCAATATCATGGCCCGCCCCTCTGCCGGCGTGTACCGGCTGGAAGCGAAGGTGATATGCAGCTTGGGGTTATGGTGCAGCCCCCGGAAATGGATTTGGCTGGTATCGGTCTCCAGCAATTCCTGTATGGCTTGCCGCAGGGGGATGGCCGGGTAGGAAAGATAAGCAGCCGCTCGGCTGGTATCCTTGCCTGCCTGGAAAAAGGGCGCGGGTACCCCCGTTTCGGCTATCGACAGGTGAAAAGGCTGCTCCGCTTCAATATTAAAGGCAAAGGCTTGTGGGAAGAGCGCCAGGCAGCCCGGCTGCGGTTCTACCAGAATACGGTCGAAGTAAAGGCTTTGGGCAGGCTCCAATTGCCAAAGCCGCTTTTGCAATTCCGGCTGCTGCAGGCTTTCGGCCACCCAAAGCTCCGGCAGCTGGCCCCGGCCGGCGATGTAGAGCTGAAAACTGTGGATGGGCAGCGCCCGCTCCCCAACGTACAGCGCAAGCGTGTCTTTTACCTGGCCCTCCACCTGCCACAGGTGGTAATTAATACTCATGGGGTTTGCGCTAAGCTCGCCCCATTTGAGCTCTACCTCTGGCCCTTTGTAATCAACATACTCCGGCAGGCCTTTCCAGTCAACCGGAGCGGCCAGGGTCACTGAACGGCGGGTCTCTTGCGTGGTAAACAACCGGTCCCGGTCTGCAATCAGCCGGTTGCAGGTGCGGAAGCCAGGTACATGGATGATTTTGTAGAGGGCATTTTTGCGGTAGAGCTCGTAAATGTGCCGGGTGGCAGCAGCACTGGTATCAATGCGGAGCAAGGGCCGCTGCCCGCTTTCCTGAATCACCTGGAAGCCAAATGTTTCCCGGGTATGCCGGGGGTGGGCGACTTTAATTTCCGGCTCGTAGGGGGCAGCTGCCGTGTGGAGTGGTTCCTCGAAAGGCAGGAGCGATTCCTCGTGGATGGGCAAGCCCGTAGCTTGCGGCCCAGCCGCCCGGTCCCCGCAGCCGGTCAGAAGCCCTAATGCCAGGCTTGCCGCTAACCATCCAAATACGCGCATAATAAGGAGTTTCAATACGTGTTCCCTAAAATAACAGGTATTTGTCAAAAATGCTTGTCCCTGATATACTAATGATTTGTTAAGGCGCTACTTCCCAATATAGTTTTGGGGCGTAATGCGCTTGAGCTCCGCTTTGACGGGGGCACTGACGTCCAGGCCGTCTACAAAGGCATGGATATCGGCCTGAGTAAGGGCCGTTTTGCCACGGGTCAGGGCTTTAAGGGCCTCATAGGGCTGAGGGTAACCCTCCCGCCTCAGGATATTCTGAATGCCTTCTGCCACGACCATCCAGTTTTGCTCCAGGTCGGCTTGCAACTTGGCTTCGTTCAGCGTCAGCTTGCCCAGGCCTTTAAGGGTAGATTTGAAAGCGATCAGGGCATGGGCAAAAGGCAGGCCAACGTTGCGCAGTACGGTGCTGTCGGTGAGGTCGCGCTGCAGGCGGGAGATGGGGAGCTTGTCTGCCAGGTGCGTCAGCAGGGCATTGGAAAGCCCCAGGTTGCCCTCTGCGTTCTCAAAATCGATAGGGTTGACTTTGTGGGGCATAGCGGAGGAACCGACTTCCCCTTTGACGACTTTCTGGCCAAAGTAGTCCATGGAAATGTAAGTCCAGATATCCCGGCAAAGGTCAATAAGGATGGTGTTGATGCGCTTCATAGCCATGAAGGTAGCCGCGAGGTTGTCGTAGTGCTCAATCTGAGTAGTAGGGTAGGAACGGTAAAGCCCCAATCTTTCTTCGACAAACCGATTGCCGAAGGCCAACCAGTCCACATCCGGGTAAGCCGCATAGTGCGCGTTGAAGTTGCCGGTGGCTCCACCGAATTTGGCTTTGAAAGGCACCTGGTCCAGTTGCCGGAGCTGCTCATCCAACCGCGCTACAAAAACCAGGATCTCCTTGCCCAGCGTGGTCGGTGAAGCCGGCTGCCCGTGGGTGCGGGCCAGCATGGGTATGCCCGACCAGGCTTTTGCCAGCTCGGTAAGCTTGACGCGCACATCCTGCAGGGCCGGTAGCCATACCCGATAAAGGGCCTGTTGGGTCAGCAGGGGCGTAGCGGTATTGTTGATGTCCTGAGAGGTGAGCCCGAAGTGGATGAACTCTTTGTAGGCGCCAATCCCCAGCTCGTCAAAACGCTCTTTCAGAAAATACTCTACAGCTTTCACATCGTGGTTGGTGACTTGCTCAATCGCTTTGACGCGCTCGGCATCTTCCACGCTGAATTGGTTGGCCAGGCGGAGCAGGTCGTCCAGCCGGCTGGACGGGAAGGGCTGAAGCTGGGGCAGGGGGTGCTCCACCAGTGCGATAAAGTACTGGACTTCCACGAATACCCGGTACTTGATCAGGGCGTACTCCGAAAAGAAGTTGGCTAAATCCTGGGTTTTGCTGGCGTAGCGCCCATCAATAGGTGAAATGGCAGTGAGCATAGGGTCCTGGTTTTGCGAGCGCAAAAATAACAACAATTCAGGATTTTTTTAGCAGCGCCAGGACTTCTGAGAAAATAGGGTTGGCCAGCGTATAGAAGGCATACCGCCCTTTGCGCTTGAGGTCCAGTATCCCCGCCTGCCGAAGAATTTTCAGATGATGGGAGGCGGTGGCTTGTTCTATGCCTAGCGACTCGTAGATGACGGTGACGGACAATGGGGATTTCGCCTGTAGCAGGTGCAGAATAGCGAGGCGCACCGGATGGGCGATGGCCCGGAGTTGTTCGGTTTGAGATTCGTATTGCTTAAAGTGAGGTTGAGCAACCATAGTAATGTATTTGAGTATAATAGCAGCCGGGTCCCCGGCCAATCTCCCATAAAATACGTCTTATCGATAAGCTTTGCCAGCCCGGCGCACCAATTCCGGGGCTTGACTTATATACCGGCGGCGAAGTGGTTCCCCGATAAAAGTCGGGGAAAACCGGCTTCCTGCCTGCCCGTTTCCTGTCGCCAGAGGCTTTGGCCGCCGGTAACCGTACTTGGATACTAGCGACTTCGCATGGGCTATGTCGCTCGGAGCAGGTCGGCATACCTGTGCGTACCGGCAAACTCGTGCGCCGGGTGGACGCCCATTCCGAGTTTAAAAGCAAAGGGGAGCCTTTTTTCAAGGGAATGGCACCCGCTCTAAAAACTAACCCGCCCGCTTAGCACTACATTCCTGCCCGCCCCGGCGAGCCCGGAAGAATAAGGGCGGTACCGCTGATCCGTCAGGTTTTCCATCCCGGCACTAATGGTAAAGGTGCTGTTGACCCGGTACAAGGCACGGAAATCCAGAGTGTACCAGGCAGGGGCGTAAGGGTTGCCATTTGCATCGGCAGCGTACAAATAAGGCTTATCCCGCTCGCTCAGGGGCAGCTCATCGTAGGTAAAGGCGCGGTGGTACTGCATATTCAGTTCGAGCCGCAGCGCTTCCTGTTCGTATTGTAGCCGGAACACGCCAAACCAGGGGGCGGCGTGGCGCAGGGGCGTCGTACCCCCTTCGTCCAGTGCTTCCACGCCTTCCTGAATGTTGAGGCGGGCGTGCAGCCCCAACCCACTAGGCCATTGGGCGTCTATGCCTGCCTGTAGCCCGTAAACCCAGGCTCGAGCCGCATTCTGCACGGCCTGTACCCGGCTGAGGGTGCCATCGTAAAGAATACTGTCCTGCCCGGCGAGCGCAAAGTCTCGCCGCACCAGCGCATCGTCGAGCAGGGTGTAATAGCCGGTCAGGTCGACATGCAGCCCATCCCCGATAACTTTGGAAAGGCCGAGTTCTGCATTGTAGGCATATTCTGCGCCCAGGCCGGGATTGGGCACCACCACAGCGCCTGGCTCCGAGTCGAACACCTTGCCGATGTCATCTACATTGGGCGAGCGGAAGCCGGTAGAGAGGTTGGCGCGCAGGGCCCAGGAAGGCACCGGCCGGAAGACTGCGCCCAGGCTGCCCGTCAGTGCGCCTTTATCCAGATCGGCGGTGGTAAAAGGGAATGGGAAAAAGGTGGTATCAAAATTGGCGTTTAGCAAAAAGTGGTTGTAGCGGGCACCTGCCTGAAGGCGGAGCTTAGGGCTCACTTCCAGCTGATAGGTCAGGTAGGCGGCGTAGGACTGCCAGTTGGCTTGTGGATAGCGGGCGGGCCCGGCACTTGCATTGCCGGTAACGAGGTTTTCGAGTATACCCTCTGATTCGACCCGGTTGTATAGGGCCTCCAGGCCGTAGAGCAGGCGTTGCTGCTGCCCCAGGCCTTTGAGGAGGTCCAGGTTAGCAGAAAAGGCATCTACAGCTTCTGTACGGGTACGCCGGATGGGGTCGCCAAAGTCCCGGTCAATACGGCTTTCTTCAAAAAATTGGTGGGCCAGGCTGAGCCGGGCCTCGTCGTAAAGTATGTTTGGCCCGGAATGCGAGGCTTGCAGTTGGTTCAGCTGCCAGATTTGGGGGCCGTAGGACCATTCCGCGCTGCGGGGCAGGCCGTCCCGGGTGCGGATGAGGCGGTCATAACGGGCGTAGTCGGTGGTTGCTGAATAGTGAAAGGCATAGGTGAAGTCCCAGGCTGCGTCAGGCCGGAACCGCACTTTTTGCATCAGGTTGGTTTGTTCGTAGCCGGAGGGCGTTTGCACGAGCGGGTCCGGGTTGGTCGCCCGGCGGTCTTCCCCGTCGATGCGCTGCACAAAGAAAGCCCGCAGGTAGTCGTCCGGCCCGTGCCGCCCCATGCGGAGGTCACCGTATCGGTTGTGGGAGAAGCTGCTCACCGCCGCCCATTTCTGCCCCCCGATATTGATATCGAAGTGGCCGGTCAGCTCCTCATTGGCTGAAGCATAGCGCAGGGCAGCGCTGCCCGAAGACTGCCGGCCCTGGCTATCGGCCAGGGTAGGGGTGAGGGTGTAAAAGGCCATAACGCCCCCGATAGCATCGCTGCCGTAGAGCACAGAGCCCGGCCCGAAGAGCAACTCTGTGCGTTCAGTGGCGAAGGGGTCGAGGGAAATGACATTCTGCAAATTGCCGCTGCGGAAAATAGCCGTGTTCATCCGCACGCCATCCACAGCAATCAACAGCCGGTTGGTTGCAAACCCCCGGATCATAGGGCTGCCGCCCCCTTGCTGGCTTTTCTGAATGAACACTTCGCCCGAGCTGCCCAGGAGGTCAGCCGCCGTTTGCGGATTGCGCAGCAGCACTTCCTCGGCCCGAATGGTGGACACCCGGTTGGGCACCCGGCTGGCATTCTGTGCCCACCGGCTGGCGGATACAACCACCTGGTCCAGGGCTAAAACGGCCCGTTCAAGCTCCAGCCGGAAGCGCTGTGCTTTTGCCGTAGCGTAGGGGACCCGCCGGCTGTAGTACCCCAGCAGCTGTACAATGAGTGTATCAGTGGGTAAAAAGGCGCTTAGGTCAGCCTGGCCAGCTTGGCCGGTAACCGCAAAAGCCCCGCTGGGCTGCCCAACTACAGTTGCCCCCGGGAGCGGGCCGTCCTGCTTATGGGTGAGGGTAAGGGTTTGTGCATACAGCTGGTGGATGGATAGCAGCCAAAACCCTAGGAAAATAAGGAATGATTTTGTCATACATCAGCAGAGCCTTTGCCGGCTCTCGGTTGGTCAATAAATTCCGCATGATCGGGGTAGCAGGTATCAATGAGGCTGCCGCCGCGGTTGGCTTTCTGTACCACGTCGTACATCTCGGCCTCGTATTCGAATCCCCGCTCATGCTCCCAGTCGAGTAAGCGCTCCGTTTCACTTTTGGCAAAAACCAGTATCGTCAGATCGGCGACATCCATGCCTTGCCGGAGCTGCGCCTCTGCCCCTTCCCGGATAATAGGCCGTAGCCAGGCCGTACCCAGCCACGATAAAGCGGCAGGGCTTAGCAGCACAAAGGCTAATGAGATGATCAGGAAAGGGTGGCGCAAGTTTTTCCAGCGAAGGTAGGGAAAATTGTGAGGGCGGTCAATGGCCGGGCCTCTGACCTAAGGGGTGCGGCAGGGAGGAGGAGCCTATCCCTTTTGGGCCCTTAGGGTAAAGCCACCGTTCCGCCCGTCAACTGCCGGATGTGCTGCTCCGCAAAGCCGGGGCCGCCTGTCATGCCTTTGCCGCCAATGCCCGTTACGATGTGAAGGCGGTCCTCCAGGCTGTGCTGGAAAAGGTCTTGCTCTTTGCACTGACTGTAGACACCACACCAGGTACTTTGGATTTGCCAGGTTTGAAGCTGGAAAATTTTCATGGCCTCGTTTATCATAAAACGGTTGATGGCAGTGTCCAGCTCGTAGCCAAGGTCGTCTTTGTCTTTGGCATCAGCGTATTCGTGGGAGTCGCCCAATACGACGGTGCCATCAGGTGCCTGCGTAAGCAGAATATGTACGCCGTATTGTTTTGCAAAGCTCGTTGCCGGCTCCCGGGCTTTAACGGCAGCGTAAGAGGGGCATTCCGCAAAGCTTTCGTAACGGCGGATGGTACGGCCGGTGAGGATGTTGCTGCGGATGCGCTGCGTAGGCTGAGGTAGAGTACGCAGCATTTGAAGCTTGGTAGCTACCAGGCCGCTTTCGCGGAAGAGCCCAGGGAAGAGGTTTTGGAACTCACTGCCGCTGCAAACCACAGCTTGTTCTCCGGTAAAGGAGCGCCCGTCACTGCTGCGCAAATGCACGCGGTTGCCTGCCACTTCAGCTTGCCGGACCTGGCAGGCAGGGAAGTAATCCAGGCCCATTTGCTCTACCATATAGCGGATCACCTGGCCAACGGCTACCCGGGCATCCAGGGAAATTTCCTCCGGAAAGAACAACCCGGCTTTGCAGTAACCGGGCCGCAATACGGGCCAGCGCTCCAGGCACGCTGCTTTGGTCAGTAACCGGGAGGGGTAGCCAAGGTCCCGGTTGCGGGCGGCCAATTCCTCAATCAGCCCGGCTTCTTCTGTGTCGGAGGCAATGTAGACCGATCCATTGGATTGAAGGGAGAGGCTTGCCTTCTGTTGCAAATCCTTGTAAATCCTCAGGCTTTTCCGTCCAATTGCCTGCCATTTGGCATTCATGCCCGAAGGCACTACCTGCCCAAAATTGCGTGTGGAAGCACTCTGAGGGCGTTTGTGCTGCTCGATGAGGGCGACTTTTAGCCCAGCCCGGCGGGCGTGGTAGGCGTGGAAGGTGCCCAAGACGCCGGCACCTACCACCATTAGGTCATAAGCCATGGTCGTGGTTTGTGCAAAGTTGCGCATTCTCCCAATTTTATGGGCGGGATGAATGTTAAGCATGGATTAATTGTTCAGTATTACCATAAGCCTGCGTTTGAGCAGGTCAGGCGTACCGCTCGTCGAGGGCAAACTGCCGGGGGTGCTTTCCTGCGATATCCCGGTAGAAGTCCATAATCCGTTTCATATCCGCGTCAATGTCTCCGGTAGGGAAAATGGGGCCGCCGACGCCCGCTTCTTTCTTTTGGTAATCGAGGTACCCGAGGCAAATGGGCGCTTGGGCCTGCAAGGCTGCATAGTAAAAACCGGTCCGCCATTTGGTGCGCAAGGAACGGGTGCCCTCGGGCGTGACCATAATAGCAATGCGCTCGTGCCCTTGCAGCAGCTCCGCCATAATCTGTGTATAGCTGGGGCGCTCGCCGGTTGCCTGCCGCGGCCGCCGGTCAATTGCCAGGCCCCCCATCGGGCCAACGATCAGGTTGAGGGGGAAACGCATCCATTCTTTTTTAATGGTAAACTTCAGTGGCACCCCCATGATGTAAAACCCCAGCCGGGCGTAATAAATATCCCAATTGGAAGTGTGGGGCGCTGCAATGATCACACAGTGCTGTACCTCATCGGGCACATTAGCGCTGAGGCGCCAGCCCGATAAACGGAGCAAAAAGTTGGCAAGTCGCTTTCCCATGTCGCTTTTCTGAATTTGTCCACAAATATGGAAAATAAAACGCTTGGTGAAACCTATTCCGGGCAGTAAACGTTTCAGTGTTAACTGAATGTTAATTCAAAGTTAATTGAATGTAATCTTATTGGTTGGCTGCCGAATACTTGGCAGTTCGGCTGATTCGAAGTGGAAAAAGAGAAGAAGTGATGAAAAAAGCGACACTAATTGCAACTGGGCTCGCCTTGCTGATCACCACAGCGTTTTCGCAAGAGGGCATCCTGAAAAAAATTCCATTCCAGCTTGTCAACAATATGATGATCGTGGAAGCCAGCATTAACGGGGATACCGGCAGCTTTATCGTAGATACCGGCTTTCCGCAGTCTGTGATCAACCCTAAGCTGGTTGACCACTTCAAACGCGTACCAGGCCCTCTGACGGCTTCCCCCTTGCGCGGTATTGCTGTCAAAGTCGATCAGTTCAGCTGGGCGGGCATCAAGCGGCAGGATATGCGCGCGGTAGCAATGAATATGAGCCATCTGGAATCCGGGGCCGACCTGGAGATTATGGGTATCATCGGTGCAGAGTTGCTTCAGGGGGCCGAGGTCATGTTTGATTTCAGGAATCAGGCGCTGTTGATGTACGACGACCGGAAAAGCTGGATTCACCAGCAGGAATCACCACTTTTTAGCTTGCCATTCGATATCCAGGAGGGGCTCCCGGTGGTGCGTGCAGAGATTGGGGGGCAAAAGCTGAAATTTGGGCTCGACATCGGCAGCCGGTTCAACCTTCTGCGCAAGCCTCTGCTGGAAGTGCTGCGCCCTCAGGTAACCGGCCCGGTCCGAAAACAACGGTTGCTGGGTTTTGCCAATCTTCCGGAGTATTTCGACCAAGCCAAGTTATCAGCCGTTGAAGTAGACGGGCAATCCTTTGAGCAGGTGGCATTTGTCTTTGCCCAGCTCAAGCGGGGCATTAGCGAAGACATAGATGGCACCCTGGGCCTGGATTTTTTGGCGCGTTACCGCTTTTCCATCAACTACCAGAAGAAAGAAATTTACTTTTGGCACCATGGCCAGGAAATTACGCATCGTCGGATTTAGGGCCATCGCTGAGTTTGGGCTGCCGGGCAGCATCCACCAATTCTGAAGGTAGCTGCCGGGATGCCCGCGCTCCCAATTCCCGTATCCGTTCCGCCCGCCCGATCAGCGTATCCCCAAATTTTTTGGAATCTACCAGTTTATTAAGTGCATCTTCGTAGGCACCCTGCGCCTGCCCAATCCGCTTGCCGATGCTCCTGAGGTCTTCTACGAAGTTGACAAACTTATCGTAGAGCAGCCCGCTTTGCCGGGCGATTTCCAGTACGCTGTTTTGTTGTTTTTCCTGCTTCCAGATGTAGCTTACGGTGCGCATCGTGGCCAGTAGGGTAGAGTTGGAAACGACCACCACGTTGGCATCCAGCGCCTCGAGGAAAAGCTGCGCATCCTGCTGAACGGCTGCGGTAAAGGCGGGTTCCACCGGAATGTAGAGCAAGAGGTAGTCCGGCGTATGAATCTGATACAGCTGGATGTAGTTTTTGCTGCTCAGGCTACGGATGTGCTGCCGGATGCTGTCGATGTGCGCCTTAAGGCAGCGCTCCCGCTCTGCCTTGTCTTCGGCATTGTAAAAGCGTTCATAAGCCTTCAGGGAGACCTTGGAGTCGATGATGAGGGTCTTGCCTTCGGGCAGGTTTACAATGAAGTCGGGCCGCTTCGGCCGCCCATTTTCGTCCTGAAAAGTGGGTTGAGCTTCGAAGTGCAGGCCTTTTTGCAGGCCCGCCCTTTCCAGCAGCAGCTCCAGCTGCAATTCTCCCCAATCTCCTTGTGCTTTATTGTCCCCCTTGAGGGCGCTGGCCAGGTTGTTAGCCTCTTCGCTGAGCTGCTGGTTCAGGGCCCGCAAGCCCTCAATTTCTTTTTGCAGGCTAACCCGGTCGCGGGTTTCTTCCAAAAACCGCTTCTCGATGCCTGCTTCGAAGGCCTGTATGCGCTCCCGGAGCGGGTTAAGCAGCTGCCCCAGCTGTTCTTGGTTTTGCGCGGCAAATTTATTGCTCTTTTCCTCCAGCAAACGGTTAGCCAGGTTTTCGAATTCGGTTTGGAAACGTTGGTGCAAGGCTTCCAGCTCCTGCTTTTGTTCGCTGAGCTGCCGGTCGAGTTCCAGGTTAAGCTGCTCTTGCCGGGCTGCCTTTTGCTCCGTTATCCGAAGGGCTTCCTGGTACTCATGGAGGTCCGCCCGCTGGGCATCGTATTGCCCTTCCAGTTGCGTAAAGAGGCTGCGGTGCACGTACTGCTGCTCCACTTCAGTGCGCGGCAGGCTCCGGCGCCGTTGTTGCAGCCGGCCGGCGAGCCAGCCGCCCAGCCCGCCGGCAATCAAGCCGATGAGCAAAAAAAGCAAGCCGAGAATTAAGGGTTCAGGCATATGGGTGGTTTGTCAACAAATAATTGGGAAGGTATCGCCAATAAAGTTACACTTTTGAAGCGAAATCCAGCAATCCCAACTATCTTTTTACTCCAATTTGCCGCATCAGGCCACAGTAGGGTATCGCTTCCCATTCCCGGTTTTGCTGCAGCTCAAAGCCGAGCTCGTACAAATGGCGTTCGAGGCGGAAGGTCTGCATCATCAATTGCCAGTCCTCTTCGTCTTCGGGCAGGAGCCCGGCCTGCCGAGCGGTGGGCAGATAGCCTTCCAGCAAAGCACCGTAAATGGTGTCGAACCAGGCTTCTGCGTACTCCAGCAGCGGGCTTTCATTGGGCTCTTCGGGTTTGATTTGCGTAATGAGCGCCCCCAAGGCAGCGTAGTAAAGGGAACTCGCCAGGCTGGCCAAGTCCCAGGCGGGCGACTTGCGCAACCGCAGTTCGCTGAAGCTGCGGGTCCGGTCGCCCTCAAAGTTGAACAAAACGAACGACTTGCCGGTAAAGAGGACTTTCTCGAGCTGCAAATCGCCATGCACGCGAATCTTGACAACTTCGATCTTGTGGTCGTAGATGCGGCGCAGTTCATCAATGATACGCTTCTTATTATCCAGCAACATGGCGGTCTGATGGTCCGTCATCCGGTCCGTCTTACCGAGCAGCTGATAGCTGGACCGCAGCTGGGAGTTCCAGGCGGAAAACAGCGACCGCTGGTAGTGCAGGGAGAAAGCTTCTGGCTTGAAATCCGCAGCTTCGATGCGGGTCAGCCCAACGTGGAACTCCGCTACTGTCTGGCCCAGCAGCCGCGCGCGCGTGAGCGGGATGTCGCCGGCGTAGGTAATATCTTTGACCTCCTCAATGGGGGGCAGCGCCTCCTGGTCGAAGCTGAGCTCCTCAATGAAGCGGCGGGCATTGTCGTAGAAGTAGGTCCAGGCGGTACCCTGATTGGCAACGTAGGGCTCCAAAACGGCCAGGATGAACGGGTGCTTATTTTTGTCCTGGTACTCCAAATGGCTGAGGTAGCCCGGGACTGGCAGGTTGGAGTTGTGGCCGTAGTGGTTGATCTCCAGTTCGGGGTTAGGGGTGTCTTCGAGGCGGCGGAAGACCTTCAAAAAGTACTGGTCGCCAAAGGCCAGGGCGCGGTGGTTGCTTTGGGTGGCAATGACCCGGGCCGGCGGCAGTGATTGCTTTTGGTCGGCTGCGCTGATGCGGTGGCTGTGGCGGAAAGTAAAGCCTTCCGGCAAATCGGTATTGCCTTCCAGCAAATACCTGAGCAGGTAGTTCCGGAACCCGTTGCTCTCATCAGCTTCGAAAATATAGCCTTCCTGGTGGGTACCCGTGAGCTGGCAGAGGATTTGGTTGGCAGCCGGGGCATTAGGCTGCCGCTGGTAATCGCCTTTGCGCATCGCCAGGGGCATGAAGTACAGCTCCGGGAACCCCTCGGTATAATGCGTCCGCAAAATCATTAAAAGCGAGCGCCCTCCTTCGTACTTCAGCGGCTCGGCTTTGACGATCTCCACGCTATCCAGCTTGCGCCCGTCGATATTATACTTTTGGGTACGGCTAAGGAACTGCTGTACGATTGCCCGTAGTTCAGTCCGGTATTTTTTGTCTTGTACATAGGTGAACCAGGCTTCCGGCTTCCATTTCAGCTCCGGGATGCGGGCCTGGGAGCGCCCGTTCTGATAGGCAGGCTGCAGTTCAAACCAGTAATAGCCAAACGGGCCTATGGTAAAGCGGTTTTGGCCCCGGGTAATCGTTGGGAAGAGGGCTTGCCCAAAAGCCTCCACCGGGATGTAGTGTTCGTATTCCGGGAGCTCCAGGTCAACGGACTGGGCATGGCGGGACAGGTTGGCGACTACAAGCAGGTGCTCGTCTTCGTAGGAGCGCACGAAAGCCAGCACCTTGGCATTTTCCGGCGACAAGAACTTAATCTCCCCCCGCCCAAAGGCCTGGTACCGGCGCCGGATATTGATGATGCGCCGCATCCACGATAGCAGGGAGGAAGAGTTGTTCTGCTGCACCTCCACGTTGATGGTTGAATACTGGTACTCCGGGTCGTTGATCAGGGGCAGGTACAGCTTGTGCGGGTGGGTATTGGAAAAGCCGCCGTTGCGGTCCACATTCCACTGCATGGGGGTGCGCACCCCATCCCGGTCGCCCAGGTGTACATTATCACCCATGCCGATTTCATCTCCGTAGTAGAGCACCGGCGTGCCAGGCAGGCTCAGCAGCAGGGAATTCATCAGTTCGATTTTCTGCCGGTTATTGTCGAGCAGCGGGGCCAGCCGGTGGCGGATGCCCAGGTTGATCCGGGAGGCGGAGTCTTTATTGTACGCCCGGTACATGTAGTCCCGTTCTTCGTCGGTCACCATCTCCAGTGTAAGCTCATCGTGGTTGCGCAGGAAAATCCCCCACTGGCAGTTGTCGGGGATGTCGGGCGTTTGCTCAATGATATCGATAATGGGGTACCGGTCTTCCATTTTGATCGCCATGAACATGCGCGGCATGATGGGGAAGTGGTAGTTCATATGGCATTCGTCCCCATCTCCAAAGTAGGAAGCAGAATCCTCGGGCCACATATTGGCTTCCGCCAAAAGCAGTACGTTGGGGTTACGGGCTTCCACATGGGCACGCAGCCGCTTGAGGAAGGCGTGGGTCTCCGGCAGGTTTTCGCAGTTGGTGCCGTCCCGTTCGAAGAGGTAGGGGATGGCATCGAGGCGGAACCCGTCCACACCCATATCCGTCCAGAAATCGATGATCTTGAAAATTTCGTCCTGCACCGCCGGATTGTCGAAATTCAGGTCGGGCTGATGGCTGTAGAACCGGTGCCAATAGTAAGCCTGGGCTTCCGAATCCCAGGTCCAGTTCGATTTTTCAAAGTCCTGGAAAATGATGCGGACGTCTTTGTACTTATCGGTAGTATCGCTCCAGACGTAGTAGTCCCGTTCAGGGCTGCCGGGAGGCGCTTTGCGGGCCTTTTGAAACCAAGGGTGCTGGTCGGAGGTATGGTTGATCACCAGCTCGGTAATGACACGCAGGCCGCGTTTGTGGGCCTCTTCCAGCAGAACTTTAAACTGGGCAACGGTCCCGTAATCCGAATTGATGGAGTAGTAATCAGAAATGTCGTAACCGCCATCCCGCTGGGGGGAAGGGTAGAACGGCAGCAGCCAAATCGCTGTGACCCCCAGCTCCTGAAGGTAGTCGAGGCGTTCAATCAGCCCGTTGAAGTCGCCGATGCCATCGGCGTTGCTGTCTTGAAAGGCTTTGATGTGCAGTTCATAAATAATGGCGTCCTTGAACCATAGGCGGCCCTGCGTTTCCTTGTCTTGCTGCGGCATTGAGTGAAGTTAGTTGGATTATTAAGCTAGGCTCTGGGGTTATGCAACGGCACCGGCGCGTGACTCGTGCGCAGCCTCTTCTGTCAGAGGGGCTCAAGGCGCGGTGCTTGGTTCTTTCGGTCTTAAAGGCAGGGCAGGGGATAATAAGAATAATCTTAGAAATAGCGAAACCCGCTGGGCGGTGGAGGCCAGGAAAACCGGAAAAAACCACGCCCTTACCGGTTGATGCAGCAGCGCCTGGCGATTCAGAGCTCTGCACAAGCCTGCATTACCCGTTGTGCCACGTACAATAAAGTATCAGTGCATACGGTCCCCCCTCAGTTCCAGTTCGTTCATAATTTCGGCCTCCCGCTCCAGGAATGCTTTCCAGCGGGCCCTGACCTTATCCTCAGGGCAGTAGCGTTTGGCCAGGTCGATAAACAAGCGGTAGTGGCCGGCCTCGGCTACCATAAATTTGTAGTACCACTCCCGCAACTCTTCTTCTCTGATATTGAGGGACAGGAGGCGGAAGCGCTCGCAGCTGCGGGCCTCGATCAGGGCGCAGGTCAGGAGCTTATCCATTAGCCGTTCCTCCCGGCTGCCGCCTTTTTTGTGGAAAGCCAGCAACTTGTTGACATACGCGTCTTTTCGCTGACGGCCCAGCTGTAGCCCCCGTTTGTCCAGCTCGGCGAGGACCATGCGGAAATGGCCCCACTCTTCGGTGACGATCGGCGCGAGCTGCCGTACCAACGCCTCGTGCTCCGGATAGGCCTGAATAAGTGAAATACAGGAGGTCGCTGCTTTTTGCTCGCAGTAAGCATGGTCGGTAAGGATTTCTTCCAGATCCATCTCTGCGAGGTTGACCCACCGGGGGTCGGTAGGCAATTTAAGCCCCAGCATCTGCACGGCTTTCAACTCTTCTTCCCGGGTGCGTATCTTCATGTCGGCGGATATTTTAAGGAGACAAATATAGGTATTAAAGCGTTTCCAGGCAGCGGATTTGGTGCATAAATAAGCCTGGGTGGTAAGCTTCGTATTCTTCGTGGCCGGTGCTCCAGCTTACAATGACTTTATCCACTTCATCCCGCTTCAGCAGATTGAGCTGCCCCTGGTCGATAGGGTAGTGCACCCGATAGACCAGCTGCCCGGTTTGCGCATTCCATTCCCCGTGGCTTGTCGTGCCGGCGTGGAGCTTCACAAATTGGTTGCCAAGGGTAGTGATCATCAGGAAGTTGCCCTTTTTGATGGATCCGTAAATCCCTTGTGCATTTTCCATAGCGAAGGAAAACTCGACAGATAAAAAGCGGTAGCCGCCCAGTTGGTTGAACGAGGCCCGGCAGGTGAGGTACTCTTTGCCCTTGAGCACCGGCCGCAGGTGGTCGGTAGGCGTATGGGAGAAAAGGATACCCTTGGTTTGGTCCACCTGCAGCTTCCCGCGTTTATTGAGCCCTTCGTAGTCAAAGGCGCAGGCGTAAGCAGGGCTTTGCACCACCTGCCGGCTGTGGCTGAACGGCCGGTAGTCGTCGTCGAGCAGGGCATTTTCGTAAGACTCTGATCGGATATCCACATTGTGAAACCCCTGGGCTTCGGCCCGCTCGATGCGCTGCTCTTGCTGGTAGGCCTGTACATAGGTGCCATTATCCCGGATGCGCCGGGCCATTTTGGCTGCTTTCTGCGCCATTTTGGCTTCGTGCAGCGCCTGGGCCTCAATTTCACGAGCCGACTGCAGGCGTTCTTCCAGGCGGGCGACCTGAGCGGCTTCGGCCCCCTCTGCATGGGCGCTGGCAAGCATTTCTGATAGGGCAATGGTCTGCTGCCGGGCTTCATCCGCCCGCTGTTGGGCGATGTCTGCGGCGCTTTGGGTTAATTGGGCTTTGCGGTCGGCAATGCGGCGCAAATCCTCGAAGGTCACGATCGTCCCGCCGGGCAGGGGCGCAATATCCACATCCAGTACCGCCAGGGTATCGCCAGCAGCAACGGGCTGCCCGCCGAGCACGTAAATCTTGACGCCATGCTCGTCCGTAATGTAGGGCCGGTTTTGGTCATCGTAGCGGACATTCTGCCCGCACAAGGGGGCAATAAGCCCTGCCATGATCAAAAGGGTGGCGAAAAATGTTTTAATTTGCATGGGGTAGGCCGTTAATTGATCTATAAGGATAAAGATACATACATTTGGTGGTGCCTGGCAAGCTGGCCCGTACTAATCTGTGACAAACCTTGAAAAATCGGACGAGATGAAAAACACAACGATAAGCCTTTTTACCATTGCCCTGCTGCTTGGCGCTATAGCCTGCCAGCCAAACAGCGGCAGCGATACCGCCGACTTTCAGCCGATTGCCGTTTCTTATCCCGATGCGCTGCGGGATACCAGTTATATGGAAACGTACGCCGGCTACCGCGTACCGGCTCCTTACCCTTGGCTGGAAATGCCGGATAGCGCCGCCGCCCGGCAGTGGCTACAGGCTCAACGCCGCCTTTCTGAGGGCTATTTCGAACAAATTCCCGGCCGGGATGCCCTGGGCCGTCAGCTGGAAGCTTTCTGGGATTTCGATGCTATGGAGGCGCCGAAAAAGGTGGGCGAGGTGTACTATTACCTCAAGCGGCGCGCGGGCCAACGCTATACGGGCCTGTACCGCCGGGCCGGGCTTAAGGCAGTGGAAGAAAAACTGCTTGGCCAGGAGGATCTTTCGGGTGAAGTTTACATCAAGGGTTTTTCAGCTGCCGCAGATGAGAGCCTGCTAGCCCTCCGCATGGGCCGGCCCGGTACGGGCTGGGAAGAAATCTGGGTGCTGAACCCTGAAAATGGCCAATTGCTACCTGAAGTGATACAGCATGTGCGCCATTCCAATATTACCTGGTACAAGGATGGGTTTTACTACAGCCGGTATCCGGCTTCGGTCCGGCAGGGTACCGGGCCTTACCTTTTCCATCAGGTTTACTATCACCTGGCAGGTACCGACCAAACTGAGGACCAGCTGGTCTACGCTGACCGCAGCAATCCGCAGTACCGGTTCAAGACCCACCTCGACGCCTACGGCCGCTATCTGGTGCTCAGCATTTCGGGGGATGGCCCCGGCAATGCTGTCTACTGCCGGGAAGCAGGCAATCCCGATGCAGGCTTTTTGCCGTTAGTGGACAGCCTTGATTACCAGTTCGAATGGGCAGGAGGAGACCGCAATGGCATTTACCTGGTGACGGATTACGGAGCGCCTGCACGCAGGTTGATCCGGATCAACCCTGAGCTCCCCGGAGAAAAGTACTGGGAAGAGGTATTGCCCGCCGGCCCTGATCCGATTTCCGGCGTCCACTGGATCAACGACCAAATCCTGGTTCATTACCAATCGTCAGGCAGTAGCGCGCTAGCCCTTTTTGATTCCGGAGGCAATTTGGTGAAACGCCTCAAATTGCCGGCTCAGGGTACCGTTGCCGGTTTAAGCGGGCAGCCGCAAAGCGCCGAAGCTTTTATCGAATACAGCCGTTTTCTCTCGCCTCCTATCGTCTACCGGCTCGACCTGGAAGCCGAGACCTTATTGCCTTACCATGAGGCTAAGACGCCATTCGACCCTATGCCCTACGAAATTACGGAAACCCGTTTTCAGACTTACGACGAACTGGAAGTGCCTATGTTTCTCATCCATAAAAAAGGTTTGAAGCCCAGTGGCAACCATCCGGTTTTGCTGTTCGCCGGCGGCTCGTCAACACCTACCTTCCAGTCTGCCTACAACCCTACGGGCTACTTGCTTTTTCCGCTATTTTTGGAACGGGGCGCTATTTGCGCGGTGCCCGCTCTCCGGTCGGGAGCAGCATTGGAAGCCTCCCGCCGCAAGAGTGGGCAGGGTGCCTATAAGCAAAATACATTTGATGATTTTCAGGCAGCGGCAGAGTATTTGATTGCCAGTGGGTATACCCGTGCAGAACGGATCGGGGCGTACGGGGAAGAGCAGGGCGGGCTCGTCGTAGGAGCAAGCCTGACGCAACGGCCGGATTTGTTTGGGGCGGTAGCAGCGCGGCAGGGCCTGTTTGATATGCTGCGGTATCCGGAGTTGGGGGATGGGCCGGCCTGGCTGAACGAATTCGGCAACCCGGCTGACCCAAACGATTTCGATCCTATTTTCGCCTATTCGCCTCTGCACAATTTGCCACCGGATAAATATCCGGCAACCCTGCTGCTGGCTTCCGGGCAGGATGGCCCCGCCACTGCCATCCATACCTGGAAATTTGGAGCAGCCCTGCAGCACCAGCAAAAAGAAGCGGCTCCTATAATTGTAAGGTCACCACAAAATGCCTCTTCGGCCGTTGAAACAGGAGCCGATGTGGCGGCGTTCCTAATGTACAACTTAAAAGTGCCCATGCCGCAGTAAGCGGGCGGCGGCGTTTTTCTGCCGGAAGGGCGAACTGATAGCCCGGTCCGGTACTGGCCGGCAGGATCGTTAGGCGTACAAAAACACTGCATGATCTATCTTTTTGATATTGGTTTTCTGCCGGTGCGGGTCTGGGATGTCCTGGACATCATCATCGTTGGTTACCTCATGTACCAAATCTATAAGCTGCTTCGCGGGAATATCGCTTTTAATATTTTCGTGGGGGTGCTGACGCTTTATGTAGTTTGGTGGCTGGTCAACCAATTGGAGATGGACCTCCTCGCGGCAGTGCTCGGCCAGTTCGTCAGCGTCGGGGTGATCATCATTATTATCATTTTTCAGCCGGAAGTGCGCCGTTTTCTCTTGTTTTTGGGCAATACCACGCTCCGCCAACGGTCCAATTTCCTGGGCCGCATCCTCGACCGGAACCTGGAAAGCACCGAAGAGAAGGTCCGGCAGCTACGGGCGCTGCGTTCTGCCATCGTACGCATGAGCAAACGGAAAACCGGGGCGCTGATTGTGCTAGCAGGGGAGTTGGACCTCGATGGGCTGGTGAGCTCAGGAGTGGAGCTGGATGCAGATATTACTGAGCCCTTGCTGGAAAGCATTTTCAACAAGTACAGCCCCTTGCACGACGGGGCCGTCCTGATCAGCAATGGGCGCATCAAGTCAGCCAGCTGTGTGCTGCCGGTCTCTGAGAACCCCAACTTGCCCAGCAGCGCTGGCCTGAGGCACCGTGCGGCAGTAGGTATTACCGAGCGGGCCAGTGTGGCCGCCTTTATCGTTTCTGAGGAAACCGGGCAGATGTCCATCGCGGTAGATGGAGAGCTCAGGCGCAAACTGGACGAAAAAGAACTGAAATCTTTACTGAGTGAGTACTACTGAACCACAAGCAATCACTGTTATCAGGCGAGAAGAATTTGCCATCGAAGCAGCCGAGCGGCATGCAATAAAGCAATTGCTCCGAAGCGCTTTCCCTGGCTTCCCGGACCGAGCTTTCTACCGGCAATTGCCGGACTTCCGGTTGCTGGGGTATAACGAGGGGCAGCTCATGGCTCATATGGCGGTAGAGCACCGCCTGATTAACAATGCCGGGCAGCTGCTGGAAGTATTCGGCATTATGGACCTTTGCGTGGATGCGCTCTTCCAGCGCCGGCGCATCGCCTCGCGCCTGCTCGAGAAACTGGTAGCTTTGGGAAGCACGCATCAAGTCGATTTTTTGGTGCTGCTGGCGAGCCAACATCAATTGTACCTTGAGCACGGTTTTCAGCTGGTGCAGCACCCTTGTGTTTGGATGATGATAAGCGGTGACCAAACCCTCGGCATTACCCGGAGGTCGGTCAACACTTCTTTGATGGTAAAACCACTCGGCGCTAAGGAGTGGAAGGAAGGGTTAGTTGATTTTTTAGGCCCTATCTTTTAGCTGTCGCTAAAACCGCCGTAGTGCTTGCCAGTTTCCCATTCGTGGAGGGGCAAATGCTCGGGCTTGCGCAGCCGGTTGTTGACGACTTCCCCGATAAACAGAATGTGGTCGCCCTCGGTCTTGATTTGATCAGACAGCTTGCATTCGAGGTAGCCAATGCCGCGCTGCAGTATAGGAGCGCCGGTCTTCTCTCCGTTCAAAAAGTCATAACCGTTAATGGTTTGGTCTTTGCGGATGCTGCTGTCCTTGGCAAAGTCGTCTACCAAGGCTTTATCCTCTTTGCCCAGAATGTTGATGGCGAAAGAGCCGGCTTTGGGTATGGTTTCGTTCAAATCAGCATTCTTATTGATTGCGATAGTGACCATGGGCGGGTTGAAACTGCTCTGCATCACCCAGCTAACGGTCCCGGCCGCAATGTAGTCTTTGGCCCGGGTAGAGAGCTCGCCGCTGTCGGCGCGGGTCGTCACGATATGAAAGCCGTAGGTGATTTTTCGAGAACGTCTTCTTCCGTGCGGACTGAATTCATAATATGCATTAAATTTTTGTTCGCTACTGTAACGGCAGGCTGCGTTGCTGTGTTCGTTTGTTGGGTCAAGTCCTGTCTATACCATTACCGCCAACGGTAAAGGCCCTGGCAGGCAGGATTTTTTGAGAGAAATTCATACCTTTGGGACGCTTTGGAAAAAAGCCCCTGTTCCACAATTTTAAAGTCACCACACATCAAAACTGAATACAATATATGAGCGGATCAAAAGTAACCATTAGCAATGGACAGCTGAATGTGCCTAATGACCCCATCCTCCCCTACATTGAAGGTGATGGTATCGGCCCGGATATCTGGGCTGCAGCCGAACGCGTTTTCGATGCGGCTGTGGAGAAAGCCTACGGCGGGGAACGAAAAATCCACTGGAAGGAAGTACTAGCCGGTCAAAAAGCCTTCGACGAGACCGGGGAATGGCTGCCCGAAGATACGCTGGAAGCCATCAAGGAATACCTGGTTGCGATCAAGGGCCCGCTGACTACACCGGTAGGGGGCGGTATCCGCTCATTGAACGTGGCGCTCCGCCAGAAACTCGACCTGTTCGCCTGCGTGCGGCCGGTGCGCTGGTTTACAGGCGTGCCTTCTCCGGTTAAGAACCCGGGCGCCATCGACATGGTTATCTTCCGGGAAAATACAGAAGACATCTACGCCGGTATCGAGTACCTTAATGGCACGCCGGAAGCCGACAAAGTCAAGCAGTTCCTTATGAAGGAGATGGGAGTAACCCAGATCCGCTTCCCGGATACCGTTTCCCTGGGGGTTAAGCCGGTATCTATCGAAGGTACGGAGCGCCTCGTGCGGGCTGCTATTGACTACGCCCTCGACCAAAAACTGCCTTCCGTAACCCTGGTCCACAAGGGCAACATCATGAAGTTTACTGAAGGCAAATTCAAGGACTGGGGGTATGAGATGGCAGAGCGGGAGTACGGCGATAAGGTTTTTACCTGGGCGCAGTACGACCGGATTGTGGCCGAGAAGGGCAAGGAAGCAGCGAATAAGGCGCAGCAGGAAGCCCTCGACAAAGGCGCTTTGCTGATCAAAGACTCTATTGCAGATGCTTTCCTGCAGCAGATTCTGACCCGGCCTGCCGAGTACTCCGTGATCGCTACCCTCAACCTGAATGGCGATTACGTTTCAGATGCCCTGGCTGCACAGGTGGGGGGCATCGGTATTGCACCGGGCGCGAACATCAACTACACGACCGGGCGCGCTATTTTTGAAGCAACGCACGGCACGGCGCCTAAGTACGCCGGCTTGGATAAGGTCAACCCGAGCTCTGTAATCCTGTCCGGGGAGATGATGCTCCGCTACATGGGGTGGAATGAAGCGGCTGAACTTGTCGTCAAGGGCGTCGAAGGGGCTATTTCCAAGAAGCGGGTTACTTATGATTTTGAGCGCCTCATGGATGGGGCTACGCTGCTGAAGTGCTCAGAGTTTGGCACGGAGATCATCGAAAATATGTAAACAGATCAGGAGTGAGGCCAATCGGCCCCTCTTCAAGCGTAAAGCGGTTCGCCCGGTGGCCTGGGCGAGCCGCTTTTTTTATGCTGATAAGCTAGAGCTATGATGGCAGGGCCGGGACAAAAGAAAGCCGCTAACCTGAAATGAATTGGGTTAGCGGCTTTCTTAAAGCCTGCGGCTTATCGGCAGGTTAATGGTTGGATATTACCGGACGACGTTAAACTTCATCGTCTTGGTGCCCTGATGGGTGCTCAGGCGTACCAGGTAGGTACCGGCAGCCAGCTGTCGGGTCGGTACCTGAACCGTTTCGTTGGTCAGGCCATTCTCATATTCGTACACCTGAAGGACGCGGCCTTCGAGGTCAGCTACTACCAGCATGGCTTCTGAGCTGCCGTCCAGGTTGAAGCGGACGTTGAGCTCGTCGGTTACAGGGACTGGGTTCGGGAAGATGGTCATAGACTCAGCAGGCAGTTCTTCCTCATCGGTTGTAGACGCCAGCTGAATGCTCATCCGGACCACGGAGGTCGTTTCCGGCCCGAATCCACCGAGGAACCATTCGGAAGTCCGTACTACGGTTGCAATCTGGAAGTATTCAAAGTTACCGTTGGTACCCGAGAATACATCCGTTGAATTATCCGCCCATTCGGAAACGGCGAAGTACCGCCCACCGGGCTCAAGGGCAAGCGGGTTGCCATCAAGGTCAGTAAGGGGCACAGAAATCAGCTCGCCCTCTTCATCATCTGTGAAGGTGTAGAAACCGAAGCCAATCTGCTCAAGGTCTTCCGTTTCGATGGAGGTATCAAAACCTGCAAAGTCAGCCGCTACGTCATCACTGACCTTGTAAAGGAAGAGCGTTGTGGTCTCTCCGCCCATGGGGCCGTCCGCGGCGTTTTTGGTGCCGCCAAAGAAGATCTCATCCGTCACGAATTGCTCCGTAGCGATGGGGCTCATTTGGTAGTAGTTGCCCATTTGGTAATCGGACTGGTCGCCCGGGCGTGTTCCGCTTTGCAGCGCAGGTTCCTTAGCGAAAAGGCGTGCAGAAATCCGGAAATTATCCTGGCGGGCGTTATTCAGTGGGTTGAAATCCTCAGTATCTTGAGAGTAAACTTCGTAGCGCACCACATATTCACCGAGTGGGAGGTTGTCAGGTACGTACTGGTATGGCAACACGATAGTAGAATCCCGGTAGAAAGGAGGGAACTCCTCAACAACCAGGCTGTCTTCCCAAACGAGTTCTGTTTCCGTATCTGTGACCCGCTCCAAAATGCTCGTCTTAATTACCATGTTAGTGGCTACGTCTTTACCGAAGTTAGTAATGTCAACTTCGAAATCAAAGGTATCCGTGGCCACCTGAGAAAGCGGTGTGGAAAAGCTTGACGGCGGGTAGAAAAAGTCGCCCATTTCAAATTCCTGCGCCATAGGCGTGATCACGCGGATGTCATCGATCAGCCAGTAATAGTAACGCCCATTCCAGGTGAAACGCAGCTGAACGTGCTCTTCGCCCCCTGCCACTTCACTAATGTCAACCAACTCAAGGTCATTGGGTGCAGTACCACCGTTGCCGACCACCTCCGGATTGATGGGGATAGAAGTCCAGGTATTGCCTGTATCAACAGATACTTCAATAATGGTAGAAACGGCATTGGCATTCGCCCGTGCGTACTGATGAAATGCCACATAGAGGGTGTCTGCACTTGAACAGTCGAAGGGAGGAGAGATCAGGGAGCCGGAGTGCGTGCCCGGGAATGGCCCCTGACCTACGCCCGTACCACCACCATCGTAAACATCAGAGTTGTACATAGCAACCCCGTTGCTAGCGGTAGGCGACTGAATAGGGCCCCGGCTGCCCCAAAATAGGGCATCTACAGACTCGCCGTCCAAATCTGCAGCGTTAGCCTGGCCATCTGCAGACCATTGCCATACGGCGCCTTCCGGGTTGCCTGCGGTAATGGTCCAGGTTTCCGGGATGCCTCCGTCGAAGCCTTCGTAAAACAGGGTGTCAATGTCTGATTGTGCGTTAACCGCCATCAGGGCAGCACCAAAAATAAATAAGGAGAGTAGTGATTTTTTCATAAAATGATAATTGGATTTAAAATAGATTCGTTCGGATCCTCCAAAAAAGAGAAGCGGTATGCGCAATTTGTTATCTGAGGCTTGTGATTTACTGCGAAAATTCAAAATTAAGTAAAACTCCGGTAATCCCCTGAATTGGGAGGGTAACCTTAGCACAAAATTGTCACCCACAAACATTTTGGCTGATTTTAGGGAAAAAATAGGTTCCTTTTATTAATAAAGGCGGCATCCCAAAAGGCATGGGCAACAGCGGCATAGCTGCACCAGCAAGGTGCACACAAAAAGGAACACAGGCGAGAATCCTCCAAAGACAGGCCTGGATAATAGGGAGAAATGATATATGGAGCTACAGTCAGGCGGAAAAGGAAGTGCCACAGCCACAGGTGTCGGTGGCATTGGGGTTGTTAAAGGAAAAACCACGGTTGTTCAGGCCCTCTTCCCAGTCGATTTCCATGCCCAGCAGGTAGATGCCGTGTGCTTTTTCCATAAGAACCTTAATGCCCGAAACCTCGTAGACCTGATCGGTTTCCCGGGGCAGGTCGAAGCCAAGTTGGTAGGAAAAGCCGGAGCAGCCTCCTCCCTTGACGCCAACACGCAGCCCGTGTTCTTCAGTGATTTCCTGCTCCTCGCGAATTCGGTTAAGCGCTTTAATCGCCCCTTCAGTTAGGGAAATCGGTGCTTGCTGTTCTACTTTTACGTTACTCATATTCTGTATGGTCATTCGGCTAAAATTCAAAAAAGACAACAGGTCCCGGGCACATTTGGTTTTCCCAAACCCGCTTGTTTTAGGATCCTGGGAAAAGTAATACCTTTGCAGCCACCAAATTTAAGAGGATGCAAACACTTCTGGAAATAATTAAGCTCACAATCCCGGGCCTGCTGACTTTTCTAGCGGCTTACTTTGTGCTGAAAACTTATATGGAGAATCAGCAGAAGCTGCAGCAACTGAAAATGCAGCAGGAGCAAATGAAGTCCACACTCCCCCTGCGGCTGCAGGCCTACGAACGCCTCTCCCTATTCTGCGAGCGGATTGCGCTGCCCAACCTCTTGCTGCGGGTCCGCAAGCCGGAAATGACCTCCGGGGAGCTGCGCATCGCGCTCTTGCTGGCCATACAGCAGGAGTACGAGCACAACATTACGCAGCAGGTGTATGTCTCCAATCAGCTTTGGGAAATCATCAAAATTGCGCGGGACGAAGCCATGAATGCGGTTTCCATTATTGCAGAAAAAGCAGGCGGCCAATCCGCAGGCGGGGAATTGGCCAACCGGCTGCTCAACTATGTCAATCAGCAGGAGGTCATGGCCGTTGAAAAAGCCCTGGTTGCCATCAAAAAAGAAGCGGCTACCCGATTATAACCCCCTTTTGTTTAGACTTTGCAGAAATTGATTGAACAAAACGGAATATTTGTGAAATACCCTTCCCAAAATTTTTAGTTTCGGTGAAATAGGATTAATTTGAAGAAAGTTATTCAATGGCAATCGGGTTTTTCTACTTTTGCCGGCTATTGGCACCTAGTTTGATACCGAGACCACCCAATCATCATTCTGCATTGATCAGTTGCCTGTCATAGCTATAAACAAACAAAAAACATCAGGCCTGCCTCAAGTTGATGGATCCGCAAACTTGGTACAGTATCACCGATAACCGTTCAGCGGAATGCTTTTGCGTTTTCTGAAAGGTCAAGCCTCAGCTGCCATAATTAAAACCAGCGATTATGGATGCGTCAAACCAAACTCAATTACTGCTTTGCGCACTTCGGCATTTTGATATTGAGATCGTGCGGCAAAGTAATCAAACCCTTTGGCTTAAGGGCGGTTTAGAAATTCGCCTTAGGCCAAGCACTGCTTTTGTGTTGCTCCGGGAGAGCCAGCAGTTGGGCACCTTCACAGATGTAGTCCGGCTTTGTTCTGCTATTCAGGCGCAGTCCGTGGCTTCTTCTTCCTGACCCTGCTGCTGCCCGCTACAATGGGTACAACGCCTGCCGCAGCTGCCGGGGCACGCCCGCGTACAGCAACAGCATAAACTCTTCGGTCGTTATGTTGGCTGCATTGGCAAAACCGGTCCGGAGGTCAGTAATCGTGTGCCCGCCATCGTATATCCGGATTACCCTGCGGTCGGCAGCGGGGTCCCGCTGTTCTCCAATCGTTACGCTAATGGGGATGGGGTTTCGGTTGGCCGTGTAAAAAAGGTGGATGCCTGCTTCTCCTTCCAGCAATACCCGCAAACCATACCCTTCCACCTCCAGGCACAAAGCTTCGCGCCTGACGGTAGGCATGAGGTCGAGCAGTTGCAACAGGGCCGTGTATTGATCGAGCAAAAACTCAGCCTCACGCTGCCCCATTCCAATGATACAGGATCTGAGCTGCAACCGGATGGTGCCCGGTGGCTTGAGCAGTACGGTCCGCTGTTGTATCTGTAGCACCGCAACCATTAAAAAGTGGTTCAGAAACTCCGTGCGCAGGCTGTCAAATTGCACATTGGCATACTGGTAAGCATCGCTGATTTCCTTGATGCCTTCTTGCTGAAAGAGCCGGTCTTTTACGTTTTCCCGTACCCCTTTGGTCGACCAATCACTTTTGGGGACCACATTGACGGCTTTTAAGCGCAGGGGGATAGCTGGCCCGATTTTGTAGTAGCGGTCCCGGAAAGCCAGGCTGATATTCTGAATGGCTTCCTTGGCCTCTACCACTTTAGACTTGAAGTGGTAATATTCCCAACCCAGTTGGCCGGAGGAAGCTCCGTCAATGTAGACGATAGGCCCGCCTTCCTCATTGGCTTCTTCGTAGGCTTCTAATTCCTCGAGCATGCGGTCAAGTGTCCGCAGCAGCCGGTTGTAGAAGCCCTTCCCCTTGGTCTCCTCAGGCAGGTCGGGCATCCAGTTTTCTTCCAGGGGGTCAACAAATTCCAGCGGGGTGATGCGCGGGCGCAGTTGACCGCCTTCGAGGAGGATATCCATTAGGACCGGCCGTTTAGAATGGGTGTTGACTAGCTGTTCAGCGGAGAGGCTAGTCAGGTCCCGTTCAATCTGCCGCTTAAGCGCCCGCCCGCCCATTCGGGCATCGAAGCCGCGTTGGGCCACCCATTGGAGTGCCTCCTGGCTGATATTGAGTATGGTGGCCCGGCGCACGAATCCGTCCCGCTTGAGCAACTCCTGGATTTGGATCCGGGCGATGCCCAGGATATGCTCGGGCTGTAGGGCATTGAAAACGATTTTGTGGTCAATGCGGTTGATAAACTCTGGCCGGAATGATTGTTCCATTGCCCGCCGGTAAGTATGCCCCTGCCCTGCCTCGCTGTGGACATAGCCCAGCTGAGCGCTGGCTTCCCGTGCCCCTACGTTTGAGGTCATAATGATAATCGTATTCGTAAAGTCCACCGTGCGCCCCAGGCTGTCGGTAAGCCGGCCATCATCCAATACCTGAAGCAGCAGGTCGCGCACCAGGGGATGGGCTTTTTCTATTTCGTCCAGCAAGACAATACTAAACGGCCGGTAACGCACAGCCCCGGTCAGTTGCCCTTCCGGGTTGTAGTAATCCCCGATCAGCCGCTGCAGGCTCATACTGTCGATGTATTCGTTCATATCGAAACGCAGCAATTGTTGTTCGCTGCCCATCAGCAGCCGGCAGAGCACTTTAGCTGCCTGTGTTTTGCCCACGCCGGTAGGGCCAATAAACAGGAGAGAGGATACGGGCCGTTCCGGGTTATTGAGCTTCGCCTTTAGCAAGTGGACTACATCGGCCAGGGCCTTGACGGCCTCCGGCTGCCCAACGAGTTGCTCCGATAGGGCTGCCTGTATAGCTTGGGCTTCCAGGCGCTCAGCGGCGTCGAAGATCCGCTCCTGCAAGCCACTGTAATCGCGGAATTCCTGGCGCACCTCCGGCGCATCAATCATGGCGTACCGGTATTTAACTGACAGTTGTTCAAGGAGCTTGATGACACTGCCAGGCAGGGGCTTATGGCGCAGATAGTTGCGTTGTATCGACAGCAACTGTTCTATGGCTTGTATCTGTATTTGGTTGTTGTTGTCGCGCTCAAGTTGCCGCCGCTTTTCCAGGACGATGCGCACAGCGGTTTCCATATCCGGTTCTTCCATCCTGACCACCCGGAAGAGGCTGCTAAAGCGCCGGCCTTTTTCCTGCAGGGTTTTCCACGCTTCGGGGGTAGCGATGAGCAGCAGGTGGAGCTGCCGCTTTTCCAGGTACGGTCGCAGCACGTTGCTCAGGGTCATTTCATTCTGGGCAGATTTGCCAATGCGCAGCAGGGCGACCGGGTTGTCGATGAGCAGCTTGTCCCCTTGCTTACGGGGGCCGGCGGGATGGCGGATGAACTCGATAATAGCTTCCAGGCGTTTTTGCCACATGCCTACTACGCTCATGCCGGCGATAAGCCGGGTGGGGTCGATGTGCCAAATCCGCTGCCGGCGGCCTCGGCGTTTCCCGTACCGCTCGGATTCGTACCGCCATACCACTTCCTGCACGACGGTATGCTTGCCTACGCCCTCCGGGCCCACAAGGGCGATCGGGGTATTGGATGGCTGGTAGATCAACTCGTAGAGCTGCCGCACCCGCTCTTCCTGATGGTACGCCCGCTGAAGCTCAGCCGGGTAAAGCGCATTGAGGTCTTGCCCTGTCTTTTCTGCTTCTACCGCCCCATCGAAGGAAACATCATCAAACAGGCTGCTGAAAAACCAATCGTTTTCCGGGGCATTAAATGAAAAACCAGCTTGGGCGATATTGACGGAAAGCTCCACCTCTCGCAGAAAGTCCTTGTCTGAAGAAAAGTGGTAAGCTGGGTCGAAGTCTTCCTGAGCCTCCTTCTTGAGCTCCTTCAACAATTTGCGGATCACCCGGCGGCACGTCTGGGTGAAAGCCGTATGGGAATCTGCGCTGGAGATGAACATGTAATTGCCAAGGGAGGGGAGGGCCACAAATTCCAGGCCACGCAATTGAAAAACAGCGGCGGAAAATAAGCCGGAGATAAATTGGCGGTCTACCGTAAACTCAAAATGGAATTGGTGGAATTGTACCTTGGGACGGAACATCAGCCACAACAGCTGATGAGCATTCGTACGGTCGAGGCTGAACCCTTTAAAAAGGTTTTTGATCTCCTTTTGGTACTGCACAACCGCCTGCTCATAACGGCGGTGTGTGATCAGCGGGTAATCCAAAAACAAGGGGCGCAGGCAATAGTGCCTGTTCCCTTCAATTTCAAGGTCGCTTACCAGCGTCGGTACTTGTAGCTTTACGGTAGCCATGATCGGAATGATTGCGCGAAAGATACCCTTTTTGCCGAAATGACAAAAAATAAACAAAACCCGATCTAGGCGGCCGATCGGAAGTGCCTGGCCAAAACATAAGGCGGCCCGCACTGTTGGATTTTTTGAATTGATGATTTTCTCCAACTAAAAAAACAATCCATGAGAAAAATGTACGTGGTTTGCCTTGCTCTCTTATGGGCAGCGGCAAGTTTTGCACAAACAGCGAATGTGCAGATTATTCATAACTCGCCTGCACCAGGTACCAACACCGGACCTACCGTCGACATCTACGTCAACGGCGGGCTCCTGCCAGAGCTTACCGGCGTGCCATACCGGGAGGCGACCGAATTTTTGGAAGTGCCAGCTAATGTTGCGGTTGAAGTGGCGGTAGCCGTCAGCCCAAGCAACTCCGTGGATGATGCCATCGCGACCTTCCCATTGGAGCAACTGGCGGAGGATGTTAATTATACAATTATTGCAACGGGCGTCGTTGGTGACATGGATACGCCTTTCGACTTGATCGTTAACGCCAACGCCCAAACGGAAGCGGCAATGCCAGGCATGGTTGACCTCAATGTATACCACGGTTCTACCAACGCCCCGGCTGTAGATGTGGACGCCCGCACGGTGGGCACCCTGATCAGCGGCCTGACCTACGGTGCGTATTCTGATTATCTTTCTGTTGCTCCTCAGCTTTATTACCTGGATGTGCGTGCAGCAGGCAATCCAGATATCGTTGCCACCTTTGCTGCTGACCTCTCTACCCTTGCCGGGGGCGCTGCTACCGTCTTTGCTTCCGGCTTGCTCGGCGCAGAGCCCGGCTTTGGCTTGTTCGCCGCCTTGCCCAGCGGGGATGTACTCGAGTTGCCAGCTACGGCTGTGGCCCGGGTACAGGTGATCCACAATTCGCCCGACCCCATTGTTGACATCTACGTCGACGGTGCCCTGGCCCTAGATGACTTCGAGTTCCGCGAAGCTTCTGAGTTTTTGTTTGTAGACGCGGGTACGGAAATCAACATTGGCGTGGCTTTGTCCACCAGTGCCTCCGTGGAGGATACGGTAGTCAACTTTCCGGTAGTACTGGAAAATGGCTTTACCTACGTAGCTGCTGCTGACGGCCTCGTGGACGATGACGACTTCCCCTTCATGCTGCATGTCAATGAAATGGCAAAAGAAGAACCGGAGGACGAAGCCACCACTGAATTTGCCGTCCTGCACGGTTCCCCCGGCGCTCCAAATGTGGATATTGGTATCCGCACGGTTGGCAATATTGTTTCGGACTTGCCTTACAGCAATTACACTGATTATTTGACGGCTGACCCCGGCATCTACTACTTGGATGTCCGCGCTGCCGGCAGCCCGGATATCGTTGCTACCTTCGAAGCCGACCTCACCGATTTTGGCGGCCAGGCTGCTACCGTATTCGCATCCGGCTTTCTCGGCGGCGACCCCGCTTTTGGCTTGTTTGCCGCCCTGCCCGATGGCACGGTCGTGGAGTTCCCCATCAACCCGGTTGCCCGTCTTCAGGTCATTCACAACTCGCCCAGCCCGACGGTAGACATCTACGCCAACGGCGCTTTGCTCCTGGATGATTTCGAGTTCCGTGATGCTTCTGAGTTTGTCTTTGTAGATGCTGAGGTGGAAATCAATATCGGTGTGGCGCTGTCTGACAGCGAATCAGTAGAAGATACACTGGTTAATATCCCAGTTATGTTTGAAAATAACCGTACTTACGTGGCCGCTGCGAATGGCATTGTGGGAGATGATGACTTCCCATTCACCCTGCACGTCAATGACATGGCAAAGGAAGCTGCTGATGCTGACAGCACGGTAGAGTTTTCTGTCCTGCATGGCTCCCCCGGTGCGCCCAACGTAGATGTGGACATACAGTCGTTAGGCAACATTATTGAGGATTTGCCCTACGGCAGCTACACCGATTACATCGTGGCGGATACAGGTTTATATTTAATTGATGTCCGGGCTGCCGGCAGCCCGGATGTTGTAGCCACCTTTGAGGCGGATCTCTCTGGATTGCCAGGCGAGGCGGCTACCGTCTTTGCATCTGGTGTACTGGGCGGCGACCCTGCCTTTGGCTTGTTTGCAGCCCTGCCCGATGGTACGGTCGTTGAATTTCCAATTAATGCTACTGCCCGGGTGCAGATCATCCACAATTCGCCTAGCCCAACGGTAGATATCTACGCTAATGGCGATTTGCTTCTGGACGATTTTGAGTTCCAGACTGCCACCCCCTTCCAGTCTCTGCCCGCCGGGACGATGCTGGACATTGGAGTAGCCCTGTCCGATAGCGAATCGGTAGAAGATACCTTAGTCAATTTCCCGGTTATGTTTGAAGGTGGCGAGACCTACATCGTTGTGGCTAATGGCATCGTTGGTGACGCAGACAATCCCTTTACCCTGGCTGTAAGCGATATGGGGCAGGAGGCAAGCACGGACGACGAGTCCTTACAGATCATGGCCTTCCACGGTTCGCCCGGCGCCCCAGCTGTAGACATTAACGATGCGGGTGAGGACCCGCTCCTTACCGGCCTTGCTTATGGCAGCTTCACCGACGGGTACCTCAGCATACCAGGCGCGCAATACTTCCTGGAGGTCCGCCCCGCTGGCGGAGAGGAGTTGGTGGGTACTTTCATTGAAGACCTCACCGGCACAGAAGGTGTTGCGGCGGTAGTCTTTGCTTCTGGTATCCTTGGTGGCGACCCCGGCTTCAACCTGCTGGCAGCCTTGCCAAACGGGGACGTGCTGCCCTTTACGCCGGCAGCCCGCGTGCAGATTATCCATAACTCCCCGGCAGCTGCTGCTGCAGAAGTCGACCTTTGGGTCAATAATGCTGTGAAAATTGAGGAAAACCTGGCTTTCCAGACGGCAACCAGCGCTTCTACCTACTATCCCACCCGCCTGCCTCTGGTTATCGGGGTAGCACCAGCCGACAGCGATGACCCGGACGATATCCTTTTCAACGTCGATGACCCCGTCGTCTTTGAAGATGGCAAGTTTAATGTATTGGTCGCCAATGGCATCCCGGGCGATGATGATACGCCATTCGAAATTGCCCAGAATACCGAAGCGGTTTTATTTACCGATGACCCTGCTCAGGTAGAAATTACTGCTTTTCACGGCTCGCCCGGTGCGCCGGCAGTAGATATTACCGCCCGCGACGTGGGGGCTGAGCTGTTTGCCGACCTGCCCTACGGCAGCTTCTCTGATGTGCTGCCGCTTACGCCCGGCACTTACTACCTCGAAGTCACACCCGGTGACAGTGAAGACCTGGTGGCCACTTTCGAAGCAACCGTGCCCGATGCGCTGGCTGGGCTCGGCCTAACCGTCGTAGCCTCCGGCATTCTTGGAGACGAGCCTCCCTTTGATTTGATTGCCTTTGCTCCAAGCGGAGCATCTGTCCGCTTCACGCCCGTGGCCCAGGTGCAGGTCATCCACAACTCTCCCGACCCAACCGTAGATGTGTATGCCAATGGCGATATTCTCTTAAATGACTTTGAATTCCGAACAGCGACGGAGTTTGTAGATTTGCCGACCCGTGTGGATATCGACCTGGCGGTAGCCGGTGAGAATAGCAGCTCGGCGGAAGACCCACTCGCGCTGTTTGAAGACATCCGATTTGAGGATGGCGAAAAGTATATCGTCATGGCTGCTGGCCAGGTTGGCAATATGGATGCGCCGTTTACGCTTGACGTCTTTGACATGGCGCAAACGGAAGCTGCTGAAGATGGAGTCGACCTCCTGCTCTACCACGGCTCCCCGGATGCGCCAACGGTGGATGTTACGGTGCAAAGCACTGGCGATATCTTGTTTGACGATGTGGCCTTCGGTGATTACCAGGGCTATGTCAACGTGCCGGCGGCCACCTACCAGCTAAATGTGACGCCCGGTGATGATAATACCACCGCTGTTAAGGCCTACGATGCCGACCTGACCGGTCTGGAAGGAGGCGCTGCTACTGTTTTCGCTTCCGGTTTGCTGGGCGAAGCCGACGGGCCTACTGCCTTCGGAGTTTGGGTGGCACTGCCCGACGGGACGACCTTCCCACTGGGCGAAGTCGTGAGTACAGCGGAAGCCGCCGCAGCATTCGATGCCTTCCTGATTGCGCCCAACCCTGTGCGCTCAGTTGCAACGGTACAGTATACCATCAATGAGCCGCTGCGCCTTACTGAAGAGGTGCGGGACATGAATGGCCGGATCGTTCAGCGTGCCGAACTCGGTGCCTTGCCCGCTGGCCAGCACAACCGCTCAGTAGCAGTAGACGGGCTCCCGGCAGGGATGTATACTTATAACCTCGTTACTCCGCTAGGCACCATCACCCGGCGGATGATTGTCGTAAAATAGATTCACGGATTCTTCGCATAGGAGGATAAGTGTCGCCCCGCTGATATTGGTACAGCGGGGCGTTTTTTTTGTCTCTTCTTAAATTCAGACCTTAAAAATATACCCAGACTCCCTGATTTAT
>CAZNSK010000023.1:0-57102 GCA_964575505.1 uncultured Phaeodactylibacter sp.
CCGTACGGATGGTTACGTTTTTTGCCTTGTTAGCGCACAAAATAACTTCGCCTAGTTCTAGGTAAATTATTACTGCGCGACCCCTAAGGTGCCAAAACATGGCAAAAAGCATTTTCCCTAAATACCCTGAACACTGCCACATTGACCCCTAATCTTTAAATTTCCGGCCACGGATTTCCGGATACAAGCCATTTCCCTATTTGATGAGCACCTCGCCCACCCTCCTCCCCATCGCCGGCCTGCCCGGCACCGGCAAGACCACCTTCGCACGGGCCCTGGCCAGGCGGCTCGGCGCCGCCCACCTCAATACCGACATCCTCCGCTCGGCCATGGGGCTGCGGGGGCGCTACGATGAAGCCACCAAAGCCCTGGTCTACGAGGCCATGGAGCAGCGCACTGCCCAATTGCTGGCCGAAGGCCAAACGGTCGTGGTCGATGGGACGTTCTATGTACAGCGGCTGCGCGAAAGCTACCGGGCCATCGCTGCCGAACGGGGCTGCCCCATCCACTGGCTGGTCGTAGAGGCCCCGGAGGAGGTGGTGCGGCAGCGCCTGCAGCGGAAGCGGGCGTATAGCGAGGCGGACTTTGAAGTGTACCGGAAGATCAAAGCGCAGTGGGAGCCCTTCGGAGCGGACGCCATTATCATTGCTACGGCTCCGGTGGCGCGCATGGTCGATACGGCTATCCATAAATTGCCCCTATGAAACCATCCGAAATTCAGCAACTGTTAGCGGGCTTGGGAACGGCGGACTACCAACTGGAGGAGACCCACATTTCCTGGGTGCTGCTGGGGCCCCACCGGGCTTATAAGATCAAGAAGCCAGTGCGGTTCGACTTCCTGGATTTTTCTACCCTGGCGCAGCGCAAGTACTACTGCGAGCGGGAACTGCAACTTAACCGGCGCCTGACGGAGGGGGTGTACCAGGCCGTGGTGCCGGTGCGGCGGTCGGGTGGTATGGTCCATCTCGGTGGAGTAGGGGAGGTGGTCGACTATGCGGTGCAGATGAAGCGCCTCGACAGTGCGCAGCGCATGGACTTGCGGCTGGAGGCGGGCGGGGTAGGCGCGCGCGATATGCAGCAGCTCGCCCGTCAATTGGCTGCTTTCCACCGGAGCGCTACGCCCATCCGCTGCCCTATCCCGGCGGCCCGGCATGCGGCCGACTTTGCGGCGATCGGCTCGGTCCGGCCTACGCTGGAGCGGCTGCATGGGCCAGAGGCGGGGGCGGCGCTTGAAGGAAGTACGGGCCGGGCAGCGCAGTTCCTGGAGGCGCAGGCCGGGCGGCTGGAGGAGCGGCACGCGGCGGGCTTCGTGGTGGACGGGCATGGCGACCTGCACGGGCGCAACATCTTTCTGCTGGACCCACCGGTGATTTTCGACTGTATCGAATTCGACGAGGAGAAACGGCAGGTGGATGTGCTGGACGAACTGGCTTTCCTCTGCATGGACCTGGAGTACCACGGGCAGCCACAGCTGGAGGGGGCGCTGCTCCGGGCTTACCGGGCAAAGTACGAGGTGTTTCAGTGCCCGGAGGACTGGCAATTGTTCCACTACTACAAATGCTACCGCGCGAACGTGCGCCTGAAAGTCAATCTGCTGAGCGCAGGCGGCACGGCTGAGGTTAGCCCCAAACTGGCGGGCCGCATTGGCCGGTTTTGGGCACTTTACCAGCGGTTGATGCGTGGCCTGGGACAAGTACCGGCAAACTTAACCTCCATTTAACTTCAAATCCCCTATTTTAGGCGGCAAAAAACAACATGTACCGCCCACTTTGCCTGATTGCCTTTGCTTTATGCCTTGCCGGTTTCGGCTTTAGCCAAAATTGCGCTTCCGACACCCTGCGCATTGACACCACCGCCGGCCCCCACCCCTTCACCAGCCTGGAACTCAACAACGACGACTGCCAGTTCCAGTTTGCTATCGTTACCGACCGCACCGGGGGGCACCGCCCCGGCGTTTTTATGGACGGGGTGCGCAAGCTCAATCTCCTGCAGCCCGAGTTTGTGATGTCCGTAGGCGACCTGATCGAGGGCTATACCGAAGATACGGTGGAGCTGGAAAGGCAGTGGGAAGAATTCACCGGTTTTACGGAGCAGTTGGACATGCCGTTTTTCTACGTGCCGGGCAACCATGATATTACGAATGAGGTCATGGAACGGGTGTACCTCGAGCGCTTTGGCCAGACCTATTACCATTTCGTTTACAAAGATGTCCTGTTCCTCTGCCTCAACTCCGAAGACCAGTACCGTGGCTCTAATAAAGGGACCATCTCGGACGAGCAGTACGAATACATCGAGCAGGTGCTGTCGGATAACGAGGAGGTGCGCTGGACGCTGGTTTTTATGCATCAGCCCCTCTGGATCCTGGAGGACACCAAGCGCTGGGTGGATGTCGAAAAGCTGCTCGCTGCCCGCAAGCATTCGGTTTTTGTAGGGCACCACCACCATTACGTCAAGTATGAGCGCAATAACGGGCGCTACTTCCTGCTGGCGACCACCGGGGGCGGTTCGCCCCTGCGCGGGCCTAAACTGGGCGAGTTCGACCATGTGGTGTGGGCCACAATGACGGAGGAAGGCCCCATCCTGGCCAACCTGCTCCTGGAGGGCATCTGGGATGAGAATGTAGTGACCTCCGAATCGCGGAGTTTTGTGGAGCGCATTGCTGCACAGCGGCCAATCCGGGTGGAGCCCCTGCTGTTGGAGCAGGATACCTTCGAGGCCGGGCAGATGGTCGTCAAAATCTTCAATGACCAAAATGTGCCGATGACCGTCCGGTGGGACAAGCAGTTTAGCTGGGGGCTGCTCGGCCTGCTGAGCGAACCGGAGACGGTGGTGCCGCCCAACTCCGTGGATACGCTGCTGGTCGGCCTGCAGGCTCGCGGGGGCAGCGCCCGGCTTCCGGGGCTGAAGGCCCTGCCGCTTAAAGCGGAGGTAAGCTTCGAAACCAGCGGTTTTCCGGACCTGGCGATCCCGTTCGCGTTCAACCTGCGCCCGGCGCAGCAGTTCACCTTGGAGCCTGCCCCCAAGCGGGTCAAGGTGGATGCGAAGCTGAAGGAATGGGGGCCATTGCCCTACACCTTGCAGGACCTGCCGGGCGAAAGCCTCAGTGCCCGTTTTGGCTTGAGCTACGATGAGGACTTCCTGTACATCGCAGCCCGGGTGCAGGATGATGACCTGGTTGTCGACACCGCCGAGGTCTCCTGGCGGCAGGACTTCATCGGTTTTGTGGTGAATGCGGAGCCCACAGCCGTTAGCGCCACCCGCAACGGCCAGGGCTGGTACGAAAACTCTATCCTGTTCACGGTAGCGCCGGAAACCGATGAACTGCCGGCTTCTATTTTCTACGAGGATAAACTGCCGGCGGGTGCTCAGTACCGCTGTGTGGCGCAATCCGATGGCGAGTATGTGCTGGAGGCGGCTATGCCGATGGCTTACATCAAAGAACGGCAGGGCGATAACTGGCGCTCGGTCCGTTTCAATATGGTGGTGCAAGACCGCGACCTCGGCTCGGAAGAATGGCCGCGCTATCAGTTCATGCCCGACTGGCGGGGTGGGGAGAATTTTGTGGGCTCAGGTCTGTTCTTTAAATAAAATCAAGGACCTGTTCGGGCGTGATGCACTGGTAGCGGGCTTCAGGGTAAGCATTCTGCCAGGGTGTATAGCTGTTACGATATTTTATGGGGTTCCACTTGAATTCAAAGCCGGTCAATTTACCGCCGGTTTCCTCAACGTAGTCAATTTCTGCGCCAGTGTGGGTATTCCAAAAGTAAGTATTTGCAAATTGAAGGTTATAGCTTAGGTGCTTTTTGCGTTCAGCGATCAGGAAGTTTTCCCAAAGGCTTCCCTTGTCCTTCCGCAGGTGGATGGGGCTGAAGTCATTGATGACTGCATTACGCACGCCGAGGTCATAAAAATAAATCTTGTTCATTTTTGTCATTTCTTTGCGCAGGTTTCGGCTGAAGCCCCGGAGCCGGAAAAGGACAAACCCCTTTTCTAAAAGATCAATATAGTTGTTGATCGTATCTCGGTTGACTTTAAGGCTTTTAGCGAGTTCCTGAATGGATACGAACTGCCCCATCTGGTAGGCCAGCAATTGAACTAACTGATTGAGCTTTTCAGGATAGCGAATGTTACCCAGTGCAAGTACATCTTTGTAGAGGTAAGCCTGTTTTAACTCGTTCAGGTATTGTACTTTCCGCTGCGCCCCTTCCAATGTAATGGCTTCAGGGTAGGAGCCGTAAAGCATCAAGCTTTCAAGCTTTGCGATGTTGAGGCCGGAAAAAATAGGGTTATGCTCCAACCATTCCCGAAAGGAAATGGGGAATAGCGTATAAGTCCAGGTACGCCCGGTCAGCGGTTCTGATATCCGATTGGCCAGGTCCAGGGATGATGAACCGGTAACGATGACACGCTTTTCCGGCATCGTGTCGTGTATGATTTTCAGGTTAATGCCGATATCGGTGATGCGCTGTGCTTCGTCAATAAAGAGCAAATTGGCATCTCCAATGAATCTTTTGAGTGCTTCAGGAGACCGGCTGGACAATACGGATAGGTCCTCCCCACTATCGGCATTGACTTTCAGCGTTTTAAAGTTTAATTTTTGAATAAGGTCATTAATTAGCGTTGTTTTACCAACCTGACGGCTGCCGTACAGGATGATTATTTTATTGGAGTGCTGTAGCTCTTCTAAAAGCGTCGGTGCAAGGGCTCGCGCTATCATTTTTATTGTAAAGATAAGGAAAACGTCATAAATCGCGCGATTACCAATGGTCAACCATCGCAAATTGCGCGATTTGCGATGGTTTGCCGCTGTGCAGAGCTTAATCCTCCTCGCATAACCAGTGACTGACTGTTCATTAGACTTGATGCGTTGGGTCAGTGTAGTGGGAAAAATGAGCTATTTTCAACCACGTGAAGGCTATTTTCTGAAGTTTAGCCTTAGTTAAACGATTGAAAAAAGGCACAGCGTGGGAAGGAAAGAGCCATTTTAACCCTGCAATGATCCCCGACGTATCAAGTCTATTAAGCAGTGTCTACGGAAAGACTAATTCAGCTAGAGTCAATACCCCGCGCCCTCCCTGCCTACCAGCAGGTAGGCGCCCCTCCACGCGCAGCACTGATCATAAAACTCCGCGCCCTTTGCCCCTCCGCGTGCAGCACTGATCGTAAAACTCCGCGCCCTTAGCGCCTCCGCGCGCAGCACTGATCCTAAGGCCCCGCGCCCTCCCTGCCTCCACTCTTTTACCCGCCCTCCATCTCCACCGCGTGCCCCCCTTTCTGCCCTTCGTGCGCTTCTCCTCTGCGTGCCCTCCTCCAAGGCAAACGCATCAAAATGGGAACATGCCACGGAACACGTAGCGGAACACGTTAAATTGGGTGGCGGCTGCCGAAATTGCATGTTCGAGGGACGAGTCCCGCAAAGCGGGATAAAGTCTTGCAATTTCTAGCGTTTTTGCTTCCTTTTTTGGTCCCGGTTTACCGGGAAAAAAAGGAAGAGCCCAGCCCATGCGGGCCCGTACGTGGCCGGCTTGAGGCGAGAAACAAGCTAAATCTTCCCTCCTAAAGGCTTGTATCGCCCATTTTAGTGGAAACTACGTTTGGTGCGTTTGCCCTAGAGGGGCTCACCCTGCTACAAAAAAGTCTTCCGGATATCGCAACTTGAAGCTTCACCGATCTTATCCGAATGCTGGGCCAGCCAATGCGCTGCCTTCTCCCGCCCGACAGCCTTAAGCCTTTGTAAAAAGAGCCAGTTGGCATTCAGCTTGCTCGACAGGTTGAGGTTTTGGACCTCTGCCTCCGGATTGATGTGGTGGATAAACACCTTATGGAAAGCCGGCCCCAGCTCCACACCTGCTTCCAGCAGCCGGTCAACAAAAGCAATCCGCCGCATTTCCAGCATTAGGCTGGAGTTAAAGCTTAATTCATTGACGCGGTCCCTGATCTCATTGGCGGTTTTCGGGGTCTGTTCAATATTGATGGGGTTGATTTGGACCAGCAGAATATCCTGGCAGCCTGCATCAATCAAAGGGAAGATGGGTGGATTGCCCATGAACCCGCCATCCCAGTAATCTTCGCCCTCGATCGTGACAGCCTGAAAAATTTCCGGCAGGCAAGCTGAGGCCATAACGGCATCGAGCGACATATGGGGCAAATCGAACACTTTGGCCCGGCCCCGCCGCACATTCGTTGCGCAAACGAAAAGCTGGGTGACGTTGCAATGGCGAAGCGCTTCGAAATCAACAATCTCTGCCAGAATATCCCGAAGTGGATTTACGCCCAAGGGGTTGAATTGATATGGAGAGACGAACATGCTCGTAGCCTCGGCAGCCATGAAGCCAGGGGAGTAATCCATATTCCCACCTCCGAAAAGCAGGTCCCAGGGCGCAGGCTGTACCGGCGAAAGTGCTGCCGATTCAGCGACCCGCCGCCAAAACAAGCTCAATAAATTCTTGGCTTTTGCCCGCCCGGAAATATGGAGCCCGTAGGCCAGTACAGCTGCGTTCATCGCCCCGGCACTTGTGCCTGAGAAACCTTCCAGTTCGATCGCTTCTTCCTCCAGCAGCCGGTCGAGCACCCCCCAGGTAATGGCACCGTGGGCACCGCCGCCCTACAGGGCCAGTGCTAACTTCTTCTTTCCCATAATTTCTTTTTTGATACGCTTTTAATTGTTGAATAGCGCGGCCCGGCTTACCTGGCCGCCCAGCCACCGTCTACGGGGATGGCGGTTCCTGTAAAGGTAGCCGCTTCCGGTTTTGCCAAAAACAAAGCCAGGGCGCTTAACGTATCAGTGGGCACAAATGATTTGACCGCATGGGCTTTGAGAAAAACATGTTCCACAACGGCTTCTTCCGACATACCGTGGGCTTCCGCCTGGCCAGGAATCTGCGCTTCCACAAGGGGCGTCTCGACGTACCCGGGGCAGATGGCATTGGCGGTAATGCCGTGGGCGGCGCCTTCCAGGGCAAGCACCTTGGTCAGGCCTACAATACCGTGTTTGGCGGCCACGTAGGCTGATTTGAAGGGCGAGGCTTTTAGGCCGTGTACGGAAGCCATATTGATGATGCGCCCGAACCCCCGGCTTTTCATACCCGGCCAAACCGCCTTGGTGAGGTGGAAAGCAGCACTGAGGTTAACCCCCAGTATCAGATCCCATTTTTGGGCCGGGAATTCCTCAAGGGCAGCTACGTGCTGCACCCCTGCATTATTAATAAGGACATCTATACTCCCAAAGCGTGCTTCAGCTTCCCGGGCCATAGTTTGTATGGCGGGCGGGTCCATTAAATTGGTAGGGGAGAAGTAAGCTTTGGTACCAAACTCCCTGGCAACGGAGCTGGCGATTTCGTCACCATTCTTTTCCAGCCCGTTGAAAACGATTTGGTAGCCTTCCCGCGCGAAAGCCCGGGCAATGTCTAACCCGATTCCGCTGGTATTGCCGGTAATGAGTGCTGTTTTAACCATGAAATAACGCTTTTAAATTGCAAAAAGCGTTAAGGCTGAGCCATGGAGCGCCAGCTTGGGCACCCCGGTTCGTAGTATGGTAATCCTGGTTGCGCTGTGAGCCGTGTAAAGGTAGCGCTTTTACTTGGCTGTTTGCTTCTTGGCGGCTTTTTTGGATGGAGTGGCCGATTTTTCCTTGGCTGGCTCATCGAGCTCCAGTACGAGCAGGCCTAGGGGCGGCAGGGTAACCTCTGCAGTGTAGGGCCGGCCGTGATAGGTCTCCTGTTTGATTTTAATCGCCTTGGTGTTGTGGTGGTCGCCGGAGCCACCGTAAGCCCGGTCGTCGCTGTTGAGGGCTTCCTTCCAGGTACCCGCCATAGGCAGGCCGATTTTATAGCCCGGGCGGGCTACCGGCGTGAAATTGCAAATCACCGCTACCGGAGCGCCTGTATCCTCGCCAAAGCGCAGGTAGGAGATAGTACTGTTTTGATTGTCGTTGTGGTCGATCCACTGAAAACCTTCAAGGCTGAATTGCTTTTGGTGTAGGGCGGGGGTGTTGCGGTAGTAACCGTTGAGCACTTTGATCCAGGCCTGAACGCCTTGGTGGTAATTGTGCTCTGTCAGCCACCACTCCAGCCCCTTTTCGATATTCCACTCACTCGTCTGCCCAAACTCATCGCCCATAAACAGGAGCTGGCTGCCCGGATGGGTAAACATATACCCGTACAGCAGCCGCAGGTTGGCAAATTTCTGCCACTCATCGCCCGGCATGCGGTCTATAATGGCCCCTTTGCCGTGCACCACTTCATCGTGGGATAGCGGCAGCATGAAATTTTCGCTGAAGGCATAAACCAGGCTAAAGGTGATTTCGCCGTGGTGATACTGCCGGTGGATAGGGTCTTGTTTGAAGTAGCCGAGCGTATCATGCATCCAGCCCATCATCCACTTTTGGCCAAAGCCGAGGCCGCCGTCAAAGGTGGGGCGGGATACGCCAGTCCAGGCGGTGGATTCTTCGGCTATGGTAATGGCGTCCGGGTATTCTTTATACACCGTCTCGTTGAATTCCTTGAGGAAGGAAATGGCTTCCAGATTCTCATTGCCGCCGTGGATGTTGGGTATCCACTCACCCGCTTCCCGGGAATAGTCGAGATAGAGCATAGAGGCCACAGCATCCACCCGCAGGCCATCAATGTGGTAGCGGTCGAGCCAAAACAGGGCATTGGAGATCAGAAAGGCTTTCACTTCGTGCCGGCCGTAGTTGAAAATGGAGCTCTTCCAGTCGGGGTGGAAGCCCTTCCGGGGATCGGCGTGGTCGTACAAGTGGGTGCCGTCAAAATCAGCTAACCCGTGTGCATCCGTAGGGAAGTGGGAGGGCACCCAATCCAGAATGACACCAATGCCAGCCTGGTGAAAAGCATCCACGAGGTGCATGAATTCCTGAGGCGTGCCGTAGCGGCTGGTGGGCGCGAAGTAGCCGGTAATCTGGTAGCCCCAGCTGGGGAAGTAAGGGTGCTCCATCACCGGCAGGAACTCTACGTGGGTAAAGCCCATTTCCTGTACGTAGCTGACCATGTCTTCCGCCATCTCCTTGTAGCTCAGGCTGCGCAGCCCCCCGTGGGTTTTCTTCCAGGTGCCCATATGGACTTCATAGACCGAATAGGGCTGATCGAGCCCGGCAATATCCTGGCGCTTGTCCAGCCATTTTTTGTCTTGCCATTCATAATCGCTGGTGTCCCATACGATAGAAGCTGTGTTTGGGGGGATTTCCCAGTACAGGGCAAAGGGGTCACCCTTTTGCAAATGTCGGCCGTCTTTGGCGTGGATGTGGTATTTATACAATTCTCCTTTGCCGACGCCGGGGATAAACCCTTCCCAAATACCCGAGCCATCCCAGCGGGGGTTCAGCGCATGGCTGTCCCGGTTCCAGTAGTTGAAGTTGCCTACCACAGAAACGGCCTGGGCGTTGGGCGCCCAAACCGCAAAGTAGGTGCCGTGCTGGCCATCGAGCTCCAAAGGGTGGCTGCCTAGTTTTTCATAAAGCTTGTAGTGCGTGCCACCGCTAAAGAGGTGGATGTCGAATTCGCTGAAAAGGCTGTGCGGAAGGACATTAGCCATAGGGTCAGTTGTTTTTTGAGTTGCACCTAAAATAGGAATGTTTTTTGGATTCGGGAAATTGCCTCCCCTTTCTATCGTAAAGGCGGTGCCTTAAGTTCGGCTATTCCTGGCTTTTCCGCACCGTATTGAGCTGCCGCCAGAGCCGGAAGAGCAGCAAGGTGCCCACTGCTGCCACCGCCGTGGCGATCGAAGCGGCCCCCACATTGCCGTAAATCCAGTAGCCCGTAGCAAACAGCGTAGCGTAAACGGTGAAACAGGCGATGAGCATAGCGGCGATTTCCATCGGCAATTGGCCGGGGCGGACTTCCGCTTCCGTAAGCGTGCCCTCCTGCTTCGCCTGTTGGATGACAGGCCGCCAGCCGCCGGGAGCAGGTTTGATCAGCTTGTAAAAGCGGAGCAGCGCCCCGTGGTCTGTGGGGGGCGTCAGGAAGGTGGCCAATAGCCAGCCGGCGGTTGTCACGCCTACGCCCAGGAGTAGCTTGGTAGAGCTTTCCAGTTCGCCGGGGTGCAAAATTTCCAGATAAATGGCCATGAGGAAAGAGATGACCATAGCGGCAATTTCGCTATAGGCATTAATGCGCCACCAAAACCAGCGCAAGATGAAAATCAACCCAGTGCCTGCCCCGATCTGCAACAGGATATTGAAGGCTTGCAGGGCATTTTCCAGCACCAGCGCAAACAGCGCCGTCAGTACCATAAGGCCGAGTGTCGACCAACGGCCGAGCCGGACCAGGGTCTTTTCCGAAGCCTCCTCGTTGATAAACCGCCGGTAAAAGTCGTGGACAATATAGGAGGCCCCCCAGTTGAGGTGGGTGGACAGGGTAGACATAAAGGCAGCAATAAGGGAAGCAATCACCAGGCCCAACAGCCCGCTCGGCAGGTAAGTTAGCATAGCAGGGAAGGCCAGGTCGTCCTTCACTACTTTTTGATTGATGTCGGGGAAGGCCGTACTGAGGGATTCCAGATCGGGAAAGACAACGATGGACGCCAGGGCGATTAAAATCCAGGGCCAAGGGCGCAGGGCATAGTGGGCGATGTTAAACAGCAGGGTCGCCCCCACGGCATTTTTTTCATCCTTGGCAGACAGCATCCGCTGCACAATATAGCCGCCGCCGCCGGGTTCTGCCCCGGGGTACCATACACTCCACCACTGCACTGCAATGGGTAATATGAACAAGGGGATAAGCTGGCTGCTGTCGCTGAAGTCAGGCAGGAGGTTGAGCTTGCCCTCTACAGCTTCGTGCGAAAGCAGCCGGTCGAGGCCGCCCACTTCCGGTAGGTTGACGATAACAATTGCCGCCCAGATGATGCCGGTCATTGCGAGAATGAACTGAAAAAAATCAGTAAGGATAACGCCTCTCAGCCCACCGAGGGAGGTATACACTACGGTTACGGCAGAGGCGATCAGCACTGTTTGCAGGGGGGGAAGCCCCAGCATTACGCCACCGATCTTGATGGCGGCCAGGGTAACCGTTGCCATGATCATAATGTTGAAAAACACGCCCAGGTAGATCGCCCGGAAGCCACGCAGGAAGGCCGCAATTTTGCCCTCATAACGAAGTTCGTAGAACTCCAGGTCCGTCATAATGCCGGAGCGGCGCCACAGCTTCGCGTAAACGAATACCGTCAACATGCCAGTCAGGAGGAAGGCCCACCATACCCAGTTGCCGGCTATGCCGTTATTGCGGATAATGTCGGTAACGAGGTTGGGGGTGTCAGCAGAAAAGGTGGTAGCCACCATAGATACGCCGAGCAGCCACCACGGCATTCCACGCCCGGATAGAAAAAACTCTTTGTAGTTCTTGCCCGATTGCCGGGATACAATGAGGCCGATGGCCAGGGATACGGCAAAGAAGGCAAAGATAATGCCCCAATCCAGTGCTGCTAGATTCATATGTCGTTGGTGTTTTTCGTTTGTTGTGCGGTAGCCTGAATGCAGGGCTGACCGGAAAAGCATTTGCGGCTCCGATTCCCCTGTGCAGGCGGTGTCATGCCCAGACGGGTAAGCCTGGTGGCCATGTAGAACCACCAGGCTGTCCGATAGTGTACTATTCTATTCTGATTTCATCTACAAACAACCAAGCCTTATGGCCGGCCCCTTGCTTGCCTTTCTCTATGGTGCCATAGTTAGGGATTTCAACCCTTAGCTTTTGGTATGGCTTAGGCGCATCGACCAGCACATTTGCTTCCAATATTTTGCCCTTTGGTTTTGGCAGCTCCGCAGCCGCCAATGGCGTCCAGGCTTCGGCCTCTTCATCCCAACCTTGGACGGCCAGCTGCCTTGGCGCATAAACCCACTGCCCGGGGCTGTGGAAAAACCGGAAGTTAAGCTCGTCAATCTTACGCGTGTACCTGAGCTCTATGGTGCCTTTAAAGTCCTGTCCCTCAAAGCCGAGCCACTCTGCATCGCCGTAACGCTCATCGCTGCCATCCACTCCGTTGAGCACCACTGCGGGTCGCTCGCCGTTGTACTTTGGATGGGGCTTGGTGTCGAGCGACAGTTTCTGGCCGGCTCCGATATGGTCTTCAAATTGGAGCTTAGCCGGCCGGCCAACTGTCTTCCCTTTGAAAGAACAGACTGCAGTGTATGCCCCTGATTCTGGCTCGAAGGGCTCTACATACATAAAGTCGTGCTTTCCGGTAGCCGGCACTTTAGTAATCCTGAAACGGCCTTCCTGGGCCAGGTTGCTCACCGTTATTTTCAGAGGCTCGCCCTGCCCGCCCGTTACTTGCATATCCAGGTCGTAGAGGTGGTTGGCCGCATTGATGCCTTCCCGCTCCATCCACTCAAGGTGAGGGACGAGCCGGTCAGTAAAGTCGTCAATACCAGGCTTCTTTTTGCCCAGCCAGACTACCTCGGCAAGGGCCTGCATACGGGGGTAGGCCATGTACTGCAATTGCTCAGCATTAGGGATGTACTCCGTCCACAGGTTGCCCTGTGCCCCCAGGACATGTTTGGCAGCTTCACCGTTCAGCTCCTCGGGTACGGGATGGTAACTGTAGACCTTTTCCAGCGGCAGGTAACCGCCGATGGCCAGGGGCTCCTCGGGGTGGGTAGACTGGTAGTAGTCGAAGTAGCAGTGGGAGGTGGGCGTCATGATGACGTCGTGACCCTGTTTGGCGGCTTCAATGCCTCCCTGCTCGCCCCGCCAACTCATAACCGTAGCATTGGGGGCCAGCCCGCCTTCCAGGATTTCATCCCAGCCAATAATCTGCCGGCCATTATTGTTCAGGAACTTCTCCATTCGCTGGATGAACCAGGATTGGAGCTCATGCTCGTCCTTCAGCCCTTCCTCTTTGATGATGCGTTGGCAAAGCTCGCTTTCTTCCCACTGGGCTTTGGGGCACTCATCGCCTCCGATATGGATGTACTTGCTGGGGAAGAGGGCCATTACCTCCGTAAGGACGTTCTCCAAAAAGGTGAAGGTTTCCTCAGAGGGGCAGTACACGTTCTCAAAAATCCCCCACTTGGTGGCCACTTCCACCGGCTCCCCGGTGCAACCCAGCTCCGGGTAGGCTGCGATAGCTGCCTGAGCATGGCCGGGCATCTCGATTTCCGGTATAACGGTAATAAAACGCGCCTTGGCGTACGCTACGATTTCCCTGACCTCTTCTTGGGTGTAGTACCCGCCGTAGCGCTGCCCGTCGAATTGGTGTGGCTGATCGCTGTAGTGCCCCTTTAGCGTCTCGTCCCGGTAAGCGGCAACCTCCTGCAGCTTGGGGTATTGCTTGATCTCTATGCGCCAACCCTGATCCTCAGTGAGGTGCCAGTGAAAGCGGTTCATTTTGTACCGGGCGAGCATGTCTATGTAGTCCTTTACCGCCTCAACCGGAAACATATGCCGCCCCACATCAAGGTGCATGCCGCGGTAAGGGAAAGCAGGCCGGTCTTTGATATCTACGAAGGGGAGCGCCACCATGCGGTTGGGCTCGTACTGCCAGGGTTGGCTCAGCTGTATCATAGACTGTATGCCATAGAAAACCCCGGCGGCATCTGATCCATAGATTCGGACGCCCCTTGCGCCAACGCGGAGAAAGTAGCCTTCCGCTACATCTACCGTATCGATGATCTTGAGCTCGATGACCGGAGGCTTGCCGGGCGACTGCTTCTCTAGCGCATTTCTGGATAGCCATTTTTCCAGATAATCGGCAGCTAAACCCAGGCCCTCGTCCGACTCGTCAAACTTAAGCTTATAGTCTGCGCCAATCAGCTTCACGCCAGCATTGGCTTTCAGCTGCAGGGGCTGAGGGATAACAGCGGTATTGGCCAGCTCTTGCCGCCACTTTTCCGTTTTTTCTCCGCCTGCCTTTTTCTTCATCACTTTTCTGTTTTCCACCTGAGCCTGAAGCGAAAACGCACTTAGCACGATGGCCAGGCTGAGGATGAAAGTCGAACAGATTCTTCTCATGGAATAACGCTTTATGGTTTGCCGCCAAGTTACAAAAGAAGGAAGGCGTTGCGCCTTCCTTCGAAAAAAAGTAGTGTATGAAATCTAAAAAATGTATCCTTCGTCATGAGGGCTTGCCCTTTGCCGGGGGCAGCCACGCTTTTCAATTAGATTGAGGGGTAGGAGACTTCTCCTTTTGTTTGGGGCCTGCTTTTTGTTTTTTGCCGGGCTTGGATGTTTTAGCAGGCCCTGCCTTTTGCCAGTCGAATTTCCAACGGCTGAAGGCCTCCATGGCTTCGTACTCGGCCAGGCCCAGGGACCGGTATTCATTGGCCAGGTGCTTGTTGCGGTCTTCCGCCCGCTGCCAGAACTCCCGGGAGTCGTTGCCGGGGAAGGGGGGGCGGTCTTTTTGCGACTGGTGCATGAAGATGGCATCCCGTTTTTTAAGCAACTCTACGGGGCTGATCGGCACCGCCATTTCAATTTCGTGCACGGGCCATTCGTGCCAAGCGCCCCGGTAGAGCCATAGCCAGGCGTGCTGCGCCCAGTCTTCGGTCTTGATCTTGTCGTAAGCCTGGAAAATGGCATCCAGGCAAGTTGCATGGGTGCCATGGGGATCGGCCAGGTCACCTGCGGCGTAGACCTGATGGGGCTCAATCTTGCGAAGCAAGTCTACAATGCACTTAATGTCTTCTTCTGCCAGTGGCTTTTTGCGGGTTCGGCCAGTCTCGTAGAAAGGCATATCCAGGAAGTGGATTTGAGCGTCTGGCAATCCGCACAGGCGGGCGCCGGCCCGGGCTTCTCCCCTCCGGACCAGCCCTTTAACCAACCGGGTCTCGCCGGCAGCAACCCCTTCGTTGTTTTTTGTGATGACCTGATCCAGCATTTGCCGTACGCGCTTGTCAAATGCATCGCCCTTTTTGCCTTCCGCATCCAGCAGCTCGATACAGAATTCAAGGAAATGCCGGGCGTGGTGGTCGTGTACGGCGATATTGCCTGAAGTTTGGTAGGCGACGTGGACCTCATGGCCTTGGTCCACCAGCCGCTGGAAAGTCCCGCCCATTGAGATGACATCATCGTCGGGGTGGGGGCTGAAAATGATCACCCGCTTTTTAGCCGGTGTTTTCCGTTCCGGCCGGGTGGTGTCGTCAGCATTGGGCTTGCCGCCGGGCCAGCCGGTGATGGTATGCTGCAGGCGGTTGAAGATGCGGATGTTGATATTGTAGGCAGAGGCATGCTCTATTGTCAGGTCGCTCAGCCCGTTTTCAGCGTAGTCTTCCGTGGTGAGCTTGAGAATGGGCTTTTGGGTACGGCGCGAGAGCCAGGTTACAGCTTTACAGATCAGGTCTTCGTTCCAATTGCAGATGCCAATAAGCCAGGGGGCCTCGAAGCGCGTCAGAAGCTCAGCAGCGCCGTAGTCGAGATGTACGCTGACGTCGGGGTGTTTCTGCAAAAAGGTGGAAGGGATGTTGGGGGTGATTTCTTCTTCGATCGCCTTTTGCAGAATTTCGGCTTTGTGTTGCCCCCAGCCAAGCAGGTAGATTTTTTTGGCATTCATAATGGACTGTATGCCCATCGTGATGGCCCGGTAGGGAATGTCCTCTTCCCGGTCGAAATCTTTGGCTGCATCCCGGCGGGTCAGCGCATCCAGGCGTACCATGCGGGTTACGGAGGTTTCCCAGGAACCGGGTTCGTTGAAGCCAATATGGCCAGTACGGCCAATGCCGAGCAACTGTATGTCAATCCCGCCGAAGGATTTAATTTTACGCTCGTACTCCTCGCAGTAGGATTCGACTTCTTCCATGTCGAGGGTGCCGTCCGGGATATGAACGTTTTTCTTTTTAATATCGACATGGTCGAACAGGTGTTCGTTCATGAAGCGCACGTAGCTTTGCCGGGCATCGGGCGGCATCGGGTAATACTCGTCCAGGTTGAAGGTGATCACATTTTCGAAGCTCAGGCCTTCTTCCTTGTGCATGCGCACCAGCTCCCGGTATACCTGAATAGGGGAGGAGCCCGTCGCCAGGCCTAGTACGATGTGCTTGTTCTCCTGTTGGCGCTGCCGGATAGCCAAGGCAATAGATTGCGCAACGTGGGCTGACCCTTCTCTGGCTTTTGCCCATACCTTGGTAGGCATTTTTTCTACCGAACGTAACTGGTATTTCAGAAAATTCCTCATAGGTGAATTTGGGTTTTCTATTTAGGCCCTGTTTAAGCAGGGCTAATTGCTTTCAATATAAACCTGTGCGGCAGCGCCCAGCGTGCCGGCGTTGTCGGCGCCCAGCTGAGAAAGCCGGACGGGTACTTTATCCCGAAACGCCGGGAGCAAAGCGGCGTTCATATGCCGTTCTACAGCCAAGGCCAGTTGGTTGCCTGCCTTGGCCAGCCCTCCGGAAAGGAAAATGCCCTGCGGGTCGATCTGCAGGATAAGGCTGGCCAAGGCATGCCCAAGTTTTTGGGCAACATCATCTACAGCCATCTGCGCCAGAGGGTCTCCTTCCTGCGCAGCAAGGGTGATGGTCTTCGCCGTCAGCGCAGCTTCGGGCAGGGTGCGCAGGGCGCTGGGCAGCAACTCCTGCGCCATAAGTGCCTGGCAGGTCCGGCGCAGGCCGGTGGCAGAAACGTAAGTCTCCAGGCAGCCTCTCCGGCCGCAGGTACACTTCCGGCCATTGGGCACAACCGTAGTGTGCCCCAACTCGCTGGCCAGCCCGTGCCCCCCCTCTACAATCCGGCCATTGATGTAAAAAGCACTGCCCAGGCCGGTGCCGAGCGCAATTAAAATAAAACTGTCCATATCGCTGGCCCCGCCCCACATTTTTTCACCCAGCGCCGCTGCCGTGGAGTCTTTAACCAAAACTGTGTGCGCGCACAGTTTTTCGGACAAAAAATCACGGATCGGAAACGGAGCAGTAAAGGGCAGGTTCACTGCATAACTGATGTAGCCTGTTTCCGGGTCGCAGCCCGGTGCGCCCACTCCAATCCCTTTTAGCGGGCGTTTGGCGTAGGCCAGCAGTTGCTTCATGGAAGCCAGCAGGGTAGTGGGGTAGTCCATTTCTCCATTGATGGCGTGCGTCGGGAAGGAGGACCGCTTCAAAATTTGTCCAGACCGGGTGACGAGGCTCAGTTTAGTGTTGGTGCCTCCAATATCTACGCCTACGGCTAAAGGATCCAATATATTCTAGTGTTAGTTTTTTAATGGGCATAAAGGCCACTTGCCCTTCCAATTCTATAGTGCCAGCTAGCGCTCTGACCCGGCGGCCGGAAAGTGGCTAAGCTGGGCGCACCAGGCCGGCAGGTTGCAAAGCACTTTAGCTTACTGTATTAAATTACGTCAGGTGGTGCAAATTTATAATTTTTTCTGAATAATATCTACTTGTTTGAAATATTTTAACGCTGTGTTCGAACACATATCCAATATTATACGTATAATAGCGCTCGATACACTGTTTACTGTAAAGCCTGGTCTTCCCGACTGAAATGCAAGATTATGTCCAGGGCAAACATCGCAAAGAAGTAATGGGAAACCGAATAAGAATCAAGGATATTGCGAAAAAAGCGAAAGTATCCACAGGGACCGTAGACCGTGTCATCCACAATCGCGGTAATGTTTCTGCTGAAAAGCGGGCCCGGGTGAAACAGGTCATGGAAGAACTTGGCTACGAGCCAAATATCATTGCCCGTACCCTGGCCAGCCGCAAAGTTTTGCGGATTGCTATCCTGCTGCCTGACCCTACCATCGACCCGTACTGGGAGCTGCCGAATAAAGGCATAGAGAAAGCCTGGCAGTCTGCACGCCACTACGGCATCGAGGTGGAAACGACTTACTTTAATCTCTTCGATCAAATGGATTTTGCTGCTAAGGCAGCCAAAGTACTCAACGCCAAACCCGGTGCCTTGGTTTTCCCGCCGGTTTTTCTCAAGGCGGCAACGGATTTGCTGGAGCAGTGCAAAAAGCGGGGCATCCCTGTGTCTATTTTCAATACGGAATTATCCGGAGAGAATGTGCTGACTTACGTCGGCCAAAACTCCTACCAAAGCGGCGTGCTGGCGGGCAAGCTTCTAAGCATTGGGCTTGGCCCTGCCGGCAAAGTAGCGGTGGTCAACCTGAGCAAGGAGCCGGCCAATGCCAAACACTTGTCCGATAAAGCAAAGGGCTTGGTCGACTACTTTAAGTCCGAGGGCATTGGCGATGCGCAACGGATTCAAAAGGTCGTCTTCGAGGACTTTCAGGATGACCTGGCGCTGCGGCGGTTCCTAATGGAATTGCTGCAGCGGGAGCCGGACCTGCGCGGTTTTTTTGTTACCAATTCCCGCTCTTACCGAATCCTGGATGCCCTCAAACCCGGTGAGCTTGACCGGATTAAAATTGTAGGCTTTGACCTTTTGCCCAAAAATATTCAGTACCTGAAAGCCGGCGCTATACAGTTCCTGATCAACCAAAACCCGGTTGAGCAGGGCTACCTCAGCTTGATGAGCCTCGTCCACAAATTGATTTTCGGTAAAAAAGTGGATACTATACAGCACTTGCCGCTCGATATCGTGGTCGCTGAAAATGCCCGCTACTACCTGGAGCGCGAAGAAAAATACGCCTTGGTAGTCTGATGCAGCATTGGGTTGCCTTCTACCCGGTTCCCAAGGAAGAGGCCGGCACCTAATGCGCAACCGGAACTGGGCTGGACCCGATACCCGGCAATATGGGCATCAGCCCCCGCAAGCGGTTGCGCGCAAAAAAAGCCATTCCGTATTTGAGCGGTCTGCACTAATCTGTTGTGACGGGTTCTGGCCGCTGGTTTCCGGCAAAGGGGTGAACCACCAAGACCTCTGCCGGGCGTTGGGTCTCCAGTTGTACGTTGCGCAGCCCCGCGGGCAGCAGCGTGACTTGGCCAAATGGCAGGGTGCAGGCTTGCCCCTGGCCGAAACTTAAGCGCACGGCCGGGCCTTCCACCAGGCATACCGCCCGGATGCACTCATCCCCCGGCAGGCTGGCCGAACCTTCCAAGGACAATATACGGACCATAAAGCCGGCGCCCGGCACCTGCCAGGGCGGGGGCGCTTCCTGCCGACGGTCAATCAAGTCAGCCAGGGCGGGCATAGGCATAGGCAGGTAGGGGTCCTGTGCCTTGTCCTTGCGGCCAAAGTACTGCCGGAAAAGTGCTGGTGCTGTGCTGATATGTATCAGTTGGCAGCCCACCCCGGTACTATGCAGTACTCCGGCGGGTATGGCCACTGCTTCGCAGCGTTTAAGCGGCAATGCCTGCAGCAGGGCCCGCCACACCATCTCCCCGGGCCAGTCCCGGCGGGTAGCTTCCTCCAGGGCGACAAGAGATTGGTCGGGTTGCACCCCGGCCAGCAATTGCGCATCCTTTCTGGCCTTTACGGGCACATAGGTATCGTTTTGGCGGGCTACCTGCCCAAAGTGCCGGGCGAGTTCCTCGGGTGTAGGGTAGTAATTGACAATATGGCTCTTTTGCTCATAACAGTCGTGAAAGCCAATCCGGAAAGGGATACGGTTGCCCCATGTGCCCCTGACCACTGGGCCCAGAATAGCTTCCGGCAGATAGTGCAGCAGATTGATGGCAGGTACTTCGAAAAGCTGATCGCCCAGTTTCAGGAGCAGGTTGTCTTCTTCCGCTCTTAGGTGAAAATTGACACTTAAGCTTTCTTGGGTTTTGGCCTCCGGCTCCGGGGTATCCCAAAGTGCCGGGTCAAAGAAGGGAGCAGGAGAAAATGGGCGGCGGGCAGCAGTGGCCAGCCCCTTGCGAAGGGCACCCCCGGTAGCCATTTTGGGCCGTTGCCAGTTGTTGGTCTCCAGCACGAAATCGCAAACCGGCAGCAGTGCCTGCTTGATGTGGTCCCCCAGCGGCCAATCAATAAAATAGCTCCAGGCGTACTGTAGCCAATAGGGCTCATCCCGGTTGTCGACTCCAATATTAGTGATATCCTTTCGCTTGAGGCGCTGTATGAGCTCGTAGCGTGAGACATCAGAATAAACCAGCACATCGGCCGGGGCAATCAAATGGGCCCCTACGCCGTGTATGAGTATGATCCCCTCGTCTATGCTCTCAATGGTTTCTTTAATAGCGGCCAGTTTCTGCTCGTCAAAAAAGGAGGCAACAGTGCTGGGCAGGTCGTGATCCGCCCGCGGCGCTTTGGCAAACCCTTTGCTGGTACGCTGCCGGATGGTTTTTTCCTCCAGGAATAAATCTTCTGACCGGCAAACAACATGGGGCTGCAGCGTAGATTTCAGGAAACTCATGTCGATGTGCGCGTAGGTGCCAGGATAGCATTCCACGGCGAGGACGACCTTGGTTTTGTCCATTGCCCTCAGGTGTGCCTTCAACGCTTGCCCAATAGCTGGCCACCCCCCCCAGCATGCACCCTGGGTGTCCGGGACTTCTATGTAGGGCTGATCGTTCATATGGCTTGCCTTTTAGATGGTGTAGCTGGTTATAGTGTTGCCCGGTGGCTGCCGGCAGTTACGCCGCCCAGGCCGGGATATGGTTTGGGGAAGTCTCTTTTATTCATCCTCTTCAGATGGATTGATATGGTCAATTTTACCGTCTTCGCGCAAGCGTATCCGCGTATCGCCCAGTTCGTACTCGGCAATGAAGTAGTCAGGGCCTGCGACTACGCTGATAGGGGCGCCCTCAAGGCCTAGCGTTTCGGGGTCATCCGTGTAGGTGCCGTTTGCAGACCGCCAGTCTTGCTGCTTATAGTAAACCTGCCGTAATTGCCAGCGGATAGCCTCCAGTTTGGGCTGCCCCTCAAAGCGGGCGGTTTTGCCGGGCGGTATTTTAGAGAATTGCACCTGCCCCCAGGTCTCCGGCTGGTGCATGGCGATAGCACCCTGTGGCGACCACACCCAATTGTGCTCAGGCAAGGGCGCGCCGGTGGCCGGGTCTTTCTTTTTTTGGTAGGCGCCCCCCTTGGCTTCTGTCTGCCATTGTACCCGGGAGAAGTTGACTCGCCATATCTCCTGATGGCGGGGCGGCCCTGCGTGGGGGGCCAGCTCTTCAAGCACCGACCAGGGGAGGGCAAGCTCCAGGGTCCAACCTTCGTCTTCATCGCTGGGGTCATTCAAAGTGCCATTCAAATGCACAGCTGACTTCAGCCCGGTGATGTCCCAGGCATCAATAGCTTGCCCACCATCCCGGTAAGGGCGGGTCAGGATGAGGTCCCAGAGGGTGCCCAGGGCGTTGATCTCCAATTCGTAGTAGTGGTGGGTGTCTCCATCCGGGTCAATGAAGACCTCAAAGTCGTTTTCGTGAAAAATGACCATATCTCGTTTGTCGTAGGTTGCCCACAGGTGAGGCTCCTGAAGGTCGGAGGCGATGTAGAAATACTGCGAATCCCACAGCATTTTGACCTGAGTGTCGTAGTAAGGCAGCGGCTTGACCGTACCCTCGATATCTATAAACTTGTTGGTAGCCTCCGCTTGTTTCCAGGCTTTCTCCGACAGCTTCCCATCAATCTCCAGGGGGGTGGCGGTGTATTGGCAGACATAATTCCGCGGGTTGTAACGGAAGTACTCGTGCTGCTGTGCCCCCAGGAAGCAGCTCAGTGCCAGTCCGGCAACCAATAAGCAAATAGAACGTGAAGTGATCATCTTTTGGGTTTTGTCGTTAAATCAAATTTCAAAGTGCCGCCTTCTACCAGCTTTTGGTGGCTTAGGAAGAGCGGGCTCAGCGGCTGGCCTTCGAATCGGGCGGTTTTGATGTAAATGGCAGAGGGCGTTGGGCGCGGAGCCTGTATGAGTAGCTCTTTGCCGGGATAGTAGTCAGGGTGCAGCTGTAGGCGCACTTCCTCCAGGGCCGGCGTGAATACCGCATAGTCCATATCGCCGGGGCAAACCGGATAAATGCCCATCATGCTGAAAGCCAGCCAGGTTGATAAGGTGCCCGTATCATCGTTGCCGGGTATGCCGCCCGGGGCGTTGGTGTAGTGTGTTTCAATGATGTCCAATACTTGTTGCTGAGTGCGCCACTCAGCACCGGGCACATAGTTGAACAGGAAAGGGTAGGTGATGTCAGGCTCGTTGGCCACATCGTATTGGTCGTCTGCAAAGCAGGTGGATAATGCATTGACAAAAGCTTCGCCCCCACCCAGGGTATCTATCAAGAATGGGATATCATGAGGTACGTAAAACCGGTATTGCCAGGCGGTGCCTTCCACAAACCCGGTTACAGGCTCGAAATTTTTGCCCTCCTCCGGGTCAAAGTTCTCGTAGAAGCGGCCATCGGCATACTTGGGCCGGAGCATACCGGTTTCGGGGTCGAGATAATGGAGGTACCCTTTAGCCCGTCGTTCCAGCATCCGGGCCTCTTCCTTTTTGCCCAGCGCTTTAGCCAATTGAGCAAGGGCCCAGTCGGAAAGGTAGTATTCCAGGGCAGCAGAAACACTGCCGCCGTAGAGGCTTTCCCCGTCCATTGGGACATACCCCAGCTGAGCATAGGTGTCGAAGTCAGGGCGCAATGGGTTGCCTGCTTCCGGAGTGGTGGCGGCTTTCCAGGCAGCCGCATAGGCGGATTCCACATCGAACCCCTGAATACCGCGCAGGTAAGTATCGGCAATAACCGGGGTGGCGGGGTCGCCTACCATTACATTGGTCTCCATGCTCAGCAGCTCCCATTTGGGCAGCCAGCCGCTCTCTTTGTACATGTCCACCATCGTTTGCACCATCTCTTCCTGCAGATCCGGATAAAGTAAGCTGAGCAGGGGGTGCACATTACGGTAGGTATCCCACAGGGAGAACACGGTATAACGGTTGCGGCCGCCTTCCATTGTGCCAATGCCCGGCCGCCCCATAATTGGGTATTCCCCATTCACATCCTGCAGGATATTAGGATGGATAAGGCTGTGGTACAAAGCGGTATAAAAAAGAGTTTTTTGCTCATCTGTGCCTTTTACCTGAGCCCGCCCCAGCAGCTCATTCCAGCGGGCTTTGCTGGCATTGCGGACGCCCTCAAAGTCAAAACCAGGCTGTTCTGCTTCCAGGTTGGCGCGCGCATTCTCAATACTGACGTAGGAAATGCCCAGTTTGACCTCGATCACCTCGCTTTCACGGGTATCAAAGGAAAAGTAGGCACCAATATCGTCGCCAGCCATTTCCTGCATGAAGCCTTCGTAGGGTTTGTAGGTGTTGTTATAGCGGGTCCAATCGCCTTCGGGGCCTTTGTATTCGGGCATTTTTTTCCAGGCCCCGAAGGACTTTGCCGGACGGCTGAGCCGGGCTACAAAGTATACCGGGCGCACGTCCTCGGGGTTGTAGCAAAAGGTGCCGATCATCCGATAGCCTTCGACTTCCTGCGGAGAGTTGATTTTGACCATGCCCCCGGTCTCGTTGGTTAGCCCGAGCCCAAGGTTGAGCAGGATATGAGACGCTCCTTCCGGGAAGGTGTACCGGCTGATGCCGGTACGCAGCGTACTGCTCACCTCCGCTTGTACTTCATAGTTATCGAGTTGGCAGCTGTAATAACCAGGCGACGCTTGTTCTTCCGAATAAGTGCTGCCGTAAACTTCTGCATCAAAGGCCAGCTTGCCGGTGGTGGGCATCAGGAGCAGGACGCCGAGCTCCGGGCAGCCTACGCCGCTCAGGTTGGCGTGGCTGAAACCCGTCAGGAAGCCATTCTCATAGATGTAAGCCCGGGAATTCCAGCCGGCATCTTTCTCAATGGGGTTCTCTGCACCCTCCCGGAAAGCTACATTGAAAGGCGTCACCGAAGCTAAAGCATGGGGGTACTGCGCGCCCGGGTGGGTAGCGCCAAAGTTAGAAGTGCCAATAAAAGGGTTGACATAGTCAGCCGGGGATTGTGCATGCAGCAAAAAGGGCAGGGCGCCCCATAGCAGCAGCGCCGTGAACAGCGGGCGTCGGTTTTCCAGGCAGGCATGCAAAAAGGTGGTCATCGGGCAAAAGCATTAGGAGTTATAAAATGTGCACGCCTTGGCGGGCGATTGGTGCCAGGGCCTTATCGCCGGGTGGCAGATCGGTGATCAACGTAGATATTTTTTCGGCCTTAATGACCCGGAAGGGCTGTATTTGCCCCAGATGCTCCGAGGGGCAGCAAATGACTGGCCGCCCAGAGGCGGCAATCATAGATTGCTTGACCATGGCCACTTCTTTATTGCTGCTGGTAAGCCCAATGGTGGCGTGCAGGCTTGAAGCATTGATAAAACAAAGCTCTGCGTGCAATTCCTCAATTGAACGGATTACTTCTACCCCTGCTGTCACCCGGTCCCGCCCGGTAACTTTGCCCCCAAGCAGGTAGGTGTCGATATCCGGATTAGCAGCCAGGCGGTTCGCGATAGAAATAGAATTGGTGAAAATGGTCAGGGAAAACGCACTGGGCAATTGGTTGATCAGGGCCAGGGTGGCTGGCCCACCGTCCATAAGGATGACCATATCTTCGCTTATTAAAGTAGTGGCCTTCTGGGCAATCAAGGTCGTTTCCGAGCTGGGGGCCCCGCTTTGCTGATGAATGGCTTCCGGAGTCTTGGGGTTGGCCAATGCCCCGCCGTGCACCTTTTTGATGAAGCCCCCCTCCGACAGTTCGCGCAGGTCCCGGCGTACGGTATCCTCTGAAACACCGAGGTGCTCACTTAGCTCAGTCGACTTGATTTTGTTGCGCAGGTTGATGATCTCCAGAATCATGCTCTGCCGTTCCTCCTTCAGCATAATCCAGTTTATTGGCAGTAGTAGATGGCGCTTGCTCGTAGCTGGTACGGCAGACAATCAGCTCTCAATATACGAAAAAGAAGCGGTTTTTTTCTTGTTTATGCACGTTTATGGTAAAACCGGCAAAAAATATGCGGTTTATTGCTGTTTTTAGCTTTTTTTATTAATTTCAAAGCCTAAATTTTACATTTTGAGCGTATACAGGGGCCCGGCCGTATTGCAGGCAGCGCCTCTAAGCCTATATACCATTCCATCTTCATTATGCCTCACACCAACAATTTCGAAAAAATTACAGATTCCACCCTTTTGGCAGCCGGTACTCCGGTGCTGGTGCAAACGCTTTTGCTGGAAGGTTGGTCTTTCCGAAAAGCCGGGTCTTCTGAATGGCTGCCGGCCCGGGTGCCTGGCAATAATTTCTCAGACTTACTGCGGCAAGGGGAGATTTCGGACCCTTACTACCGGGCTGCAGAAAATGATTTGCAGTGGATAGAAAAGGAGGATTGGGAATACCGGATGGTATTTGATGCCGCCCCCGCCCGGCTTAAATTTAGACGGCACAAGCTGGTTTTTGAAGGCTTGGATACCTACGCCGATGTCTACCTGAACGGTGAGCTGGTGCTAAACGCCCAAAATATGTTTCTGGCTTACCAAGTGGAAGTGGGGCATTTATTAAAGGCGGGGGCCAACGAGCTGCGGGTCTTGTTCCGCTCGCCCATTAAGGAGGTGCAGCCTCTGGCGGAAGCGGCAGGCTTTACTTACCCGGCTGGCAATGACCACGCTGAAGAGAAGCTTAGCGTCTTTACCCGGAAAGCCCCCTATCACTACGGTTGGGACTGGGGCCCCCGGTTCGTGAGTTCCGGCATTTGGCGGCCCGTGACTTGGGTGAGTTTTGGGCTGGCGCGGCTGACCGCCGCCAATTTGGTCACTCAGTCGCTTACGGAGCAAGGGGGCATTGCCCTGGCGGAAGTAACGGTTGAAGCTGCATCAGCAGGTGATTACACCCTCGTGCTGGAGATAGGGGAGGGGCGGTGGCGATTTGAGCAGGAGGCCAGCCTGGAGCCCGGCGGTAACAAGCTTGCTTTTGAGGTTACGCTGGAGGGGGGAGATTACTGGTGGCCCCGGGGATGGGGGGAGCCGGTACTTTATGATTTGAAATGGCAATTGCAGCAGTCCGGCGAGACTATAGACCGTACCACCGGCCGATTTGGGCTTTGCACCATCAAGCTCATCCGGGAAGCTGATGAGGAGGGGCGGAGCTTTTACTTTGAAGTTAATGGCCAGCCTATCTTTGCTAAAGGGGCCAACTACATCCCGCAGGACAGTTTTCTGGACCGGCCTTCGGAGGCCCACTACCGGCAGGTTTTTGAAGATATGGCCGCTGCCAATATGAATATGGTGCGGGTCTGGGGCGGCGGTGTTTACGAGGCCGACCTTTTTTATGATCTGGCCGACGAATACGGCATCATGGTTTGGCAAGACTTCATGTTTGCTTGCACCATGTACCCGGGGGATCCTGATTTTATTGAAAATGTCCGGGCGGAGGCGCTTTACAATATCGGGCGCCTTAAGGGCCATCCAAGCCTGGCGCTCTGGTGCGGCAATAACGAAATCGCAGTAGCCTGGCAGTATTGGGGATGGCAGGAAGAATATGGATATACGGAAGCCCAGTGCAAAAGGATGGCTTCTGATTATGAACGGCTGTTTGAGGCGGTGCTGCCGGAAATGGTATTTGAGCATGACCCTACCCGTGACTATCTGCCTTCTTCGCCGGTGTATGATTATTCCGAGCACCATCACTATAACCAAGGCGATGTGCACTACTGGGGCGTCTGGCACGAAGAGGCGCCATTCTCCACCTACCAATGGGCCGTGCCCCGGTTTATGAGCGAGTATGGCTTCCAGTCCTTCCCCCTGCTGGAGTCTGTGAAGCGCTACGCCGAGCCCGAAGACTGGTCCATTGAGTCGCCGGTCATGCAGTTGCACCAGAAACACCCCCGGGGCAATGGCATCATCCGGAAGTACTTGCTGGAGCACTACCGGGTACCGAAAGATTTTGAATCCTTTTTGTATTTGAGCCAGCTCCTGCAGGCGGAAGGCATCCGGATAGCCATTGAGGCCCACCGCAAAGCCAAGCCATTTTGTATGGGTACCCTGTACTGGCAGCTCAACGATTGCTGGCCGGTGGCTTCCTGGTCGGGCATCGATTATTACGGCCAGTGGAAAGCATTGCACTACGCAGTTCGGCAGGCGTTTAGTCCGCTTCTGGCAGTGCTGGAAACCGAAGCAGAGGAATGGTCCGTTACGGTGGTTTCAGATTTGCCTACTGAGCAGTGCATACGGCTAAGCACAGGGTTGTACCGCCTGTCTGGGCAGCGCCTGCAGCACGAAGAGCGCAATCTGCTGGTGGAAGCCAATGGCAAAACCAGGCTGGAATTGAATGGCTTGCAGGAGGCTGCCCTCGGGCAGGACCCCGCCGACCTTTGGCTGCGGGTGCAGCTGGAGGATGGAGAAGGCTTGGTTTACGACCAAACTGCCTTTCTGGCCCCGGTACGGCAACTTAACCTGCCTAAGCCGGCTATCAGGGTGGGGACGGATGCCTCGGAACAGCAACTGGCCGTTACCCTGGAGTCTGATGCCCTGGCTAAAGGGGTACATGTAAGCCTGGACGGCCTGCCTGGTAATTTCTCTGACAATTTTTTTGACCTCTGCCCGGGCGAGCCCAAAACGGTGCACTTAACTTTGCCCGCTCCTCCCGCCGGTGGCTGGCCGCCGGTCCGGGTCAGGACTGTTTACGATTCCTATACCGAATAATGTTACCATCAACGATGTTAAGAAACCTGACCACCTTGTTCTTTGCCGCTTTGATATCGGCTTGCAGTGTCGCGCCGGAGACGGTTGCACCCACTGTCGGGGAGCCCTACTTAGCTTATGTAGACCCCATGATTGGCACGGGCGGCACAGGCCATACCTTTCCGGGGGCCACTACGCCCTTCGGCATGGTGCAACTGAGCCCATCCAATGAGTATAAATCATGGGCGTATTGCTCCGGCTATCACTACAGCGATAGTATCGTCAAGGGGTTTGCGCATACCCACCTCAGCGGGCCGGGTTTGTCCGGGCTGGGCGACATTTTGGTCATGCCTGCCCGGGCAGCACACACTGGCCCCGGTGAGGATGAGCAGCCGGATACCGGCTACCGGGCGCGTTTTTCCCACGATAATGAATCGGCATCGGCGGGTTATTACAAACTACTGCTGCACGAAGAGGACGTATTAGTGGAGCTGACAGCCGGCACACGTGTGGGCTATCATCGGTACACTTTCAACGGGGGAGGGGAGGCTTACCTCATTATTGACCCCAACCATCAGATCAATGAAAACATTCAGGATACGCACCTGGAGTTGATCTCTGAGACTGAAATGGTTGGCTATAAAGACTGCGAGGGGTGGTCGGCTGGGGACCGCACCCAATACTTTTACGCGAAATTTTCTAAACCGGTAGCTGCTTTCAGCCTGGCAAAAGACGGCTCAACAGTAGCTGGCGAAAAAGGAAGCAGCAAAGGCTTGGTCGGCCAGTTGCGGTTCGACCTGGCACCCGGGGAAAGCGTAGAGGCCCATTTGGCACTCTCCTCGGTTTCCATTGAAGGGGCGAAAGCCAACTTTGAGGCGGAGGCAGTGGCCAGCTTTGACGTGGCCCATGAAAATGCCCGGCAGGAGTGGGCAAAGGTATTGTCCAAAATCGAAATTGAGGGCGCGACTGAACGGCAGATGAAGTTGTTTTATACCGGGCTTTACCACGCCTTCATTTCCCCGAATCTGATCTCCGATGCGGATGGGCAGTACTACGTGGAGGGCAAGGTGCGGCAAAGCGATATCCCCCAGTACAGCAATTACTCCACCTGGGACACCTACCGCGGGCTGCACCCGCTATTCACCATCATTGAAACGGAAAAGACAGCCGGGTTTGTGAACAGCCTTTCCTCCCGGGTAGCCGTCGAGGATGTGGGCTTGCCTAGCTGGGAATGCCTGGGCTACGACAACCGTTGCATGATCGGATACAGCGCGGTCTCGCCCGTAGCGGATGCCGTGCTGAAGGACATCCCCGGCGTGGACGTGGAAGCAGCTTACGAAGCCATCCGCTATGCTGCCTTTGACCGCACCAAGCACAGTCAGGTGAGCGACCTCAACGGCATGGACGAATACCTCAAATACGGATACGTAACCGCAGAGACCGGCGTATCCGTTTCCAAAACGACTGAACAGAATTATTGCGATTGGGCGATAGCCCGGGTAGCCGAGAAGCTGGGCAAAACGAAAGACCAAACTTTATTCGACCGCCGTGCGATCGGCTACCGCAATTTTTTTGACCCGCAGACGGGCTATTTTATGCCCATCACAGCTACCGGCGAGCACCTGCTGCTGGATACAACGAAGTGGAATTCGCTCAAGGGGCATTACATCTCGGGCAACATCTGGGCGTATTCGGCTTACTCCCCCCATGATATGAAGGGCGTCATGCAGCTGCACGGCGGGCGGGAAGCCTACGCGCAGTGGCTGCAGGGGGTTTTTCAAAATGAGTCGCCTCTCGAGGGGCATCAGCACGTGGACATTTCCGGATTTATCGGGAAGTACGGGCACGGAGATGAGCCCGGCCACCATATGCCTTACCTGTTCAACTACGTCGGCAAGCCCTGGCTGGCACAGCGCTACATCAATGAAGTGCTGACCACGATGTACCACCCCAATCCGCAGGAAGGCTTTATCAACAACGAGGACTTGGGGCAGATGTCAGCCTGGTATATCCTAAGCGCGCTGGGCATGTATCAGGTGGCACCGGGCGATGGTGTCTTTCAGCTTGCGGCGCCTATCCACCCGAAAGCCGTTCTTCATTTGGAAAGTGGAGATGACTTCACCATACTTGCCAATAACGTATCGCCCGCAAACATTTACATACAGTCGGTTACCCTCAATGGGCAGCCTTACGATAAGAACTTCATGGAGTACGAAACGATTATGCAAGGCGGGTTGCTTGAATTTGAGCTGGGGCCGGAACCGAATTACGATTGGGGCAGTGCGCCCTCGGCGACTTACCCCGGCGACTTTGAGGATACGGCCAAGGCGGAAATTCCGGTTGTAGGCACCCCCGCACCCTACGATCCGGCTCCCGGTGCTTTTTTCCGTACCGAACGCACGATTGAACTGGTTTCTAAGAACGAAGGTGCCCAAATTTACTACACCCTTGATGGGGGCACCCCGGACGATAGCAGAACGCCTTATACCGAGCCATTTACCATCCGTGAGAATACCACAGTGAAAGCCATTGCCTACGAAGCGGGGCTCAACCCTAGTGCGGTCTTTGAAAAGCCTTACTACCAAAGCGCACTTGCCGGGCTGCCGGAGGGGTACCCCAAATACAGTGTAGAGCAGGAAGACTTTCCCTACGGCAAGGAAGGGGCGGAGCTGATCTTCGACCAACGGATCGGTTCACAAAGTTATAATGACAATCGCTGGACGGGTATCAAGGATAATATTTTCCTGGATATCGATTTGGGGGAACCTACCAAAATCACAGAAGTGGAAGTCGGTGCCCTGAAGGATACCCAGTCCTGGATATTCCCACCTGATAAAATCGAGGTATTGGCCGGCAATCAGCCCGGGCGGCTCCAGGTTATCGGCAGCCTGGACCTGCCGCCTCAGGAGGAGCACGAGCTGCAGGTGCATCGCTACCAACTCAGCCTGGAGCCGGGGCAATACCGCTACGTCAAAGTCAAAGTTTATAATTACGGTGAAGCTCCAGCCTGGCACGGTGCCCGCGGAAAGGAATTGTGGACCTTCCTCGACGAAGTCATTCTCAACTAAAGCCCTATGCAGTATACCCTCAAGATTATTTTACTGTGCCTTGCCGGATTGGCTTGGGTGCCGGCCTGTACTACCTCCGATGCGGCAGAAGCCTCCGGAAGTGAGCCAGTGGATTACGTGAGCTACGCCAATCCGCTTATGGGCACCGATTCCGAGTTCAGTTTGTCCAATGGCAATACCTACCCGGCGATTGCGATGCCCTGGGGCATGAACTTCTGGACCCCCATGACTAACAAAATGGGCGATGGCTGGACGTATCAGTACGATGCGTATAAAATCCGGGGCTTCAAGCAGACCCATCAGCCCAGCCCCTGGATTAATGACTATGCCGCCTTCTCTCTCATGCCGGTGACAGGCACGCTGAAGTTTCAGGAAGAAGAGCGGGCGTCCTGGTTTTCGCACAAAGCGGAAGTGGTGCAGCCGCATTACTACAAAGTGTACCTTGCCGACTACGATGTGGTGACCGAGATGGCTCCGACCAAACGCGCGGTGCAGTTCCGCTTTACTTTCCCGGAAACAGACTCGGCCTACATTCTGCTCGATGGTTTCTTCCGGGGCTCCATGGTGAAAATTTTGCCGGAAGAGCGTAAGATCATTGGCTACTGCCGCAACAACCACGGCGGGGTGCCTGACAATTTCCACAACTACTTTGTAGCGGAGTTCGATAAAGATTTTTCCGTCCACCACACCTGGGGCGATGGCTGGCAGCTCATGCCGAATACCTTGGACAGCGAAGGCGATCACGTCGGTGCAATCGTGGGCTTTGCAACGGAGCGGGGCGAACAGGTCAATGTGAAAGTCGCTTCCTCTTTCATCAGCCCGGAGCAGGCGCAGCGCAACCTCGATCAGGAAATCGGTAAGGCTACCTTTGAAGCCACCAAGCAAGCCGGGCACGACCGCTGGCAGGAGGAGTTGAGCTGCATCAAAGTGTCGGGCGGAAAAGAAGCCGATATACAGACCTTCTACTCCTGTCTGTACCGGTTGCTCTTGTTCCCGCGCCCCCTGCACGAAATTGATGAAAACGGGCAAATCATACACTACAGTCCTTATAACGGAGAAGTCCGCCCCGGATATCTCTACACCGACAACGGTTTTTGGGATACCTTCCGGGCGGTTTTTCCTTTTTTCAACCTCATGTACCCCGAGCTGAACAGCCGGATCATGCAGGGGCTGGAAAACACTTACGTGGAATCGGGCTGGCTGCCGGAATGGGCAAGCCCCGGGCACCGGGATTGTATGATTGGCTCGAATTCAACGCCCATTATCGCTGATGCCTACCTCAAAGGGGTGGAAGGGTATGATGCGGAATTGCTGCTGAACGCCATGCTCAAGAATGCCAATGAAGCTGAGGGGCGCCCCATACAGTCGGTGGGCCGGGCCGGTGTGGATTATTACAACAAGCTGGGGTATGTGCCCTACGATGTGGGGATCAATGAAAATGCTGCCCGCACCCTGGAGTACGCCTACGCGGACTTTACTTTGGCAGAAATGGCTCGCGCCATGGGCAAAACAGATGTGGCCAAACGCTTTTATAAGCAAAGTCAGCGCTACCGAAACCTCTTCGACCTGGAAACCGGATGGATGCGTGGCAAATTGGAGAACGGTGCATTCCAGTCACCCTTCAACCCGCTTAAGTGGGGCGATGCCTTTACGGAAGGCAACAGCCTGCACTATACCTGGTCGGTCTTTCACGATATTGCCGGTCTGATGGAGTTGATGGGCGGGGAGGAAGCCTTCGCAGCCCGTCTGGATGAGGTATTCACCATGCCCCCCAAATTTGACGACAGCTACTACGGCTTCACCATACATGAAATCCGGGAGATGCAGATTGTCAATATGGGCAACTATGCGCATGGCAATCAGCCCATACAGCACATGATTTATCTGTACAACTACGCTGGGCAGCCCTGGAAGGCACAGGCCCGGTCCCGGGAAGTCATGGAAAAGCTCTATCAGCCTGCACCCGATGGGTACTGTGGGGACGAGGACAACGGGCAGACTTCCGCCTGGTTCGTCTTCAGTGCTATGGGCTTCTATCCGGTATGCCCGGGCACGCCTCAGTACGTGCTGGGTAGCCCGCTGTTTGAGTCAGTGGAGCTGCAATTGGAAAATGGGAATACCTTCCGGGTCAGTGCCGCGGGTAACAGCCCCGAAAATATCTATATACAACAGGCGAGCCTCAACGGCAAACCCCACCCTTACACCTGGCTGGATTACGATGCAGTGCAGGCAGGAGGAGAACTGCAATTCCAAATGGGCGCAGCGCCCAACCCGGAATGGGCTACCGATGCTGCCGCCCGCCCGTACTCTTTGTCCACCGATCCGGAACTGGAAAACTACCTGAAATGATACGCTTGTTTATAGCCCTCCTGGCACTTGGGATTTGGAATACTGCGGAAGCTCAGCAATGCCCTAACGTCATCCTCATCTACACCGATGATCAGGGCACCCTCGATATGGGCTGCTATGGCGCTCCGGATTTGTATACGCCCAACATGGATGCGCTGGCGGCAAGTGGGGTACGCTTTACGCAATTTTATGCGGGCTCCTCGGTCTGTTCCCCCTCCCGGGCGTCCCTGCTGACCGGGATGACGCCCACCAAAGCGGGGTTGAACAACAACGCCACCTCACAGCCGGGCGCTCACGAAGGGCTGCCCGGAGAAGCCTTCACCCTGGCGGAGGCCCTAAAGGCAGAAGGCTACCAAACCGCCCACATCGGTAAATGGCATCTGGGCTATCAGCCCGATAAAATGCCGAACGCCCAGGGGTTCGACTACTCTTTCGGGCACATGGGCGGCTGCATTGACAACTATTCTCACTTCTTCTACTGGAACGGCCCCAACCGGCATGACCTGTGGCGAAACGGGGAAGAAGTCTGGCACGATGGGGAGTTCTTCCTCGACCTGATGGAGCAGGAAGCCCACGATTATATCCGGGCGCACCGGGAGGAGCCCTTCTTCCTGTACTATGCCATCAATATGCCGCATTATCCATTGCAGGCCAAATCGCAGTGGCGAGACTACTATGCGGATTTGCCATCGCCCCGGAAAGAATACGCCGCATTCATCAGCACCATCGATGAGAGCCTGGGCCGCCTGATGGATCAGTTGGACCGATACGGGCTTCGGGAAAACACCATCGTTATTTTACAGTCTGACCACGGGCACAGCACCGAGGCCCGCACCTTTGGGGGCGGGGGCTATGCAGGCCCTTACCGCGGCTGTAAGTTCTCCTTATTTGAAGCAGGCATCCGGGTACCGGCTATGATCAGCTATCCCAAAGCGGTCCCTGCCGGGGTGGTACGGGATCAAATGGCGGCGGGCATGGACTGGTTTCCGACCGTACTGGATTATGCAGGCGCGGAGCATGTCCCCGGGCACCTGGAAGGCCGGTCTCTGCGCGGTGTCCTTGAAAAAGATGCCCCTTCCCCCCACGAGTACCTGATTTGGGAAGGCCCGGACCGCTGGGCCGTCCGCAAAGGCGATTGGAAGCTGCTGCACGCCCCCATTGACCCCGCGGGCAACACAGATGCGCCCTGGGAGCCGGTTGCAGACGGGCTTTTTTTAGTCAACTTGAAAGAGAACGTTGAAGAGTCGAAAAATGTAATAGAACAATATCCGGAAAAAGGCAGGGAGCTTGAAAAAATTTACCAGAAATGGTCGGAAGGGGAGTAGCAGACCTCCACGGTTTTATTAATAAATTTTTCGAAAGAATCAACCCCAATCGAACAAATCCGCCTGGCTGCTGCACGATCCCGCTGCCGGAAAGATGACAAAGCTCATTTAAATTCACAAAATTTCTTTGCGAGCATCGGTAAAACTCCTATTTTTGATTAGAGGCTAAACCGGTTTAGTAAACATTAAAGAACGCATTTGAGTGGCGCTTCCAAAGAATCGCCGTCCAAGTCCAAAAAAGCTGGCCTAAATGTCAATATTGAAACCCTGTTGTTTTGCCATTTTTTGTATCGTCCTGTTTTGTAGCTGTGGACGAGAGCCTGCTGCTGATGGGGCATTGGCAGCTGCCGCCCTTCCCGAAGTGGTGGATTTCAATTTCCACATCAAGCCGATTTTGTCTGACCGCTGCTTCAAATGCCACGGCCCGGATGAGGCGACCCGAGAAGCCGGCCTGGGCCTGCATACGGAGGCTCATGCTTTCGCTGCCCTGGGCAAGGCCAAAGACCACTACGCCTTGGTACCCGGTAATCCGGAAAAAAGCACCCTCGTTCAGCGCATCTATTCCGAAGACCCACAGGAAGTCATGCCGCCTCCGGAGTCTAATCTCACGTTGACGGAACACGAAAAAGCGCTTTTGCGCCGCTGGGTAGAGCAGGGGGCGGAATGGAAAAAACACTGGGCCTTCCTGCCACCCGAGCCCCCGGCCATACCCGATGCAGGAGCAGATTGGGCGCAAAACGAAATCGATCATTTCATTCGTGCCAAACAGCAGGAAAAGGGCTTGGAACCCAGCCCCAAAGCAGATAAAGCGAAGCTCATCCGCCGCCTGTCTTTTGATCTGCGCGGGCTGCCGCCTACCCTGGAAGAAGTGGAAGCTTTTGTCAACGATAGCCGCCCTGATGCCTGGTCGCGCCTGGTGGATACCTTCTTCAACTCCACCGCCTACGCCGAGCGTATGGCTCTGGATTGGATGGACATTGCCCGCTACGCCGACACCCACGGCTATCAGGATGACTTTGAGCGGGTGATGTGGCCCTGGCGCGACTGGGTCATTCATGCTTATGCGGAAAATATGCCCTACGATCAGTTCGTCACCTGGCAGCTGGCGGGTGACCTGCTGCCGGAACCTACGCTCGAACAGCGCATCGCTACCGGCTTCAACCGCAACCATAAAATCACAGCAGAGGGTGGCGTCATCGATGAAGAGTACCGGGTAGAGTACGTTGCTGACCGTGCTCAGACCCTTGGGACGGCTTTTCTCGGGCTGACGATGGAGTGTGCCCGCTGCCACGATCATAAGTACGACCCGATCAGCCAAAAGGATTACTTCAGTCTTTATGGCTTTTTCAATACCATCCCCGAGAAAGGGTTTGTTGGGCAGCTCAATCAGAATTTCCGCTACGCGCCCAAGCCATCAGTCCGCATCACCCAGGCGGCCATCGACAGTATCGTTACCTTTATCAATAACCGGGATACGCTGCCTTTCATAGACCTCATGGTGATGGAAGAGCAGGAAAACCCTCGCAAAACGTATATGCTCAACCGTGGGCAATACGACCAATACGGTGAAGAAGTGGAGCCTGCGGTGCCTTCGCAGCTGCCGCCTATGCCTGAAGGGGCACCTAACAACCGCCTTGGTTTGGCAGAGTGGCTCTTTGCGCCCGAAAACCCGCTAACGGCCCGGGTGACGGTCAACCGGCTGTGGCAACAACTCTTCGGGACTGGCATTGTGGCTACACCTTTTGATTTTGGGAATCAGGGGGCCTTGCCATCACATCCGGAGCTGCTGGACTTTTTAGCTATCAAATTCCGGGAAGAGGGCTGGGATGTCAGGGCGATGCTCCGCTATATGGTCCACTCTGCTACTTACCAGCAGACCGCAGCGGCCGGCCCTGAACTGCTGGAGCAGGACCCGGAAAACCGCTGGCTCGCCCGGGCACCCCGCCTGCGCCTCAAAGCTGAGATGATCCGCGATCAGGCATTCGCCGTCAGCGGTCTGCTTAATGAGGAAGTGGGCGGCCCAAGCGTGAAACCTTATCAGCCGGAAGGGCTGTGGGAAGAGACGACTGGAGGAGGTGGTGGGAGTACCGCCCGGTATAGGGTCAGCGAAGGGGCAGACCGGTACCGTAAAAGCCTGTATACTTTCTGGAAACGTACCGTACCTCCGCCGGGCATGCTGATTATGGATGCGCCGTCCCGCGACCTCTGCACGGTCAAACGGCAGGAGACCAATACGCCTCTTCAGGCGCTCCTTCTGCTCAATGACCCGCAGGTGCTGGAAGCAAGTAAGGCACTGGCACTCCGCGCCTGGAAAGAGGGTGGGGAAGAACCTGCAGAACGGATTGCTTTTATGTTTCGCGCGGTGACCTCCGCTGCACCGGATGAAGCAGAACTGAAAGTACTGGTAGATTATTTCGAAGAAGAACGCCAATCCTACACCACCGCCCGGGATGCCGCCGAGGCTTATTTGGCTACTGGAGATTACACCCTGCCGGATACGCTGCCGGCAGAAGAGATGGCTGCCTATACACTTGTGGCTAACACTATTTTTAACCTGGACGAGGCCATCACTCGTGGCTAAAACTTTTGAAGATGAATCCGAATCCATTCGAAGAACGATCACTGCAACTGAACCGCCGCGCCTTCCTCTCCAAATCGGCGGTTGGCCTGGGGGCCGCAGCATTAGGCTCTCTGCTGGGCCTGCGCTGCTTTCGGGCCAACGATAAAGGGGTCATTACAGAAGCTGGCCAGGGTATAGAGGGTGTCTTGAAAGCGCTCCACCATCCGGCGAAAGCCAAGCGGATTATCTACTTGTTCCAAAGTGGCGGGCCTTCTCAGCTGGAGTTGTTTGACTATAAACCGCTGCTGCAAAAGCGGAGGGGGCAAGATTTACCCGAATCCGTCCGGCAGGGGCAGCGCCTGACCGGTATGACCTCCGGGCAGGATAGTTTTCCGCTGGTGGGGTCTCAATTCCCCTTTCAGCAGCACGGGCAAAGTGGTGCATGGATCAGCGATTTGCTCCCCTACACCGCCAAAATTGCGGACGAACTATGCATCGTCAAGTCAATGTACACGGAGGCCATCAATCACGACCCTGCCATCACTTTCTTCCAAACCGGCTCTCAGCAGCCGGGCCGGCCAAGCATTGGTTCCTGGCTGAGCTATGGGCTGGGCAGCGATAATGAGAATCTGCCGGCATTTACGGTATTGCTATCCCGGGGCACAGGCCGGCCGAATGGCCAACCGCTGTACTCTCGGCTGTGGGGCAATGGCTTCCTGCACTCCCTGCATCAGGGCGTACAATTCCGGGCGGCAAAGGACCCGGTCCTGTACTTGAATGACCCGGCGGGGCTGGGCCGTTCCGGGCGGCGCAAAATGCTGGACAAGCTGGAAACGCTCAACCGCATGCACCACGAAGAAACCCAAGATCCGGAAATTCAAAGCCGGATTGCCCAGTACGAAATGGCTTACCGCATGCAAACCTCTGTACCGGATGTGATGAATGTGGAGGACGAACCGGACTATATCTACCAGATGTATGGCCCGGATGCGATGACGCCCGGTACTTACGCAGCAAATTGCCTTCTGGCACGCCGCCTGGCGGAAAAGGGCGTCCGTTTTATTCAGCTCTACCATATGGGCTGGGATCAACACGCCAACCTGCCTACGGCTATTGCCAAACAGGCCAAGGATGTGGACCAGGCATCGGCAGCTCTTGTCATGGACTTGAAACAACGGGGCATGCTGGATGATACTTTAATTATCTGGGGCGGGGAGTTTGGCCGTACCAATTATTCGCAAGGTACGCTGACAGAAACTAACTACGGCCGGGACCACCACCCCCGGTGCTTCACCATGTGGATGGCCGGCGGTGGGGTCAAGCCCGGCATTGTTTACGGAGAGACGGATGATTTTGGGTACAATATCACCGAGAATCCGGTGCACGTCCACGATTTCCAGGCGACGATGCTGCACCTGTTGGGCATTGACCACGAACAGCTGACCTATAAGTATCAGGGGCGGCGCTTCCGCCTAACCGATGTGGAAGGGCATGTGGTAAAAGATCTGTTGGCATGATAGACCGGCGGAACTTTCTCAAAAAAGGCCTGTGGGCAGCGGCAGGCATGGGGCTGGTCTCCTGGACGAGCCGGGGTGAGCTTATACTAGGGCATGGCGATTTCAGGTATAAAGTCGATCTCAACTGGGGAGCGCTGAATGCACAGTTTTACCCGGTGAAGGACTGCCACGAACTGGTACAGGACAAGCAGGGGCGGATCATTTTGCTGACCAATCACACCCGCAACAACGTCCTCATTTACAATCGCGACGGCCAATTACTTGACGCCTGGGGCACCGAATATCCCGGGGCGCACGGGCTGACCCTCAAAGATGAGGGCGGGGAGGAGTTCCTCTACATCACCGATACGGAGCGGCATGAAGTGATCAAAACTACGCTGAACGGGCGAGTGGTTTGGACATGGGCCTACCCGGAAGGTGCGGGCCTGTACGATGTGCCGGCACAGTACCTGCCCACCGAGACCGCGATTGCGGATAATGGAGATGTCTATGTGGCCGATGGCTACGGGCAACAGTACATTTGGCACTACAATCAAAAAGGAGAATTGCTCAATGTATTTGGAGGTAAAGGCGAAGGGGAGGAGCAGTTTCTCAATGCCCACGGTATTTGTATTGATTCGCGTGGGGCAGCCCCGGAACTGCTGATCACGGCACGGCAGCAAAACCAGTTGAAACGCTTTGGCATGGATGGGGCGCTGAAGGGGGTCATTGATTTGCCGGGCGCCTATATCTGCCGGCCGGTGGTGCATGGCGCTAATGTATACCTGGCTACAATCTGGTCGGGGGATGGCAGCAGCGGCACTGGCTTTGTCTCTATCCTGGATCAAAACAACCGCCTGGTCTCGGCCCCGGGTGGGGTAGCGCCCCGGTACGATGGAGCGCAGCTAAGGCCCATGTATCAGGTGTTGCAGGTATTTACCCATCCTCACGACGTTTGCGTGGATGAGGATGAAAACCTTTACGTGGCCCAATGGAACGCCGGGCACACTTATCCAATAAAACTGACCCGGGTATGAGCAGGCTTTGGTTTATTCTTTTCGGGCTGAGTGTAAGCCTGGCTTCCGCTCAGCCTCGAATTCAGCTTAGCCCGCCTCAGCTGAAGGCCGATTCGGTCTTGTTTGAAACAGCAGCCAGAGTGCGCCTGGAGTTGGACTATCCAGGGGTGGAGCTGCGCTACTCGCTTGATGGCAGCCCAGTATCGGGCGAGCGGTCTTTGTATACTGCTCCTTTAGTGATAAAAGAGTCAGCTACGGTCAGGGCCCGGGCTTTCCATCCTGATTTTGCTGATAGCCCGGAAGTGAGCCTGGCTGTGCGCAGCCGTAAGTGGGACCGGCCTGTTGCGGCTGTATCGGCAAGCCCCAGCCCTGCTGAACAGTATACAGGGGTAGGCCTCCCTGTACTAACAGACCATCAAAAGGGCAGCCTGAATTTTGCGGCCGCTCCCGATGCCTGGCTGGGATGGGCCACGGACACCCTGCGGCTGAATATCGAATTGGCAGATTCCTCATCGGCCAATCAGCTAACCCTTAGCCTGTTGGATAATGCAGGAGCCTGGATTATGGTGCCGGCCGCCGTGGAAGTTTATGCTTCCGGCAAGCTGATAGGGAAGGCGGTGACGGCTGTACCCCAGCCTGGCATGCCTGCGCAGCCTGCTTTTTTGGAAGTGCCGTTGAAACCGTGGAGGTTTAAGGCCGTGGAGGTCTTAGTCCTCGCCCGGCAGCTCCCGCCCTGGCACGACGGCGCCGGCCAGCCGGCCTGGATTTTTCTGGATGAAGTTTTCATAAGTCAAATACCCCGATAATGGATTGGTTCAACCTTAATTTCGCCCGCCTGCACCCGCTGATTGTCCACTTGCCCATCGGCTTTCTTTTACTTGGAATGCTGATGGAAGGGCTGCAGCGCTGGCAAAAGCACCAGAAATTTCAACCCGCTATTGGCTTGTCGTTGCTGTTGGGCACGCTATCAGCGGCCGGGGCGGCAGTGACGGGATGGTGGCTGGCCGGCGAAGGCGGTTACGATGAAGATTTGCTGCAGTTCCACCGTTGGTTGGGGGTCGCGACGGTTGTTTTGGCGGGCCTCTTATACCTTGGCCACCATGGCTATATCGAGGTTTTATCCAGAAGTTACCCGTATTTATGGTGGGCCTGCGGGGGCGTGCTTTTGGCAGCCGGGCATTACGGCGGGGCGATGACGCACGGCACAGATTACCTCTTTGAAAAGCCGGCGGCAACCGTGGCGGTTGCGGATATCGAAGAGGCCTTGGTTTACGACGTTATTGTGCAGTCTATTCTGGATCAAAAGTGCACTGGCTGCCACAAGGCTTCCAAATCCAAGGGGGGCTTGCAGCTTACCGATCAGGCAGGGATACAGGCGGGTGGCGATAGTGGGCTACTGCTGGACTTGGCGCAGCCTGGGCAAAGCCTGTTGCTGAAGCGCATACATTTGCCTATGGAGGTGGAAGAACATATGCCACCGGAGGGCAAGCCACAGTTGTCGGAAGGAGAGATACAGCTTCTGGAGTGGTGGCTGGACAATGGTGCCTGCTTTGATTGTAAAGTCAGGGATACGAAGGGGCGTGATGCTGTAGCCACACTCCTGGAAGCTTACCAGGCTCCGGCCGGCCATTGGGCAAAGCTTGGCTTTGAAGCCCTGACAGCAGAAGCGGTGACGGGCTTAAGGCAAGAAGGTTTATCCGTAAGCCTGGCGGCGGCTGAAAGCCCCTTCCTTTTGGTGGACCTGGCAAGGGACACCGGGTTGGCCGTGGCAAATCTCCGTCCCTTGCTTCCTTACGCGGAGCGGGTGCTGGAACTTAACGCTGCCCATAGCAACTGGAACGATGCACTGATGGCTAAACTGCCGGACTTTGCCAATTTGAAGAAGTTGCAACTGCAGGGGACTCAGATTACCGACGCTGGTGTAACTTCGCTGAAAGCTCTGAAGCATTTGCAGGTATTAAACCTTTACGGTACGCCTGTAACCGATGCAAGTTTGGGTCCGCTGAGTGCCTTGCCTGGTTTACAGCAGCTGTACGTGTGGCAAACGGGCATCACAGAGGAAGCGCTAGCCAATTGGAGCGCTCAGCACCCGGAGATAAAGGTGCAGGGAGAAGCAGACCGCGACGTATTTGGTACGGCTGCCCTGAACCCGCCCCTCATAGAAGCCCCATCCACGCTCTTCCATGATTCTATCGTAATCCGTGCGGTTTCCAATTTCAGTGGCGTTAAGGTGCATTACACCCTGGACGGCACCCCGCCTGATGCTAACTCCCCCGTCTTTCCCGATTCATTGGTGGTGCAGCAAACAACTGAAATACAAGCTTTTGCGGCTAAAGAAGGATGGAATGAAAGCGAGGTGGCGCAGGCAAGATTCGTGAGAGCTGGCCTTAAAGCGGCCCGGGCAAGGGTTTTAAATCCGCCTTCCGGTAAATTCCAGGCGCAGGGCGGCGCCTCTTTGATCGATTTGGAAAAAGGCACCGAAGTCTTCACCGCCGGCAACTGGCTCGGTTACGAAGGGGAGCACATGGGCGCAGTGATAGAACTGCCGGAGGCGACTCCGCTGAACGAGGTGACGATTAGTGCCTTGTCAAGTCCGGCCAGCTGGATTTTCTTCCCCAAAGGTACCGCCGTTTCCGTCTCTACGGATGGCCAGCGCTTCCGGGAGGTGGCCCGGGTCAATTGGCCCACTGTTGATAAGGAGGTCGCCGAAGCAGAACTGAAGTATTTCCCTATTGAATTTGAACCCGTGGAAGCCCGCTATGTGAAAGTGGAAGTCCGCAGCCCGTTGCGCAACCCGGACTGGCACCCCAATCCGGGTGGCAAGAGCTGGATTTTCCTGGATGAGATTTTATTGTCCGGGCCGGAAGAAGCTTTTGACCATGAAGGGTTTAAAGCTTATAACGGCATCCAAACCACAAAATGAAATTATTGCCGGTCAAATACTTCCGCAACCGGTATCTTCAGTTCCTTCAGGATTTCCGAAGTGAGTTGGCTACCGGGTGCGAAAGGGCGTGACCCCGCATATCGCCCATTACTGTCCGGCCGGTAAACGGTAATCGTTTGCTCGTAGGGATGTACGATCCAATATTCCGGTACGCCAGCGGATTCGTAAATGGTAAATTTCTCTTCGGTATCTTCCTTGTTATTGCCCCGGGAGAGGATTTCAATAATCAGGTCCGGAGCGCCCAGGCAGCCCCGGTCATCAATTTTTGCGGGGTCGCACACCACCAGGATATCCGGTTGGACCACGGTTTCTATCTCTTCATCTGACAGGGCGGTGGCGCTTTTTCTTCTCCGGCTGGACAGGGGCGTCTCAGACGGGATAATGAGCCGGACATCATAGGGCGCATGCCGGACTTCACATTCCTTTTGCCGCAAGTGATACCAAATCGTGCCATGAAGAAAACTGCTGATCCGCTGATGTTCATCGCTGGGGGCGGGCGCCATTTTGCGTACATACCCCCTTAATAGCTCCACCCGCTCCCTGAGGTTCCAGGTCAGGTAGTCCGCGTAAGAATACTTTTTTTGCAAGTCCAGTTGCTCCAATGAGGTGATCATAGGCGTGAGTTATGCTGTTCGCAAGATATTACGATCCTGTTTTTTAGCAATACGCAAATCTACTCCACCTTCAATCGTACCCCGGCTGAATGGCTGCTGAATTCCGGCGCATACATGCACTGCAGGCGCGCCATGCCGTTAGTAAAGTCCCCTCGGTGGCTGACCCGAAGTGGATACTCCAGGGTGTAGGTGCCTTTGGGCAGGTACGAAATGAAGAAATCTGTAGACGCATCACGGGTACTTTGGTAATAGCCGAGCCCCCCCTGCCATTGATACCGGCTGAGCACATTGACCGGCTCCAGGCCGCTCGCCCGCATATCCTGCAAGTGGACGTACTCCATCGCCCGGTCTACCCTTATATCTATGCGCACCACAAGCTTATCGCCGGGTTGCAGCGCCATTTTGGGCGTAACCGGTATCAGGATAGGGCCGGTGTCGCCGAGCTCTTCCCGGTAGAGCGTACGATTCATCACCAGCGGTGTGGACTTGAACGTTTCTACTTTGTCCAGGTCTTCGAAGTACTGCCAGTAGGCGGCACCCCAGGCGATACCAGGGTTAGGGTTGTCTACCTTGATTTGGCGGAAGCCCGGCTGAACGGACTTGCCGTCCCATTGGGTTTTGAAGTACCCGGTGCCTGCCTCGGCGTTCTTTTGCGCTTCTGTGAGTCGTGCCTCATAGACATCTTTATCCAGCTTAGGGAAGGAGACCTGCACCGGTTCATCGTAAGCCAGCCAGTTCTCCCCAAATCGCAGCATGGCGTAGACCGCGCTGGCAGTGGCCTTGGTGGTCTCCCAGTGGTTGGTCTGTTTGTTTTTCAGCAGCCATACTTTGAGCTGCTCCACGGCTTCCTCATCCTTAGCGACAGTGGCAAAGGCCTCGATAAGCATGGCATGGGTTTCAATCGGCAGTTGGTACCAGTAAAAGCCGTAATCGTACTTCCAGTACATGCCCATTTCCTCGTTGTACAGGGCGCGCTCGCGCAGGGACTTCATGACTTTGGTGGCTTGTTCCGGCATATCCTGCTTTTGGAAAACTACCGCCAGCATGGCTTGCTCGTAGAGGTTGCGCTCTAACCACTTTTCCTGAGCCAGTTTCAGGTAAAAGCTGAACGCCTCTTTTGCAGTTCCGGAAAGTTCCTGATCTGCGGTAAGGGAACGCGTGTAGAGGTAGTGGATGGCAATACTGGACAAGGTGCTGTCTTCCTCTGCTTTAGCTTGAGTGTAATATTGCTCCATTTCCCCATCTACGAAGGAAAGGCCCTGCTGCATAATAGCACGGGCGGCCGAGCTTTCCTTGATATCCCCGGCACCGAGCGCATCCAATCGGGCCAAGCCCTCCATCAGGTACTGCGTGATGTACCAGTTGTCGCGACCGCCCGGGAACCAGGCAAAGCCACCGTTAGCGGATTGCCGCTCTTTGAGTTGATTCAGCGCCTCCGCTCTTTCGTACCCCATACGGTTGAGGTCGAACAACAGGCCGATGCGCTTGCGCTGCGCAGCTTCGCTCTGAGCATTCCGCACCCAGGGTGTCTGCTCCAGAATGATGTTTTTCAGGTCCTGGTTTTGTTCCAGTTCGCTGAGCAGGGCATCAGTAGACCGCCACTGCTCGAATACCCGCTGTACTTCGGGATACTGATTGGCGACGGAAGAGGCAAGGGCGTTGGCGTAGTAACGGCTGAAAATTTGCTCGGTACATTCGTGGGGGTACTCCATGAGATAGGGGAGTGCCTGGACGGCGTACCAGGCTGGATTGGAAGTGAACTCCAGCGTAAATTGATGAGGCTGTAGCGTTTTCGATTGCTGGGCCTTGTTCATTGCACTGAAGTTGAAAGTCTTGCTTTCTTTACCACCGATGGGCAAAGGCATCGTCTCCGTCACTAGTGTGCGGTTGGTAAGGACAGGCAGGGCGCTTTCCTCCCCATCCGAATAGGAGCCCGATTCTGCTGTAACCCGATGCACAATCGCGCCAGTGAAATCTTCCGGAACCTCCAGCATCCAGGATACGCCCTGTGATTGCCCGGCTTCGGCAGTAAACGGCTGCTCCTGCTTCGTATTTCCAAACAAGGCATCAACCGGCTCCATGCTCACGGCATCAAACAATTGCAGGCGGGCTGCACCCTGCAGTTGGCCTTCTGATAGGTTGCTCACTTTGGCGGTAAAGGCGATGCGGTCGCCTTGCCGTACAAAGCGCGGGGCATTGGGTTGCACCATCAGCTGCTTTTGGGTCACCACCTCCTGTTCGGAAAGGGCGTACTGCAAAGCAGTGGTATGGGCGAACGCCATGAATTTCCAACGGGTCAGTGCTTCGTTCATTGTGAACCTCAAGATGACATTCCCTTCCTCGTCTGTGCGCAGCTGAGGGAAGAAGAAAACGGTTTCTTTGAGGTTGCGGCGGACCGGGGGGGCGGGTTTGGATTGGGCCTGCCCGCCTCCCATGCTGTTGGGCTCCGGGCTGGGCGGCGGCATAGCTCCCGAACTTGGAACTGCAGCGTTTTTTTCCATGTTGCCCGCTGAAAGTTTTATAGCTGCATCGGCTTCATAAACTTCGTTTGAGAACTGGGAAGGGAAACTTCGGGAGGTAAGCCTACCCCGCCCAAAGCCATACCAGTTGTACCAATTCAGCTGCCGGTATCGCCATTGCTGACTGTAGGAAGAAGGCGAGTAATTTGACGATTGGTTAAACGTCTGCCCGTTGGCGGCAGAAAAGCGTTGGCCCGACCAGCTCTTCCGGCTGTAGTTCATGGGGTAGGGGCTGAAGGGCCAGTTGTGCATGCGGTAGGCATCGAGGGAAGCATCGTACAAGGTAGCGACCACTTCAGCCGCTACCGCTTCTTTGCCGGGCCCGCTGATTTTGAGTTCCCAGGTTTCCTTGGCGCCGGGCAGCAATTGGTCGCGGAACGTGCGGTACGTAATGTTGAGTTTTTTCTGGCTCCAGGGGACTTGAATGCGTTGCTGGAACTGGAAAAGCCGGTTGTACTGTAAGGCCTGTGCGTGCAGGAATAAATCTCCCCGGCCTGCCTCGGTAATAGTTTGGCTAACCCGATGCCAGCCGGAAGCCCTTAGCCACTGCTGTTGGGCCATACTGTCGCGCTCCTCTATTTCAATGAAGAATGGGACCTTAGCGGTAGCGCTGCCCAGCAGGTGCCGGTAAATAGCGCCGGGTTCGAATGGCCCTTCGCCGACTGGGGCCTGCCAAATGACTTCACCGGCTGGTAGGCGTTCCTTTTCAGAATCGTAGACCGAAAAGTATTTAACCGTCTCGACCCTTTCGCCACTTTCATCTTCCAGGCTTAGGGTGGCCCGGTAATGGCCGACGCTCCAACCGGCGTAATTCAGGAAGAGGGTGTCCTGCCCATTGAGCTGAACCCCCTGCTCAAAGGCCGTATCCGTTACTTCCCAATTGTGGTGTTGGTGTTCGTCAGCGTAGGGCAAATGGGGAAAGCGCTGAATGAAGGCAGCTTTGTCCATAATGTAATAGTCGGGCCGGTCCCAGTACCTTTCCACGAGGGCACGGGGGGGCGGAGCTACCGCCTCGATGGTGATATTGCCAGCTGCCGCTGTGGGGTTGCCATCCAGGTTTTGAGCGTGCAGCTGCAGTGGCATCATGGGCGATGCCAAATCCGCTTTTGCAGGAAGCTCCATTTCTGCTTTAAGCTGCAAATAGCCCAGCCGTACGGTACGGCTGCCGGACCGGGTCTCCCCATTGGCATCGGTGACATCTACCGACACCGTGAACAGGTATTCCGGGCGGTCCTCGGGGCTTAGGGTCTCGTCCGGCAGTGCCGGGAAAGGGATGGTAAAGCGCCCATCCGGGGTGGTCGTCGTACTGCCATTGGCAATTTCCATGCTGCCGCCCCCGCCCGGTGGGCGGTACCACCAAAGGGCCCATGGAAATCGGGTGGATCGCTCTACGCGGTAAGTAACCTGGGCCCCGTCAATCACATTGCCAGCGTAGGCAGTGGCGACGCCTTCCAAAGTCACGGTATCGCCTAACTCCGGCTGCCCTTCGAGCGGCTGCAGCTCTACTTCGAACTTGGGCCGCTTGTATTCTTCAACGGAGAAAAATTGCGTATTGCCGCCTACGCTCGACTGAATTGACATTTGGCCGAGCAGGCCACCCTTAGGAGCCGTAAAGCTGCCCTGTACCGTACCGTAGGCATTGGACTGCAGGGCAAGGCTTTCCACTTCCTGCCGGTTGGCGTCACGGAAGGTCAGGGTAACGGGCTCATTGGCGAGCACTTCCGGAAGGCCCGCCTCGTCGTACACCATCGTTAAGGCCTTAAAGTATACGGTCTGGCCAGGGCGGTAGATCGCCCGGTCGAGGAAGAAGTGGGTGGTTTGCTGTTTGCGCCTCGAATTGTAAGGTTGGAAACTGGAAAAGCCAGTGGATAGCAATTGAGTGTCGGCCCCCTTTTGCAACTGCACCAAATAGTATTGCTGCGGGTCGGCCGGCAATTCCGCCATGCCATTTGCATCGGTTTGGCCCTTGCTATGCAGGACAAGTTCCTGCTGCGATTTTGAGCGGTTGTAGCGGCCGGTGAAAAATTGCAGCGCTACATTCTCCATTGGCTGGCCGTTGCCCCGGTGGGCGACTAAAAACTGGTTGGTTGGATTGCGGAATAAGGCTCCCATTTCGGAAACAGTAAAGAAAATAACCCCGGCTTCATTTACCGTGTCCTGGCTGAACTCAGGATTAGTCGCAAAAAGCAGGGCATAAGTGCCGAAGCCCTGCCCATCGAGGGCAAATTCAGTACGGTGTTCCTGAAGATCGCCTTCATCGGGCAGCTCAATGGCATCGCTGAGGCGGGCGTTTTTGGCCTTTAGGTCGTCAAGCGTTTTCTGGCCACGGCTGCGCCGCAGGGCAAAGGCGTCTTCGGCAGACAGCGGGATGAGCCGGTAATGCAACCGGCTGACGTTCCGGTAAGCTATAGAAAAAAGCAGGGATTGATCCGGGAGATAAACCTGCTCGCTGAGCAGGTTGAGCCTTTTGGCAAGCAGTTGAGACTGCAAGGTGCGCATTGGCCCTGCCCAGTAGCTGTCCGGATAGGCCTCCAGGGCTTTTTGGGTGAGGTTCAGCGCTGCCTTGGCCTTCCACCGGTGAGTCGTATCTCCGAATGGCTGGTAAGATTGACCGAGTTGTTGGTAGTGCTGGGCCAGTGCATGCCAGGCTTGCATGACTTCCGGGGTATTGCGGTATTGCTCTACGGTCCGCTGTAGTGCTGCCTCGTATAGGGCTTCCTTATTAGGGTGTACGATTTTTTGGTAGGCGAATCTCAACCGCTTAAGGTCCAGGTCGGCCAGCGCAGCGGGGTTATCGGCTTCCAGGCGCAAGCGCAGCAGGTCTTGCAGCAGGTGCAGGACTTTCAAGGTATAGGCGGAAGAATCCCGGCCGGCAAAGGAAGTGGCTGCAAACGTCTGTGCCGGAGCCAAAGCCGCAGTATCCCGGAGGAGGTACCGGTATACAGGTTCGTTGAGGTAAGCGCGCTCATTGGAAAAGTAATCGATGGCGCGATGAGCCAGGAAGTCGTATAAGGTTGGCCGCAGCCCTTCTGTAGCCGGGCTGTTTGGGGTGGTAATGGCACGCCATTCTGAAATGGGTAGGCCGAAGAGCGCTTCTTCTTCCACCGAAAGCAAGTACTGCCGGGCGGCTTCATCCAGGAGCTGCTTGGTGGTCCATAGCGCAATATCTTCCGGGCGTTCGCCAGCTGTTGCTGCCCGGTCATTAAGCTGCCAGTACTGTTGTTGCAAATAGCGGCTGTACAGTTCCCCGAGCAGGGAGTGGAGCACCGGTTTGACCGGAAAAGAAGCCGATTCAGCTTCCGATTGCAAGCGGTTGATGGCGTTTGCCAGGCCGTCTTCCTCGAGTTGGCTAAGGTATTTATTACGGTAGATGATAGCCCGGACCAGCTCTGCCCGCTCCTCCTCGGCCTTGGCTCGTTTGTACAGTTCCTCGGTACGGTCAAGGGCAGAACGGGGCAGGCCTTCTTTTTCCAGGGAATCGATGGCGGCCCAGGCATCAGCATAAGGGCTTTCGTAATCCATGTTGGCTTTTTGAGATTGGGAAAAAAGCGGGGCAGCAAGCAGCAAGGCCGCTGCTAAGCTGAGGGTTATGCGGTTCATCATACGGTTTGTTTTTGGGCGGGTTGCTACCGCTCTTTACTAATACGATGCGCGGTATAGCTGGATTTCATAAATTTAATGAAAAAAAATAGGAAGGGGGCCGCTCTGCTGCCAGCTTCTTGATTGGCAGCGCCCAGTGCCTGAAAGATTGCGAGGCAATTATAGGAGCGCGCGCCCTGCATAGCCCCTATAAACCAAACCGCCGGATGTCTACGGCCTCATCGAGCGGAGCCCCCTGCAGCAAGTGTTGAGACAAGTGGTGTGCCCAGAACGGGCCCAGAGAAGCCCCCTTGGTACCCAGGCCATTAAAAATCAAAACATTTCTAAACTTGGGGTGCCGCCCCAGGAAAGGGCGCCGGTCCTTGACGGTGGGCCGGATGGCTGCCCGGTGGGCTACTACTTCGAAGGGTAAGTTAAGCACGTCCCGCAAGCGCTGTTCCAGAAAATCACGGCCTCTTTGTGTGGGCGCTGGCCCATCGTACTTCCAGTCGTAAGTAGAGCCTACCCAGTACAGGTCTGGTTCTGACAGGGGGACAATAAAGACGCGATGCTTCAGGATTTTTTCAAAATCAGCATTGGGGATGCGCACAACCAGTACTTCCCCTTTGGCACCACCGAAGGGGAGGTAGCTAAAGTAGGGGTTGGCACTGCCCGGATACCCCTCGGCAAAAATGATTTGAGCCGCTTCTGCTTTATCGGCGTAGCGCACCCGGCTGCTACTGAGGTCCAACTGCCGGTAATTGAATTCGCCTTCCAGCAACCAGCCCCGGCTGCGGAGCCGGCTCCGGTAAGCCTCGGTAAGCTGGGCAAGGTCAGTTTGGCCCGAACGGGTCACTTCCCCGTAGTTGTAAGCGAGTACCGTTTTGGTGGCATAATCGTCCAGCACGGCCTGGTCGAGCATATAGGGTTGATAACCTGGGTCGCCGGTACGGGCCAGCCAATCATTTTCCTCTCCCTGATTGAAGAGGGTACGGATGATATTGCGGGGGTGAAAAATGGCAACCCCCAGCTTCTTCTCCAGGCTACGGTAAGTTTGTACTGCAAAGGGGATAAGCTCATCTGCCCGCCAGGATTTAACATAGCGGCGCCCTGTGATTGGGTTGATAATGCCGGCCGCAACCTGAGAAGCTGCATTAGCGCTATACTGATCGACAACAAAAACGGTTTGCCCGTTTTCTTCCAGGAAGTGCGCGAGTAAGGTGCCGGCAACGCCTTGCCCGACAATCACAAAGTCTGCTTGCTTCATAGTTCTGAAACAGCTAAAGCCGGGCTTGGTTGTTAATGCCGGCTGGCCATTCCGTTGGTGCGGTCAATGCAAAACCACCCGCTGCGTACTATAGGCATGCCCATCGCTCAATTGCAGCCAGTAGATACCGGGCGTAAAGTAGGCTGTAGGCACCCGTAAAGCTCCGGCAGCGGTATTGTGCTGTCCTTGCCAAACCACCTTTCCCTGCAAGTCGTAGAGCTCAAGGCTCAGCTGCAATGGCTGGCACTGGCCAAAACGGACCGTGAAAGCTTCCCGAGCCGGGTTGGGCGCGACAAAGTAATTGCAGGGCAATTCATGCAGGTGCGCGGCGTGGGTGAGGACGACGTTGCTGGCAATCGCTTCGCCACTGTGCATGGGCTCTGCCAGCGTGGCGGCTGTAGCAATAGCTGCTTTCACGCTATTGGCCATGAAGGTGAAGTTAATCGTGCCGACGGTGTCTGAAGGCTCGTGGTAATGCGGGTTTCGGAAATTTGCACCATCGGTCAGCATGAGGGCAGGGATATTGGCTTCCCAGAAAGAACCGTGGTCGCTGCGCAGCAGGTCCGGCGCAAGTAATGGATTTGTAACCTCCAGCCCAATCACCCGGAGCTCCGGCACATAGTCGGAAGCGGCGCTGTTAAAAGCTTCGTAAAGGGCGGCACCAAAGCTGGGGCCTACGTTGGTCAGGAAATTGCCGCGGTTAGCATCTGACTGCAAAGCCGCTGCCGCTTCCGGGAACAGGAGTTCAAAGCCGGGGGGGAAATCCTGGCTATTGGGCGCATCGCTGTAGTAACCGATCATTTCCAGGTTGAGCACGCCTTCTATGGTTTCCGTATCGGAAAGGTGCTCGACGTAGTACATGCTGCCGTCCAGGCCGGTTTCCTCAAAGTCAAAACCAATAAAGCGCAGGCTTTTGCGGAAGCGGTAGGGGGCTAAAATACGAGCTGCCTCCAGCACCCCCACGGTTGCAGTGCCATTGTCATCTGCGCCGGGTGAGTCGCTCACTGTATCGTAGTGCCCATCGATAATGATGACGGTATCGCTGTCGACTTGCCCCCAGTGGTTGCCAATGATGTTTTGCCCGGTCGTGCTCAGGATGGGGAAGTGCTGGCGGTACGCTTCCAGGCCGTATTGCAAAAAGGACTGCTCCAGGGTGTCCCGGCAACGATTGCGGTTCCCTGAGTTGGTAATGTAGTGCCGGATTCCGGCAATGTTTGTAAGGCGCTCCTTCAGGATTTGGCTGTCTACCTGGGCTATGATTTCTTGGATAGGAATTTCGTAGCGGTCGTCAGCGATTAGTTTGAAATCGTAGCTGTCGCTGCTGCTAATTGCGCCAGCGTAATTCCAGGTGACCTGAAGGCCATTGCCCGGAGCAACCGGGAAACCAATATCGCCGGTAGCGTTTTCAGCCCTGATACTGAAGTTCGTACTGCCGGTAGGAGCAGCGCGCAGGAAGACTTCCAGTTCGGTTTCTTCGGGGTCCTGCAGATCATAAGTCAGGCTCACGGTCTGGGCAGCGGCGTCAACTTCTACGGACTGAATGGTGAGCTGAGGAGGCTGGTTCTGCGCATATAGGACAGTGCCGGCTAGGCATAGGCATAAAAGCAGGAATTGGGAATGGGGTGTCATTAGTTTTGAATTTGGTGGCTGGTCGATGATTGGGAATGGCTGTAGGGGCACTCTGACATCAACCCAACTACTAAGGTAAGGCTTAATTTGCACAATACCTGTGCCTCGCTTCTGCTGTTAGCAAAGAAGATTTTGGCAAAGGCGGGCAAGAATGCAGTGCGGCTAGCCGTTGTGAGAGGGCACCAAAAATAAAGTTATGCGCAATCTTTTGTTCATGTTGTTATTCGGAATGACTTTCACCCTTGCTCTGCCTGCTGCCAATGCCCAGCTCTTCAATTGGAAGAAAGACACGACGGAGCAAGCCGCTGAAGATCAGCTGGCCAGCCTTAAAGAGCGGCTGTTGGGGAATAAAGAAAAGCAGCAGCGCCTTAAAATGGGCCAGCGTGAAGCGCAGGACGACTACCGGTCTGCCCGTAAGGAGCGCAAAGCAGCGGAAGCCCGTGAGCGTGCTGCCCGCTTGCGTAAGGAAGCCATACGGGCAGAGCGCCGGGCCACCCGGGCGGAAAAACGCGCCATGAAAAAGACCAATAAAGCGGAGCAGGCGCAGGAACGTGCGGAAGGCGAGCACGAAACCTTCCTGGAGCGGCTGTTTGGCGGGCAATAGCCTGACCTGGTATTGTCCCGGCATCAAAGAAAAGCCAGGGGCGCCTTCGCCCTCCCGCTCACGCTGCCCGGAAACGGGCAAATGCTTCCATAAAACGGAGCAATTCTGGTAGGGAAAACCGCAGCTTATTATTGTCCCAATCCGAAAAGGTAGCGGTCGCAGTATCCTCCCAGCGCACCTTGTCGTGGCTGATGGCATTGCGCAAAAACTCCAGTACAAAGCTTAGCGTCATCGGCTTTCGCGCGAGGCTGGGGTGGAGGTTGAGAATGTCGAAGGTAGCCCACTCAGTGGCCATTTTGTTTTTCAGTACGGATTTTTTACGCTTATTGCGTTTGAGGCGCTCCCAGGGGCGGGCAATCTGCCCGTACAACTGCTGCTGTAGCAGCTCCGGTGTAAGGAGGGTGGCCTCAGCGGGCGGGGTGTCCGACAACCGGGCCCAAAAGGCAGCAATCGGCTGCTGAGGGTCTTCCCGGAGGGCTTGTTGCAGCTGTTGCAAAAGGAGCAGTGTAGGGACGGTATTGCGTTGAGCCATAGCGCTAAGATACGAATGCACGCACTATTTGGCTTGCTTTGAGCCGAGGATATACCGCAAAGTCGTATTTTGCAGCCCAGCAAAACGAAAATACGATGGCCCGTCTGCTCAACGACTGGAAATTTATCCTGCTGCTCTGCCTGACCCTTGGGCTCGCCCCTTACTATCCGGAACCGCACATCTGGGGGAAGCTTAAATGGCTGAGAGGGGGCGCAGTGGGCATGCAGCCGCTCGATTGGTTCGATTTGGTGCTTCATGGGCTACCCTGGGCCCTGCTCATCCGCCTCTTGGTCCGGCGCCTGTTCTGAATGTAAAATTTTATTGGTAGCTTTATAGGTATGCAAACCAAAATCCTATTGCTTTGAAACGTATACTGCTACTCTTTGCCGCACTGATTGCCCTGCAAACCCTGCCTGCCCAGGAAGACTTTAAGGTTATTGGTTACCTGCCCTACTACCGTTTTGGGTACAATGACCAAATCGAATACGAGCGCCTCACCCATCTCAATCTGGCTTTTGCCAACCCGGACATGGAAGGCAACCTGGATGTGGGAGGGCAGGATATTGCCCCGATCGTGGCCTCAGCCAAAGCCGAGGGCGTCGAGGTCTACATCTCCCTGGCAGGAGGGGCACTAACCAATGAATGGGAACAAGCCTGGGAGCACCTGATGCTGCCGGAAAACCGGTCGGCTTTTATCCACAAAATTATGCAGTACGTGGAGGCTTACGAATTGGATGGGATCGATTTTGACCTGGAGTGGAGCCACGTCAATGAAAAATACAGCCCCTTTGTACTGGAACTGCGCGATTCCGTAACGGCGCACGGGCTGGCCCTCACCGCCGCCCTGCCGGGTACCTACCGCTATCCCGATATCACCGACGAGGCATTGGAGGCCTACGATTGGATCAATATGATGGTGTACGACCTGACGGGGTCCTGGGATCCGGATAATGCGGGCCCCCACTCGCCCTATTCTTTCGCACTTAATGCTATGTTTTACTGGCAGGGGCAGGGTGTGCCCAAGTCCAAACTGACGCTGGGAGTGCCCTTCTACGGGTATGATTTCGGGAGCACGCCTGTCACGGCTTACCGCTATGGCACTATCGTGGACTGGGACCCGGCGAATGCCTGGGTGGACCAGGTAGATGAAGTTTACTACAACGGTATCCCTACCATTGTGCAGAAGACCGAATTAGCGCTGGGGCAGCTATCGGGCATCATGATGTGGGAGCTGGGCCAGGACCACTTCTCTGAACTCTCTCTCCTGCGCGCTATAGACGAAACGATAAATGGCGTCTCCGCTGTAGCCGGGGAAGAAGTTAAGGCCCTGGATGTTTTCCCCAACCCCTTCCAATCCGTAATAACAATAGCCAATCCTTCAAGTCACGAAGTCCAGTACTGGGTTACCAATTTAAATGGCCAGGTGCTGCGGGAACAGCTGGTGGGCGCTCAGGCACAGCGGCAACTGAACCTGGCGGAGCTGCCTAGCGGCTTCTACCTGCTGACGGCGAGGCTGGGGGACGGCAGCCGGCAGTCTTATAAATTGATAAAGCCTTAGCAGAACTGTATCTAAGGGTTGGGTACAAAAATCCGCGCCTGCCCCGAAAGGCGGCCACCCGCTCCCAGCCCGAACTGCTGGGTAAGGAATACATCAAATTCGACAGCAAGCTGATAGCCGTTTTCGCCAAAGCCGGATTGAGCAGGGGTCACGGCCTGGATTTCGACGTATCCGGGGCTCCCGGTTGTGACTAATCCCCGGCCGGGCTGAGTGATGGCCGAAGGGTGGTTTTTAAAATACCCTACCTCTACATCGCCGGGCTGTTGCCCGATGCTGAGCAGCTGCCCGGGCACCAGGAGGCTATCCAGTTTAAGGCCAGCTGAGGAAGACTCGCCCGGCATCGGCTGGTAAAAGCAAAAGCCAACGCCCTCGTAACTTGCTGAACCATAGAGGTACTCTGCGTAATTGTTGAAAACAGGGCCCTGCAAGCTGGTATCCAGCCGGGTGCTGTCGCTGTTGAAAACCGAATAAATCTCGGTACCGGCACTGTGGGCCACAATCCGGAAGTCATTTCTCCCCGTGGGCGTTTCAGGGTCGAGGTCGACATACCACCGCAGCGGGACAGGGGCGCTGCTGCTGCCTTCCAGCTCCAGCGTGGCTTCCATGAAGTAGGCGGTATTGGGGAACCCAGGCATGTTGGGTTCAATGCTATCATCCTGATCGATTTCGTCGCAACTCCAGGCAGCCGCCAATAAGAGGCTTATTAGAAAACCGCGTCTCATGCTCATTTCCAGTACCATTTTAATGCAAGTTGAAGGCTGCTGTTGAGGTACGATTCCTGGTTGCGGTAGTAATCATTGGGCGTCAGGTCGCGCAGCCCCTGCAGGTACCGCAATTCTATTGACCAGCGGGCAGCCAGTCGGTAATCGATGCCAGCCGTTAGCGCCAGGTCCCACTCCCGAACATGGGGGGGCTCAGCCGCTGCCGGCCGGCTGCTGTTCCTGGAGTTGCCAAGCAGGAAGTCCGAAAAACTGGCCTCTTGGTCATACAATAGCCCGGGCAAGGGTTCAGTACTGGCATGCAGATAGCCTAGCTGCACTCCACCCAATAGCCTGAGCCGATTGCCGGCTTGGTACTGTATCGTGACCGGCGCTTCAAAAAAGTGCAGACGGGTAACCGGTTGATAGTCGGGGCTGATGCCAGCTATCGCTGGTGTATATATGGTGTCAAGCCGGGGCGGAGAAATACCAAGCCCGTCACCGTTGTTGGCGGAGCGCTGCTTGTATTGCAGCCCCACTTCCAGGGCCCACTTTGGGCGGAGCCTGAACTGGGCGAATCCGCCAATGAGGGCATTAGTTTGCAAGGATTGGTAATCGGCACCGGCTTTGATGCCGAAGCTTAGCCGGCGGCGCTTGCCGGGAACAAGATCTGGCAAGGCCGCGTCATCCGCACGCTTCGCCGATAGGGTGGGCGTGCGCCCAGGCAGTAGCTTCAGGTTGGCGAATGCCGGGCTTTCGGCGGGGTGGCTAACTTCGGGTGGTGCTGAGTTTGTCGTTTCGGTTGAGGCAGGCGCTGCCGGCAGCGCGGCCTGTACCAGGGTGTCTGGCAAACGAAGCGGAAGCTCTTGTCCGGCGGAGGGGGCTCCACCCGTTGGCGCTAATTTGGCTGGCTGGCCCTTATAAGGGGGTGGCGCTGACGGCCCGTTGCTCTGCGCATTTGAGGCGCCGTTTGTCATTTGGGGCGTGGCGTTTGCCGCTTCGGCAGTATTCTCTGGCTCAGCAGCCAACATCGGTATTGGCAAAGCAGATAAGGCCGTGGCCCGCCTCTGGCTCGCGTCTGCCCACCCTTGCTGAGCGCCCAGCCATAAGCTGCCGCCCAACAGCAGGGCACCGATGAGCCACAACCAGCCCGCTATCCTGCGGCGGCGCTCGGGAATGGCCGGCTGCGGGACAGGCTTATCGCCATCCAAGATTGCAGACATGGCGTTCCAGCCATCGGCAGGGACTTCGTACTCGAAGTCCGATAATTCCTCCCGCAACCGCTGAAATTCGTCTCTACGCTCCTTCATGCTCGCTTAATTTAATCATTTCACGTAGTTTTTTCTTTCCATCAGAGAGGTGCCATTTGGAAGTCCCCTCACTGATGCCGAGTGCATCGGCTATTTCCCGGTGGTTGTACCCCTCCAGGACATAGAGGGAGAATACCGCCCGGGTAGCAGCGGGCAGCTGCTGTACCTTCTCCAGCAATTCCTCAACAGCCAGGTTCTGCAGCGCTGCGTTGTCAATTGGAGTATCCTCAATACGGTCAAAATCCATCCGCTTCCGGTAGTTGGCCTGGCGCCGCACCCAGTCGATGCAGGTATACATTATCACCTTGGCAATCCAGGCTTTAAAGGAGCCCCTGCCTTCAAATTGCCCGACTTTCTGAAAGACCTTGAAAAAGCCGGCATTGAGCATATCCAAGGCTTCCTCTTTGTCATTGGCATAACGCATACATACGCCCATCATGTAGCCCCCGTAGCGCTCGTATACGTACTTCTGCGCAAGACGGTCCCCTTTGAGGCACCCTTGGCGGAGCACTTCATCGGGGCTATCTGGCTGGCATACACATTGAGCAGACATGCTACTGGGTTGATTCTTGGATACTTCCAGGCTTTAGGGGTCGCGCAGTAATAAGTTACCTAGAATAGGCGAAGTTATTTTG
>CAZNSK010000024.1:0-56351 GCA_964575505.1 uncultured Phaeodactylibacter sp.
GATAGCCTCTCAAAGCTCTTTTGGAAACCGGTCCTTTTGGACCGGTTTTTCTTTTTTTACCCTATTGTACGGCAGCATAGCGCACTTGGTTTCGTTTATACGAAACAAATTGCACTTTTTTTTATATCAAGCTACATTACATTCTAATGATCAGCACCTCCGTGCGCCGGTTGAGTGCGTGCTCCGCTTCGCTACAACTTTTTCCAATACCATCACAGCTACAATCTACCAGTGGATTGCTCTCCCCATAGCCAAAGGCCCTTACCCGGCGGATATTAACGCCTTTCTTTTTAAGGTAGTTGCGGGCCGCCTCAGCCCGATCGAGGGAAAGCCGGCGGTTGTAACCATCCTTGCCCCGGCAATCCGTGTAGGCGATAAGTTCGATTTCCATGCCCGGGTTGTCCTTCATCAAGGCGGCCAAATAGTCTAAATCACTGGCGGCTTCCGCTTTTATCTCCGAGGATTCAAATCCGTAATGCAAATTATCGAGCACAAAGCGTTTGCCCACTTCCATAGCTTGCCCTGCCGTCAAACTTTCTACGGTATCGGCGGAAGCCAATGCAGCTGGGCCAGGGCTTTTCGGGGCAGTCCTGTCCGGCTGTAGCTCTATGGTCGCACCAAAGGTCCGCATCCCCCGGCGGTTCGTGGTTTTGATTTGGGTGGCTCCATCTAGGTACCCCGCCCGGCTGGCTTCAACCGAAAATTCGTACCCATCGGGCAGGCAGTGCCTGAACAAACCTTGGTCATCGGTGCTGATCGTCTCAAGGCGCTGGGTGATCAGGTTGGAAATACGGATAGTTGCGCGCGGGACTGGCGCCCCCGATACTGCATCGTATACCGTTCCCTCCACCGTAATGCAGTCATCCCGCAGGAGCGGCACATCAAAAGGCTTCTTGTAAACATTATCTCCGGGTATATAAATATCTTCGAATGGCAGAAACCCCCGTTTTTCTACCCGGAGTTTGTACACCTTGGCAATATCCAGCAGCAAGTAAGCTTTGCCTTCTTTGTTGGTTGCTTCGTCCGGTTCTTCTTTTTCTTCATCTTCCAGTCCCAACTGCGGCAACCGTACGAAGTCGACAAGGCCGTCGCTGGAAATGCGGCGTTCGTAAACGCTGATTTCTGCACCGGCAACCGGGCTGTTGGCCTGCTCCGAAAATACAAACACGGTTGTAGTTTCGTATTCGGGGAACACGACGCCCTGAATCCCCTCTGGTGCATCAAAGCTGTAAATATCATCCCGGCCGACGCCTCCGTCTCGGGAGGAAGAGAAGTAGCCCCGCTTCCCTTCTTTATCGAGAATCAGGCCGAAGTCATCTTGCTTGCTGTTAAAGGGCTCTCCCAGGTTGACTGCCTTTTCCCAACTTCCCGCTTCGCTGCTTTCTACCATAAAAATATCTGCCCCGCCGTAACCTTTGTAACCATCGGATGCAAAGAACAGGGTGCCACTCTCATGCAGAAAGGGGAAGACTTCATTCCCATCGGTATTGATGCGGTTGCCAAGATTGGCAGGTGGCGTCCACTGGCCATTCCGCTTAATGGTAAGGTAAAGGTCATAGTCGGCATCTCCACCGGGTTGGTTGGAGGCAAAAATCATGACATTTCCGTCTTTGGAAAGGGTAGGGTGGATGCAGTTGTAAGCCTCTGCGTTAAATGGCAAAGGGCGTATCTTTTCCCAGTCCAGCTCTCCCATCTGGGCTTCGTATATCTTCATCCGTACCACACCGTCGGTGGCAGTCGGTTCTACCCCGCCTTGCAAATTGTTGCGGGTGAAATAGATTTTCTGTGCCTTGGTATCGAAAGCAGCCTGCCCTTCGTGGGCAGTGGAGTTCAGATTGAGGGAGAACCGGCGGGGGGGCTTCAGGTTACCATTGGGGCCGATCGGGGCGTAGTAAAAATCGTAGAAGGATTCTCCCGTCTGTGGGTCCTTAGGCCCCGGGTGCCTGGCCGATAGAAATACAATGGTGTCTCCGTAAAAAACGGGCGAAAAGTCAGAAGACCGGGAGTTGATGGCCGTTTCATTGTAGATACTGACATGCTCGTTGCGTTTGGAGGCTTTGCGCAAATTGAGCCGGTCCGAGCGTTGGGCATAAGCGCTAAGCAAGGCCATCGATAGCAATAGCGAAAGAAACATTCTCATAGAAGGGCATCTTGAATTCATGAGCAGATGCCACGAGTCGTTGCGCGGCACCTTTAGGTTGTTGCTACCAAGTTAACGATTATCCGGCATAAATTATACTGAGGCCACCGGGCTATGCTGCCCCGAGGGCCGATCAGTAAAAGCGTTTATTGCCGCCTCCGCCGTTGAAAAATCGCGGATTGTCGTACGCTGCTCCTTTTCCGGATTTCCCGCCAATAAAATAATGCAGGAACAACTCTGCACTGCCGCTATTGTAATCCCGGAGGTCAGAAAGCGTGAAGTCATACGATAACCCAAACATAAACTGGTCGCTGACCCGGGCGGAAAGCAGGGCGGAGACCGATTCTCCGATGCTGCTGGCTTTGTTGCCGCCTGCCCGGTAGGATGCCCCCGCTGTGAACTGCTGAAAGAAAGTAAACGATAAATTGATATCTGCATCAAAGGGAGCACCTTTGACGTATTTGAGCAGGAAGTTGGGCTGAAGCACCACGTCATCGCCCGCCAGCCTGATATTGAACCCAGTCATCAGGTAGGCATGGATTTCTTCCCGGGCAATTTCCCCGCCATTGTCCGCAAGGTCGATGCTGGTGCGCAAAAAGCGAGGCGTGGAAAGGCCGGCATAAAAGTCTTTAGAATTGTAGTAAAACCCGCCCCCGAAATTTGGAGTCAGGCGGCTTTGTACGCCCATGGGAATGGCATCATCAAGCTCCACCGGCTGATTAGCGCGCAGCTCATCGAAGTCGGCTTGCAAGAGCCGGGCAGAGGCAGAGACGCCAATGCCGAAGTAGCCATTACCAAGCCGGAACCGATAAACATAGTGGCCATCCAGGGTGTAGTGGTCCATGATGCCGATACTGCTCCGCACAAGACTGCCTCCAATCCCGATGCTCGCATTCAGCGCAGAGTTAAAAGTCAATAGCTGTGCCTCAGGGGCACCGTCGATGCCAATCCACTGCTGCCGGGCCATAGCTGTAATCCGGGTGCTGCCTGTAGAGCCTGCATAGGCCGGGTTGAAGGCCAGCTTATTGTGCATGAATTGGGTGAAGTGGTCTTCCTGTTGCCCTTGTACACAGGCCGCCATCAGCAAAAAAGCCAGCAATGGACAATAAACGTTTTTCATAAATATGTTTTTGGGAAACTACCCGGGGAGGCTATTGCTACCCCCAGGCAGTTTGCTTGTTTTTCAATTACTTCTGGATATGAATATAGCCCGTCTGATTGGGGCTGCCTTCACCAAAATCCAGGATATAAAAGTAGGTGTCAGCGGGCAAGTCCTCCCCATTGAAGGTCCCGCTCCAGTTATTGAGATAAGGCACCGGCGAGCGGTACACCTCATCCCCCCAACGGTTGAATACAGACAACTGGCTGTTGGGGAAGCGGTTGGTGTTGAGCAGACAGGGGATAATGAAGGCATCATTCACCCCATCGCCGTTTGGCGTAATGACATTGGGTACCTCACAGTCTAGCCCTTCCCCGACCGTTATCAGGAGGCGGGCCTCGTCACAAACGCATCCCTCCCGGCATAGCTGGTATATCAGCTCGTCAGTACCGGCAAAGTCCGGGGCAGGCGTGTAAGCAATCCGGTTGTCCTCCTGCACAACAGCTCTCCCGTTCATGGGCTCCACTACAATATCCACAAAACTGCCCTCAGGCGCTTCGTCGTTCATCAACGGGTCGATCAGGGTCTCTACGGCGAAAGCTACCGTACGTTCATCATCCCGGGCATCGGGAGGCAATTGGTAGTCAATCACTACAGTATCACGGGAAGCTTCGCCGCATAGCCCTTCGTCGAGGGTCCATACGGCCAGGTTTTCGCCCTCTGCCAGATTGGCCACCGTAGTTATGGGGTTGTTGCGGTTGGAAAACACCAACTGGTCATCTGCTGGCGCACTCCAGCGGCCAGCGCTGCCATCCGCCGGTATCTCTGCCATCAGGTCTGCTCTGGCTTCCTCTTCACAAACGATCAGGTCAAACCCGGCAAAAGGGTTGTTGTCAGCCAGGGCCACAAATACTTCCGCACTGTCTGCTCCGCATTCGCTATCCACGGTCCAGGTGAACACGTAGGTATTCCCGGGCAGCAAGCCGGGGCCCGAAATGGTGGTGCCGGGATCCTCCATATCGTCAATAAAGACATTGAAGTCCTCCTGTACCGCCGATTGGGACCAATACCCGGCGCCTTCCTCCGGCTCCGATGCATCGAGCACGATGGGGTCACCGGGGCAAAGCAGGGTGTCAGTGCCCGCATCCGCTAACTCAGGGGCGCCGACTTCAACAGAGAGCGTATCACTGCTGAACGCTTCACAGCCACCGTTGGAAAGTGACCAGACCAACAGCCGCTCCCCAGCCCCTTCGAAACCAGATACTATAGTGGTTGGGCTGTCGGGATTTTCAATGATCACAGCATTACCGTTGCTGTTGATTTCGGACCAGGCCCCCATACCCGCCTGTACGGGGGTGGCAGAAATGACCAACTCATCGCCAGCGCAGATACTTGTATCCATGCCTGCTATAGCCAATTCGTCCGGAATAGTGTCCAGTTCCACAAGCAGCGTGGGGGAAGGGTCAGAAATACAATCTCCGGTTTGGACTTCCACATCAAGCTCCAACAGGCCGCCCATCCCGGAAAAGTCATTCAATAGCAGATTGGGCGTCAGCGTAGTATCCACGGGGTTGCCGTTACTATACCAAAGGTACCGGATATCGCTGCCGGATTGCCCATTCTCTACGGAGACCGTAAGGGTGGCACCGGGCTCGTCAATACAGATTGGGGCATTGCTGTTCAGCATAGCCGGGGCCGGCAGGGTCTCGTTGACGATCACCTGTACGGTTGCCGTATCGGAAGTGCATCCGTTTTTGCTGGCGACCACCTTGTAGACCCCGTTGTGCAGCCCGGGGTCGGCAGTGGCGATGACCGGGTTTTGGATATCACTGGAAGAGAAAGGCCCGGTCCAGCTGTAAGTACTGCCCGCAGTGCCGTCTGCAAACAGCTGCAGGGGCGTGCCTTCGCAAACGGGGCTATTGCTGGAAGCCTGGACAGTGGGCTTGGGATTGACTTCCACCATTCTCACTGGTGAAGGTATCGAAGCGCAGCCGTTCACAATCACATACACCTGATAGCTGCCAGCATCGTTGACCGTCAGGCCGTTGACCGTCAGGCTGGGGTCAGGCCCTGTATTTTGCGCGCCCGCCGGGGTGATCCACACATAACTGGCGTTGCTGACGAAGGGCGTATTCAGCGTTAGCGACTCATCTACACAAAACTCATAGTCGCTGTTGGAAGTAGTGGGAGAAGGTAGCCGGGCTGGTGCATTTTTGACCTGCAGGGTCGTAGATGCGGGCAGGGAAGGGCAGCCTTCTTCTGTAAATACGGTCAGGGTATAAGTAAAGCCGTTTTGGGCACCCGTTACATTTTCCACAATGGCGATCTCATCGGAAGACGTATAACCCGGGCCCGTCCATAGGTAATCGTAGGAGCCATCATCAGCGGGGAAAACCGTAGACTGCAGCACTACATCTGTTTCTGCATACAAGCACTCCTCGGCATCGTTGCTGACGCCGATGATGTCCACCGCCTCCACTACCTCTACGTCGATGGAGGTCGTATCACTGCACCCGGCCTGGGAGGTTACGGCAAAGGTGTAAGTTCCGGTCCGTTCGGCTGTGACCTGGTTGAGGACGGGGCTTTGTGCCACTGACATGTACCCATTCGGGCCGCTCCACGTATAGGTGGCTCCGGGCAGGATCGGGCTGCCATTGAGCTCCAGAGCGGACCGTTCGCATAAAACGCCCTCCGGCGGCAGGTTCGTAGAAGCCATCGCATTCGGGCGCTCATTGACGGTCACGTTGGCGGGCAGGGAGACATCGGAAGTGCAGGAGAACTGCGTGCCTTGCACCGTCCAATTGCCGTGGTAGGTTAGGTTGGCATCATCCAGGATCAAGGTATTCCCCGAAGTAGTAATGGTATTGAGTTCCGGCCCGGTCCAGGTATAGGAAGCGGCTCCGGAAGGCTCAGCCTGCAGGGTAATCTTATCGCCCTCGCAGAAAGGGTTGGTTTTCACCGCGATATTAAAGGGCCCGGGCTTCGGCAAAATGTTGACAACCGTAAGTGCGGGGTCAGATGCACAGCCATTCCGGATGACAGTCAGGTTGTAGACGCCGGCATTTTCCAGCTCTGCTGGCCCAATGGTGGCCGGGTACTGCGCAGTTGAACTAAACCCATCTGGCCCCGTCCATTGGTGGGAGATGCCTTGCCCGGATACCGGCGTGCCCAGGGAGAAGGACTCCCCTTCACAACGCGTAAGGCTGGAGGCATCTACGATGGCATTCGGCCGTGGGGTCAGAAGTACTGCCGTTGCCGGAGAGGGGTCAGAAAAGCAGCCATTGGCTTCAATGATCAGGTAAAAGAAGCGGCTGGTGGGTTGCGCAGGATTGGAAGGCGGCAGGGTCACCGTCGCTTGATTCGTCGTCGTTATGAGGTCCCCGTTTGGTGCCTGCCCTTCGTACCAGTAGTACGTTGCGTTGTTGAGCACGATGGAAGAGTTCAGGACGATGTCTTCATCCCCGCACTGCTGGGCATTAGCGACCACAGTCGAGGTCAGCGGCTGGTCAATGATATTCACATTAACGACTTCCTGGGCTACGCAGCCAGACAGCCCTTCGATGGTCAGGACGTAGGCCCCGGCGTCATCTTCATCGACGTTAGGCAGTATGGGGTCTTCATGTGTAGATACGATATTGCCGTTGGGCCCCGTCCAGGTGTAGGTATAGATGGTCCCCCCTTCTGCTTCGGGCGGGTTGGCGAACAGGTAGAGGGTGTCTCCGCCGCATATGCCCGAACTGTAGGCAGGCTCTGGTGCTTCTGCCTCAATCCGGATTGGCCGAGTACAAGTGGAAGCGTTCCCCACTTCGTCAATGACAGTAAGGGTCGCCATCACGGTAGTGCCGGCCTCGTTGCAGGTGAATGTATTGGGAGACAGGAACATCGTATCGATGGCGCAGTTGTCGAAGCTGCCTGCGTCGAACTGCTCCACGCTCACCGTATCGGGCTCTAGCCCCGACGGATTGATATCCACAAAGGTGGCATTGCAGAGGGCTACCGGCGGCTCGTTGTCCAGAATATCTACCGTATAGCTGCAGGTATCGGGATTGCCGACCGCATCTTGGGCGATGTAGTACACGGTGGTTTGCCCTACATTAAACTCATGGGTAGGCGACAGAGCCGGCACTGTCATCTGGGTATAGGGGATGTCAGTCGCGCCCTCAGCGTAATAGAAAGGTGTAACCTGCTGATACGTCAGTGTAACAAAAGCATAGCTCAGGCTGTCCACCTCGCCGTCGGCATCGACTACGCCCGGCGCACAAGGGTTAATACCGTCGCCAGGGCCGCCCGGAGGGACCGGGATGAAATTGGGCTCCAGGGTGAAAGCCACAGTGCCATCGCTTGCCCACTCGTTGAAATCAACGGCAGGTATACTGACGGCAAACTGCCCGGGGGCGCCGCACCCTGCCACTCCAACCGGCGTAGCGCTCAGGGTGTCCCCGTTATCGCCTAAAATATTGAAAAAGGCCCCGGAGGAGTTGAAGTCCCCCCGAAGGTCTATCACCAGGTTGACGTTGGTGACAGCATTAGCGGCCACACCATTAAAGGTATAGGTCTTCGAATTCGCGATGTAATCATTGAGGTTAGGGTCAAAAGTATACGTCAGCCAGGCCGTAGCAGTATCCGCCGGCACCCGCTGAATGTAGGGGGCTTCCAGGCCGCAGTTGTCCGTGATATTATCCGGCAATGGCAGGGTTACCATTGCTGAGCAGTTGCCCGGTTCCAGCGGCACAGCGATATCGGCCGGGCAGGTAAGCTGGGGTGGCTCCTGGTCTTCCACCCGGACTTGCTGTATGCAGCTATCCACATTGCCCGCGCAGTCGGTTACATAGTAGGTGATGGTGTTCTGCCCAATCGGCAAGGTCACCATCACCGGGGCGACCGGGTCTACGAGCACCCTGGGGTTGTTGTTGGTTTTGTATTCGTACTGTAACCCTTGCAAGTCGGCAACCTCAAAGGACAAGGCAGCTGAAACAGTGCCTGGGGGGTCACAAATCGCATTGATAGCAAAACTGCCGGGTTGTGTGGTTGGGATATTCGGTTCGAGGCGGATGGTGATGACGCCATCTACAGCCCATAGGTCGAGCAGTGGTTTGGGCACCGTCAGCAGGGTATCAGAATTGCCGCACTGCACCAGAGCCCGCCCGGTGCGGCCAATGGGCGTGCCGTCCTCCCCAACCACTGTAAAATACTCTGTTACGCCTTCCGCATCTGCATTATTGAGCTGTAAGCTCAACTGGCCAGCGCCCTGCGCATTGATGGGCAAGGGGGTGCCTACCGGAAAGGACAATTCTACTATGTTAACCGGCGTGCTTGTTGCCTGGCCCGGCCCGGCATCTGACGTAATCACTGCATTATCTACCAGGTTGACCGAGGTGCCTGAGGTAGCACAGGTCTCTTGAATAGCAGGGACTTCAAGGGTGAAGTTAGCCGAGCACTGCCCAAAGTTGGTGCTGATGATCTGGTCAGGCGGGCAGGAAACGATACTGGGCGGCTCCTGGTCGATTACCAGGAAAGTAGCCTGGGCCAGCCGGGCGTTGCCGCAGTTGTCGTCAACGATGAAGTCTACCGTTTGGTGGATGAGGGTATCGCTGCCCGCCGGGCAACTGAAGAGAGGCACGTCAAAAGCCGGTTGATTGGTCCCGGCAATAAAAGCACTCCAGGTTAAGCTGTCCTGAGGGGTGCAGGCATCTCCGGCTTCCGCCCCGCCGTAGGCCGTCACCCAGTCGGTATAAGCGGCCGTAATGTCGGTTCCCTGCCCGCAGGTCAGGGTGAGGTCCGCCGGCATCACCAGATAAATCGGGGCTACGGTATCAATGACCGTCACCTGCTGTACCTGAACGCTGTCGTTACCGCACTCATCTGCCACCCGCCAGGCACGCTCTATAATGTAATCGTTTTCGCAACTGCCGGCAATAACGGTCTCGGAAAGGATTTCCACCTGAAGGGAGTCTGCCCCCGAGCAATTGTCCATAACCTGCGTAGGCTCCCCGGTGATGGCAAGGTTGTTCTCATCTCCGCAGTTGACGGTGGTGTCCGGTGGAACCGTAAAGGTAGGGGCGATCGTGTCTTTGACAATAATCAATTGGTTGATAGAAGAGGAGATGCCGCAAATATCGGTAACCACCCACTGCCGCTCAATGAAGTAGTTGTTGTCGCAACTGCCTGCCTGTATTTCGTCGGAAAACGACACAGTGACCGGGTCGCCGCAGGCGTCCATCGTATCCGTAACTGTACCTGTAATGCTCAAATCCAGCGGGTCTGCATCGCAGGAAATGGTAATGTCGGGCGGGCGGGTAAAAGTCGGCCCGGATTCATCCCGGACATTGATAATCTGTACCGCTGAGGTGAAGTTGCCACAGGAATCCGTTACAAACCAAGAGCGGCGGATGTCCAAATCATGCTCCGAGCAAAATTGAGGCCCGGGTATAGTATCCTGCTGAAAGCCAACCTCAAGGCTGCTCCGGCAGTTGTCCGTGGCGGTCACCATTGATGGCGGGTTGTTCATCAGGTAGTCCTGCACCGTATCACAGCTCACTTTAATGGTGTCGGGTACGTTTTGCAGCACCGGGGCTACCGTATCCACCGTGATGAAAGAAGCTTCGTAGGTTTGTACGTTGTTGCAAACATCCTCTATGACGAAGGAGACGACCAGGGTATCACAGGGAGCCGGCACATAAGAAGCGGAAGGCATATCATTGTTGAGGGACAGGATGCCGGAGCAATCTGATGCATTGGTGTTGACGGCCAGCAAGCGGGTTTGCCGCCAGGAATCAAAGGTAGGCTCTCCAATCTCGCAGTCGACGATCGTGTCGAGGTTGATGGGGAAATCGGACATTGGAGGTGTTTCGTCCTTTTCAACGATGATTTGCTGTATGGCCTCTGCCGTGGTCATATCCATAAAGGTGCCCCGCCAAATGCGGAAAAGCGTATCCTGCACGCAGGGGTCTACGGTACCGACCAGGCCATTGCTGGCAGTACTGTCAATGGGGAAAATGCGGAGGCTGTCCGTCATATCATTGGGGTTGACGAAAAGCAGTGTATCCCTGGCCGGTATGCTGCAGATATCGGCCACTGTGGTATCGTTAGGTGGGTTAAGCAGTAGAGGGAGCTCTTCCTCGCCGGAGGCTGTTGTCGGTTCAGCATCAAAGGGGGTAAGACCATCCGCTGCTACAGCTTGAAAAGCCGTGGTCAGCAACACCAGCAACCCCCAAAACTGAAAAGCGTGTAGTCGTCTCGTCATGATTGTGTTAATTTATGGGATTATTGCACAGCTGTACAGCCCAAGGGCAGGCAGCCAGAGTTCTTTTAAGTTTCGGTATAAAAATCCATTTGTAAATTGTCACCGTCCAGCACCTGGCGGTAGGGACAGACCGGCGACCTTAGGTTGCCAAAGATGTGCATGCTCTAAATCGGTTTTGGTTCTGTGCTCAAGTGATTGTCACCGCCGGAAGGGGCAGGGGGGATGCCTTTTCTGAACTGCAAAATAACTAAATCCCGCTAATCCTGCCCACTATTTAACTTTCATTTCGGTGCAAACCGGCTGAGGGCCAGCTGTTTTACGAGCTTTTGAAGGTGCCTGACGGATATTGCCTCCCGCCCGGCTTGCCCGGCCCTATTGGCTCACAGAGCATCTACTCTTCTTCGTCAGACGGCTTGCGCCCTTTTAGTTTTTTATCTTCTACGTTTTGGTCCAGAAATTGATTCACTTTTTCGACATCAAGGCTAGAGGTGATCTCTCCGAATTCATTGATCTTGATGTCAAAACCCTCGAGTTCATCGTGTACTCCGGGTTTTTTTTGCTCATCCTCATCTTTTTGTTTGCGCTTTGCCATATGGCAGAAGTTTTTAGGATTTAACGATGGCATCGAAGGCTTCGAAGCCTTTCTCCAGGCGTGCTACGGCCTCTTCTTTACCCAGCAATTCCATCATTTCAAAAATAGCGGGCCCTTTCATGGTCCCGGCCTGAGCGAGGCGCAGCATTGGCAGCACTTCGCCGAACTTCAGCCCATGGCGCTCCATGAACGCTTCGGCGGCTGATTTGATATGTTCAGCGGTAAAAGCACTCAGGCTATTTATATCCTTAACGAGCTCCCCAAACTGTGCGCTGCGTTCCGGTTGCCAGCGTTTGCGGATCATCTTTTCCTCGTACCGTTGAGGCCGCTCAAAGAAATAGTGCCCGTTTTCCCAGAATTCCGGGAGGGTTACCGCCCGCTCTTTCATAAGCTCCACAAAGCCGAGCATGAAACCCTCATCAGGCTGATGGCCGTGTGCCTCTACAGTAGGGCGCACCAAGGCTGCCAACCGCTGATGATCAGCTTTGATGATGTACTGTTGGTTGAACCACTTGGCTTTATCGATATTGAACCGGCTGCCTGATTTATTGATACGGGTGGCCTTGAAAGCTGCTACGAGCTCCTCCAGGGTGAACAGTTCCTGTTCATCGCCGGGGTTCCAACCCAGCAGCGCCAGGAAGTTGACTACGGCTTCGGGCAGAAAGCCGTATTCGCGAAAGCCTACGAAGCTGTCCCCGGCAGATTCACCCTGCCAGGACAGGGGGAATACCGGGAAGCCCAGCCGGTCGCCGTCCCGCTTGCTGAGCTTGCCATACAAGGCATCTTTGAGGAAAGCTTTGCAGGCAGCTTTAGGGGCTTCGTCCTTATCTTTTGCTTTGAGGCGTGAGGGCAGGTTTTTCTTGTCCTGAAATACCTGCAGAGCAAAAGCCTCCGCCTTGTAGTCTGCGTACTGAGGGTGCTTGCGGGCAAACTCGCGGGCCATGCGTTTGGCCATCTCCGGAATTGTCGCTTTGTCCAGGTAGCTTTCCGGTGCCGGTTTGAGGATAAGTGGCAGGTGGGCAAAAGCCGGCATATTGTTTTCCCAGCCCAGGCTGCGGTAAAGCAGGACGTGGTGGGCGGTGCTCGACAGCCACTCTTCCCCCCGTACGACGTGGGTAATCTCCATGAGGTGGTCGTCCACAATATTAGCCATGTGGTAGGTCGGCATGCCATCGGCTTTCAGCAACACTTTATCGTCCAGCTCTGAGCTGTCGAAAGCGACTTCGCCCCGGATCAGGTCTTCGAAGAGGACGGTCTCGTTATCGGGCACTTTCAGGCGGACGACGTGCGGCAGGCCGGAAGACAGGGCGGCTTCCACCTCCTCCTGCCCCATGCTCAGGCTATTGCGCATGCGCATGCGGGCACCGGCATCGTACTTGAAGTTGGGGTCGTCAGCCCGTGCAGCCTCCAGCTCTTCGGACGTATCAAATGCGTAGTAGGCATGCCCGGACTCCACCAGCTGTTTGATGTATTTTTGATAAATCTCTTTGCGCTCTGACTGCCGGTACGGGCCGTGTGCACCCCCGATGCCGGGCCCTTCATCCGGAGCGATGCCTAACCATTGCAGTGACTCGATGATGTATTGTTCTGCACCCGGTACATACCGGGCCTGGTCGGTGTCTTCAATACGCAGTATAAAGGTGCCCTGGCTCTGCTTGGCCAGCAGGTAATTGTACAGTGCCGTGCGGACCCCCCCAATATGCAGTGCGCCGGTTGGGCTGGGCGCAAAACGAAGCCTCATTTTTTCCATTTATTTTGGATTCTTATCAGAAATTCCTTCTTAGAAATTTTTTTTGAAAAAATAGTCATTTTCAAGCAGCAAAAATCCATCGATCGACGTTTTATTCTTCGAACGTCCTAACCTTACCAGTTATTCAACTAACAAGACTAGCACTTAGGATGGAGCGCAGCGGGCACAAAGTTAAGCATTTTAAGCCATCCCGCCATCCAATCCTGACAACATCACAGCCTGATTAACCTGAGCCAGCCGTTGAGCCAGCCATGCAGGCTCGTTTTTTCTTATACCATGAACATTTTAATTGAAAGGATCTATGTACCTCGTTAAAACACCTCAAATTATCCAAAACCTCTTCCCCAATTTTACGTGGAAGATACCGACGCAGGACAAAGTGTTGTACCTGACTTTTGACGATGGCCCGGTGCCTGGGGTCACACCCTGGGTGCTTGAGCAACTGCAAGCTTACAATGCTAAAGCTACCTTTTTCTGCGTGGGGGATAATATCCGTAAACACCCGCAAGTATTTCAGCAGGTGATTGCTGCAGGCCATGCTGTAGGCAATCATACCTTTAACCACCTTAATGGCTGGACTACGGAGAATATCCCCTATTTCCATAATGTACGCCATTGTGCCAATCAGGTACATTCGGTACTGTTCCGCCCCCCCTACGGCCGGCTGAAGCCCAAACAGGCGCAGTTCCTGCAGCGTCACTACCGCATCGTTATGTGGGATGTGCTGAGCGGAGATTTCGACCCGAAAATTTCGACCGCGCAATGCCTGGCCAACGTCACCGACAATGCCGAGTCTGGCTCAATTGTCGTCTTCCACGACAGTGTGAAAGCAGAAGATAAACTTCGTACTGTACTGCCGCAGGTGCTCGAACACTTCTCCCAGCAAGGCTATCAGTTCGAGAAGCTAAACGAGCAAGAAGTACTGACACACCACCAGAAGGCCAGCGCTTAAGCTCGTGGATTGAGCCGTAGATGCTTGACAGTTAACCCTGATAGCTTCGGGGCAGTAAGCGCTCAAGCGTGGAAAGACGGTCAAATATTTTGGTCTAGCCGCACTAGTGCAGGCCGGGCCGGCATTCGCGGAGTATTTCTCCGGAAATGCCAGCCTCTTCCGGCCGTAAAGTTTTATTTCTGCAATGTTATTGATAAGGAGTGCCATGCCTGGCGGGAGCCGGGTGTGGCCCTTTAGTATGCCACGGGCTCTGACTCCGAGATCACTAAGGGGTAGTCTTGGCGGATGGCCTTGCGTTGCGCCTTAGGAAGCTGATCGAAGCGCCGGCCGTATCTCGACCAGGCCGCTTCTTCCCAAATTTGGTGGTAAGCGCTCAGGAGTTCGTTGTAGACCTGCAAGTAGGCGGCGTAAGAGGTGCCCCGGTCGTGCTGCAAGGCAATAACAGCGCTGCGTGGTGAACGGGAGAGCGTGGGCAGCTGCCTGGGGTTTTGGATAAAGGCCTTCACTTGTTCCGCCAAGGCTGTGGGCGGGAGCCGCTCTTGCTCTACCAGCAATTCGTCAGCCGCATTGAGCTTCACGCTCAGCACGTTGCGGTTTGGCAGGGGCGTGACGGGGGTGGGCAGATAGGCCGGCAGGCGCACTGGCAGCCCCTTCTCCTGTACAATGGTAGTCGTGACCAGAAAAAAGATAAGCAATAGGAAAGCAATGTCTGCCATGGAGCCGGCCTGCACCTCGCTTTGGCCCCGGCGTTTGGGTTTCGGAAACATAGTCAATAAATTTTGCCAACAGCCAGGGGTCAGGCCTCTGGTAGGAATAACGGGCTCCTATCCACTGCCTGCTGGTATTTAAACAATGATTCTGGTAGCTTCCGATAACTGTAATGATGTGTAAATCCCGTATTTTGGTGGGCATACTCCTTAAAAGAAATTAGCTTTGAAGCACCTCCACGCCCGCTGGCGCGCCCTTTGGCACCCCAACCGCTACCACGGCTGGGGCAAGCGCCGTAATTATTTTGAAGGCTGGTACATTAAACTGGTCAGCCCTTGCGAACGCTTTGCCTTTGCGGTTATCCCTGGCATTTCTATGGACAAGGCGGGCCAGCAACACGCTTTCCTGCAAGTGCTGGATGGCAAGGCCTGCTCCTCCAGCTACCATACGTTCCCGGCTACGGCTTTCCGGCCCCGAGCCGACCGGTTTGAGGTTGAGCTCGGGGGGCACCGTTTTGGCGAACGGGGGCTGGAGCTGCAACTGCCGGATCTTAAGGGGGCCCTGCAGTTTGAGGGCAACCTGCCCTGGCCCTCCCGCCTGGGCGCCCCGGGCATCATGGGCTGGTATTCCTTCGTGCCCTTTATGGAATGTTACCACGGGGTGGTTAGCCTGCACCACAGTTTAAAAGGGCAGTTGGAAGTTTACGGGCAGGCAGTAGATTTCACCGGTGGCATCGGTTATATGGAGAAAGACTGGGGCAGCTCTTTCCCATCCAGCTGGATTTGGCTGCAGACTAATCACCTGAGCCCGACGGATGCCCCGGCTTGCCTGATGGCTTCCGTGGCTCGTATCCCCTGGCTAGGCAGCCACTTTGTTGGCTTTTTGGCGGGGTTGCAACTAGAAGGGCAGCTCTATGCTTTCACTACTTACAACGGGGCTTCTCTGGCTACCAGCCTGGACGAATCCCGCAAAGCAGTGCACCTGGAGCTCAGCCGGGGGGCTTATCAACTTGAGATTACTGCCTTTCAAAGAGGGGGCACCGGCGCCCTTGCTGCCCCTGTTGCCGGCGCGATGGCGGGCAAGGTCAATGAAAGCCTGCAGTCAGTGGCGGATATCAGGTTGACGAAAGGCGCGGCTACCCTTTTCGAAGGGCAAGCTAGGCACGCCGGGCTGGAGGTGGCCGGTGCGGCCAGGGAAGAGCTGATGGTTTGAACACTGTGGGCGAACCACTGTTTGACCTACAAAAAGCGCCATGCGAACCCGCTTTTTCATCTTCACCTTAGTTTGCTTAGCAGGCCTCAGCCTACAGGCACAAAATCAAGTATTATCTATGGATAAAGCACAAAATGTATTGGGGGAGGCCCTTCAGTCTTGCTGCACGGACCCCATGACCGGTTTTTACCGGGATGGGTACTGCAATACCGGGCCGGATGACTTTGGCACCCACGTGGTTTGCGCCCGCATGACCGAAGCATTCCTGGAGTTCACCAAGTCTAAAGGCAATGACTTGAGCACCCCGAGGCCTGAGTACGACTTTCCCGGCCTTAAGCCTGGGGATGGCTGGTGCTTATGTGCGCTGCGGTGGCGGGAAGCTTATGAGGCCGGCGTTGCGCCACCGGTTGTATTGGAGGCTACCCACAAAAAAGCGCTGGAGTTTATAGAGCTGGAAGTATTGCGCAAGCACGAGGCTGGAGCGAAGCCATAGGGTGTTGGTGCCGGGCCTGCTGTAAATGGGCCCGCGCGTTTTCGTTGGCGGGTTGGCCAAAGCCAAAAGCCTCTTTCCCCTTGGGGTTAATTTTGGTACATTTGCAAAGAGCGGCATTTCCCGGAAGTCAAAACCACTACTGCCTATGCGCCAACTACTCGAAACTGACCAGAAAGCCTTAGAGATTAATCTGGACCCTTCCATTTACGGCACCTTTGCAGAAATCGGGGCAGGGCAGGAAGTCGCCCGCTATTTTTTTCAGGTAGGGGCTGCGGCTGGCACCATCGCCAAAACGATGTCGGCCTATGACAAAACTTATTCCGACAAAATATACGGAGAGGAGGTGTCTGGCCGGTACGTATGCGAAGCCCGCCTCTACAAGATGCTCGACCACGAGTATAGCCTCATGCAGTCCCGCCTGGCAAACGAACGGCCCGATACCAATTTTTTTGTTTTTGCGGATACTGTTGCAGCCATCAACTATCAGCGTACCATACCCGGCAACGGTTGGCTGGGCATCCGTTTTCAGCTGAATCCGGAGGGGGGCACCAATGACCTGGTGTTGCATGTGCGCATGCTCGATAATGACAATCAGCTGCAGCAGCAAGCCATTGGTATCCTGGGGGTTAACCTGATTTATGCCTGCTATCGCTACAACGATGACCCGGAAGCTCTGCTGCAATCGCTGATGGACAGCCTGCACGAGCGGGTCAAGATAGACATGGTCCGCCTCACCGGGCCCGACTTTGAGGACCTGGACAACCGCTTGCTTAGCCTTTGGATGGTCAAAAACAAGCTGACCGACGTGGCTATGTTTGGCCCCGACCGGCAAAATCTGCATGCCTCAGAGTTTTTGTACAAAAAACATGTGATGGTGGTCCGGGGCAGTTTTCGCCCCGCCACCCTGGTCAATATGGATATGATTGAGGCTTCCTTTCGGCAATTCCGGAATGAAGCGGAGACCGACCCCAAGCGTACTTTCCTGCTTACCGAAATCACAATGGACAATCTCCGCAGTCCGGGGGAGCTTGATGAACAAGATTTTCTGGACCGGGCGGAATTGCTCAATACGATGGGGCAAACGGTAGTGGTTTCCGATTGCCAGCAGCACCAAAAAATGGTCACTTACCTTTCCGATTACAAAGTGAAGCAGCTGGCCTTCGTCCTGGGCGTCAGGGAGCTGTTGGAGCTCATCAACGATAAGTACTACCAAAACCTGGATGGCCGGCTGTTAGCCGCTTTTGGCCAACTCTTTACCCGGAATGTTAAATTCTACGTTTACCCGGCACTGCAGGAAGGCAGCGGAGAGACCATCAATGCGCAAAACCTCCCCATACCCGAGGGCGTAAAATTCCTGTACAAGCACTTGCTCGACAACCGTCAAATTGTTGATGTGGAAGGCTTTAATGCCAACGTTCTGCACATTTTCTCCAAGGAAGTTCTGTATATGCTCCGCCACGGCCAGGAAGAATGGGAAACGATGGTCCCCGCCCAAGTGGCCCAACTGATTAAAGAGAAATATCTATTTGGCTACCCTGTAGAACAGGTTGCTTTCAACTTCTAGCCCCCTAAAATACGAACTCAGACATGCGTTACTGGATACTGTTGCTTTGTCCGCTGCTCACTGCCTGTCAGCCTGCCTCTTCTGGCCAGAATGAGGAGCGCCATTCGAAAACCGATACGGCTATGACCACTTCTCCCGACAAAGAAAAAGCACCTACTGACCTGGAAAGGGCGAAGGCAATGGGGTTTGACCCCGCCTATCTGATGGGTAAATTTGACCCGGCTGAGCACCCTGACTTTGTGCTGATCGAAGACAAGTACGCCGACCGCTCTGGCCTTCGCCTCCGCCGGGAAGCCTACGAGGCGTTCAAAGCAATGGAAGCGGCAGCCAGAGAAGCGGGGCTGCGGCTCGTCATCCGCTCGGCTACCCGCAACTTTGGGTATCAAAAAGGAATATGGGAACGTAAATGGACGGGGCAGCGCCAATTGTCAAGCGGCAAAAATGCAGCCAAAGCTTACCCCCAAGCCCGGGAGAGGGCCCTGGCGATCCTGAAGTACAGTGCCATGCCAGGTACTTCCCGCCATCACTGGGGCACCGACATCGACCTCAACGCCTTCAATAATGCCTATTTTGAATCGGGAGATGGGCTTGCCATTTACCAATGGCTAAGCGAGCATGCAATGGATTATGGGTTTTGCCAGCCCTACACGCCTAAGGGGGAAGCGCGCCCTAGCGGTTATAATGAAGAAAAATGGCATTGGTCTTACCTGCCAATTGCGCAGCCGTTGACGGCTTTGGCAGAAGCCGAGCTCACCAATGAAATGATCTCGGGCTTTCAGGGGGCTGAGGCGGCATCAAGTATTGATGTTGTCAATAAATATGTTCTGGGGGTCAGCGAGTTATGCATGTTTAGATAGTTATATAATAGCAATGCCCTGTCACAAAATTGAACATCTGTAGTACCTAATAGAAAAATTTTCCTTTATCTTGGGATTAAATTAACATTACAACAGAGATACGGGGTTTAAACAGCGATTGAAACTCAACAAATTAAACACACACAAAAACTACCATTTTTCTTTTGATTACTTGAGACAAGGGTTTCTGAATTGCTGAATTCTATTCTGCTCTTGCTTCCTCCACATAAATGAATGTGCACAGTACTTTAGGTTTTCGATTTTATCATTGATTTGAGAGAATTCAAAAAGTAAGAGGGAGTAGAAAAGAATCCTGTTTTCAGCTTGTGATGTCTAATTTTCCAGGTGGTACCGGCGGCATAAGGTTGATTCCCCATACACAAGCCGGTACGCAGGCACTAACATCTATTGAGATTTAATGCTCAAATTAGCTGGTTCCTTTGGGAGCCAGCTTTTTTTTGTCTGCTCAGCCCAAACAAAAACCTCCCCGCCTGCCTTGTATGAAAAACCCTATTCTAAATTATGGCACTTACCGAATCCAAAATGATGAAGCTGGGAACAGCCATACCCAACTTCAGCCTTTACGATACCGTTAGCGGGGATACGCTGCTGCTGGCCGATATCGAATCTGAAAAAGGAACAGTGATTCTGTTCATTTGTAATCATTGCCCCTATGTGATCCACGTGAACCCTGAACTCGTGCGGGTTGCCAAAGATTACATGGCTAAAGGCGTAGCATTTGCAGCGATTAGCTCCAATGATATTGAAAAATACCCCCAAGACGGGCCAGACGCCATGAAGGAGACGGCTTCCAGAGAGGGCTACCCTTTTCCCTACCTCTTCGATGAAACTCAGGAGGTTGCCAGGGCATACGATGCTGCCTGTACACCGGACATCTTTGTCTTCGATGGGAATGGTCAGCTCTTTTACCGGGGCCGGCTCGATGGCTCCCGCCCCAACAACGAGGTGCCGCTCAACGGCGAAGACCTGCGGCACGCACTAGAGCGGATGCTAAGCGGAGACCCGCCACCGGAAAAGCAGTATCCCAGCGCGGGCTGCAACATCAAGTGGAAGCCCTAATCAGATTTAACGAAGGGCAGCGTGTCTTGTCCTGTCTTGCCGCCGTTTACAGTCGTTAAGCAATAAATAGCCTGGCCATTCAAAGATGCACAGCTCTTGCTATTGAACGAAAATTCCGCCTGTACTGTTGATTGTCAAGCGAATATCGTAATTTTGCACCTTCAAAAAAGAGAGACCGATAACGATATGTTTCCAGAATACGATGTGATTGTGGTGGGGGCCGGGCACTCCGGCTGTGAAGCAGCTGTTGCGGCTGCTAATATGGGTTCCAAGGTGATGCTGGCGACTATGAATATGAATACCATCGCCCAAATGTCTTGTAATCCGGCTATGGGCGGGGTAGCCAAAGGGCAGATCGTGCGGGAGATTGATGCCCTGGGTGGGTACTCCGGTATTGTCACCGATCACACCATGGTGCAATTCCGCATGCTCAACCGCTCCAAAGGCCCTGCCATGTGGAGCCCGCGTGCGCAGAGCGACCGCATGCTGTTTGCCGCAAAGTGGCGGGAGATGCTGGAGCAGCACCCCAACATTGACTTCTGGCAGGAAATGGTCACCGGAATTGTGGTGAAAGATGGCCGGGCAACCGGCGTGCGCACTGGCCTTGGGTTGGAAATTCCCGCCAAAGCCGTCGTCCTCACCAATGGTACTTTTCTCAACGGCATTATCCACATTGGAGAAAAGCAATTCGGCGGTGGGCGAGCCGGTGAGCGGGCCTCCAAAGGCATCACCGAGCAACTGGTGGAACTGGGTTTTGAAGCCGGCCGCATGAAGACCGGCACACCGCCCCGTCTCGATGGCCGCTCAATCGACTGGTCTCAATTGGAGGAGCAGCCGGGGGATGAGGTGCCCAGCAAGTTTTCCTATACGGGCACCCCCGCCCTGCAGCAACAACGCCCCTGCCATATTGCCTACACGAGCCCGGAAGTGCACAACACCCTCAAGGAAGGCTTTGACCGCTCTCCCATGTTCAACGGGCGCATTCAGGGCCTGGGGCCACGCTACTGCCCCTCCATCGAAGACAAAATCGACCGCTTTGCCGACCGCGACCGGCATCAGCTGTTTGTGGAGCCGGAGGGCTGGAATACCTGCGAGATTTATGTCAACGGCTTTTCTTCTTCCCTGCCGGAGGATGTGCAGTACAAGGCCCTGCGCAAAATCCGGGGTTTTGAAAACGCCAAGATGTTCCGCCCCGGCTATGCCATCGAATACGATTTCTTCCAGCCCACGCAGCTTAAGCTGACCCTGGAAACCAAGCTTGTTGACCGGCTCTACTTTGCCGGGCAGATCAATGGCACTACCGGGTACGAAGAGGCCGGCTGTCAGGGCCTGATCGCTGGCATCAATGCCCATCTTTCTATCAATGAAGCGGCCCCCTTCGTACTCCGCCGCTCTGATGGCTACATCGGCGTACTCATTGATGACTTGGTCAACAAGGGCACCAAAGAGCCCTACCGAATGTTTACCTCCCGGGCCGAGTACCGCATTTTGCTGCGGCAGGACAATGCCGACTTGCGGCTAACGCCTCTGGCAAACGAACTAGGGATAAGGGGGGCGGATACGCGTATGCAGCGCGTACTCGCCAAACAAGAAGCCGGTGAGGCCATCAGCAAGTTTGTGCGCAAACTTAGCGTAGAGCCAGGTTCTGTCAACCGCTACCTGGACCGCATCGGCTCGCAGCCGCTTTCTCAAAAGGTGAAACTGCACAGCCTTTTGCTGCGCCCGCATGTGGACATAGCTTCCCTGCGCAAGGTCGTGCCTGCCCTGGATGAATTTCTCGGCAATTACGAATCCGAATTCATTGACACCGCCGAGATAGATATGAAGTACGAAGGCTACATTGAGCGGGAGCGGGAAAGGGCTGATAAAATGAACCGCCTGGAAGACGTCCGCCTGTTCGACCACCTGGACTACGAGCAGCTGACCTCCCTTTCCAAGGAGGCCCGGGAAAAGCTTTCGCAAATCCGCCCGGAAACGGTGGGCCAGGCGAGCCGCATCAGTGGGGTATCGCCGGCGGATATTTCGGTACTGTTGGTGCACATGGGGCGCTAGTGCGACTAGTCCGAAATAGCACAGCGTATTTCACGCTTGGGCGCCCTGGTTTTACTGGGTTTCTTCGGTTAGTCATTTCTGAAACACTCCACTAGTGCGTCAGATATGGGCTGCTCACACGTCTGAAACAGGGCCGTAGCCAATAATAGGGCGAGACAACATGCCCGGTCAAGCCCACTACTTCAGCTCTCCCAATACCGGCGTCCCACCCTTCCCAGGCGATTGATTAAACAATTGGGCGTAGGCGGCATACAGCTCCGGCAGCTGCGCCTGAAAAGCGGCTGGCCAGGTGAAAAAATGGGCGATGCTTACCGGCCGAAGCGGTATAGGGTCAAGATTGATCCACTGCTGTATCCAAACCCGGCTGAAGCCGCTTATTTGCTGCAGTTCAGACCAATGGCTCTCGGAGAGGGGCGGGAAGTCGAGCTCGGGGTAGGCGCGCTCAAAGACTTTGGCGTACTCGTGCAGGCCAATATTGTAAAAATTATGTGGCTCCAGAAAGCCCTTCATCAGCTGCTCAGCGGAGAATAGGATGGCACCGTCTTCTTCGTAGATTTCGGAAGCATGGTAATTTTTGGGATACTGCGGAGAAGGAAAAGGCTGCGGGAAAAAGATAAGATGCTCAAATTTGGACAGCAGAAAGTCTTTGCGCCCAAATGTCATTTGTACAGCGCATATAGCGGCAACAGCTTTGAGGTCTTCGGTAACGGTCTCCATGCCTTTGGCCATGAAGTTATTGGCTTCCATGTAGAGGCGCACCCGGCGGCGGAAGCGTAGCTTTTCAGACTCAGCCAGCTGCTGATAGTAAGGCAGACGGCGCTCAAGCAAGGCGCGCAACTTGGGCGGCATGTCCGGTGGGCGGCGTGTCCACCACCACCAGTTGATTTGTGGGCTGAGGATGTAAATAAAGGCCAGCGCAATCACAAAGGGCACCACGTAGATGCTATAGTCCGAATCCGCCTCCCAAGCCAGGAAGAGAAAAAGAATGGCACCAATGACGAAAGGGATGGCTAGAATGCGAGCTGGCATATTCCGGTTTTACGGGGAAATTACAAAATCACTACGAGGAGTTAACACTTTAGGGGAAATGGTGTTTCATTGCCATTATCAAATCTAGCTGCTATGCTTGCCGAGGCCCTCGCCCGCTACTTCCATTTCATCAGTATCCTGACGATGGCCTGCGCTATCGCCGGGGAGGCTTGGCTGATCAAACCGCGCTTGCAACGGCGGTCGGTGCGGCAGCTGTTTGTGCTGGATAGTGTGTACGGGCTGAGCGCGCTGGCCATCGTGGGCGTCGGTCTGTTGCTATGGTTTGGAGTGGGCAAACCCGCCACCTACTATTCGGGCAACTGGGTTTTCCACCTGAAACTGGGGCTTTTCACTGCTATGGCCCTGCTGTCGATTTGGCCAACCGTTTTCTTTTTTAAGCACCGCAAAGGGGAAGCCTCTGACTGGGTGGAGGTGCCCCGCCGCATCCTTTTGATGGTCCGGCTGGAATTGGCTCTTTTGGTATTTATCCCGCTTTGTGCAGCGCTAATGGCGCGTGGGTTTGGGCAAATGCCGGGATAGCCCCGCTACTCTTCTCCCAGGTATCGGTAGACAGCCTTCTGCCACTTAGGCTCGGCAATTTTTTCAAGCAGCAACTGGTCAATCGGTTCTCGCAATGGGCTGTCGTCAGGTAGGGCGATGCCCATGTTATTTTTCAGCAATAGCTTGGGTGAAAGCACGAGTTAATCTGGTGTAAATCAAATCTAACGCAAACTTAATTCCTGTCCAATGGGAACATTAGAACCTTATGCTCATCTTTGCGTTGCCCTGACCAATAGCGAAAAATACGGATCAATGGACCGAGCGACCATCGAAGGAAGGGTATACGTACAACACAATGGGCAGCAGCAAGGCTTGGGCGGCGTCCGTGTCTCGAACGGCAAAGAAGTTGTGCTGACCAACGCAGAAGGGCACTACGCTTTGCCCCGCCCCAAAACCGAAGGTGTTATTTTCATCACCAAGCCTGCCGGCTACGAGCTGCCCCTCAATGCCTTTAACCAGCCCCAGTTTTTCCACTTCATCCGGCCGGAAGGCAGCCCGGGCGGCCATCTCCTGGAATACGAAGGGTTCGCGCCCTCCCCGGTGCCGGATCAGATCGATTTCAAATTGTTGCCGGGCCAGCGGCGGGAACAATTCCGGACGGTTTTTTTCGGCGATATACAGCCGAAGACCATCGAGGAAGTCGGCTTTTTCCGGCAACTGATGGTACAGCACCTGATCCATCAGCCTATGGACTTTTTCGTGCCCCTTGGCGATATTGCCTGGGATGGGCTCTCCCTTTATCCCGAACTGCGGGAAGCCCTGTCGGGCATAGGCAAGCCCTACTATACCGTCTGCGGCAACCACGATATCAACCTGAAGTCTGTAGACCCCGCCTTCAGCCGGGAAACCTTTCAGCGTTATTTTGTGCCGACCTACTACAGCTTCGACTACGGGCAGGTCCACTTTGTCGTGCTGGATGATATTGGTTATACGGGCTGGAATGCTGAGGAAGACAGGCCGGGTATTACACAGGGCTATCTTTCGGACCAGCAATTGCACTGGTTGCGCAATGACCTGGCTACCGTACCCGGCGACCAACTTGTGGTGTTGCTGATGCATATTCCGATTTATACCGACATCCTGCCTGCGGATACCTACCGCAACATTCAGAACCGGGATGAGCTGTTTGAAACCCTGGGCCAGCGTGAAAAAGTGTTGGCATTGGCTGCTCACACTCACTTTGTGGAGCATGTCGACCTGCGCGAAGGGGGCTGGTCGGGCGATGGGGCATTTCAGCACCTGGTCTGCGGTGCGGCATGTGGTGCCTGGTGGAAAGGGCCGCGCGATTGGGCCGGGCTCCCGGTGCGGTTAGGCATGGATGGCACCCCCAATGGCTATTGGATATTTGACTTCGATGGCAACAGCTATTCTTACCGCTTTCAGGCAGCCGGGCAGCCGCCTCATGTGCAGGTAGGGTTGCGGGCACCTATGAATGGCCCGCTTTCAGCGTGTACGGATGGCAAGCAGATTGTTGCCAATGTTTATGCCGCGAGCTACGATGCCGCCGTTACCTGCCAAATCAATGATGGGGTACCTTTGCCTATGGAGCGGGTAGTGGAAAAAGACCCTTTGGTTTTGTTTTTTCTGGATAAGTATTCGGAAGACTACCCGGCCTGGATCAAGGCCCGGGACTGCGCTCATTTGTGGAAAGCGCCCCTGCCAGATCACCTAAAGCCTGGTGTACATACCCTGGAGCTTACTGCGCTTGAGCCCAATGGGCGTACTATTGTGGGGCGGCACAACTTCCGGCTGACTAACGCAGGCATTGCCTAAGCAACTTAAAGGGCGTGCCCGGCGCGTTTTTCCAGAGGCACCCTTCCCAGATCACCTAAGTGCAGGCGTGCCATGCTTATCCTTCCACAGCCGCAGATAGCTCCCGGACGTTTCGCTTGGCAAACGCCCACTTGCTTTATCGGACAATTTTTTGCCGCTGCAAAACCTTACCGCCGGCTTCCAATTGCAGCGTATACCAGCCCGCCGGCCGGTTACGCATATCAAGCGTAAAGGTATGCTGGGGGCGGGGCGCAACCGCCTGGGTGTATACCGGTTGCCCCAAGGCATTCCGGAGGGTGACCTGCGCCGGCTGGCCTAATCCGCTGACCTGTACCGTCAACTGCTCCCGCACCGGGTTGGGAAAAGCCCTTAGTTGGGGGGCGGCAGGGAGCAAGCTCGCTGTATTGACGGTAATCGAATCCAGGGTAAAGACCTCCAAGTCGTCAAAGTAAAAACCGTCGAGCTGAATGAAGTTGTCAGAACGCAGGACGAAACGAAGTGCAATAGACTCGCCGAGGTATTCCGTAAGGTCGATCTCCTCTTCTACCCAAGCGCCCTGAACACCCTGATAGAGCGGCTCTTCGGGTTGGAAGCCGCCATTGCCATCGGTGGTATACCGGCCGCATAGAGGGGCCCAGCTGCCCCCCTCATCGGCGGAAAGCTGAAGCTGTACGTAATCGTAGTTCTGCTCGATCGCCCATTTGGCTTGGAAGCGAAGGTAGGCCTTACCTGCGGCTTCGTCCAGCGGTATGCTCTGGTTAAGGGTGAGGATATTCGTGGCGCCGGCAGGATAGTCGCTAAAGGGGCTGTCGGTGTAGGCTGTCGGTGAAGAGACAAAGTCTTCACTGGTCAATCCCCAGCCGGAGGCCGCCGTCCAGTTGCTGGTATTTTCCAGAGGGTCATAGAGGGCCGTAGTAGGCACTCCGTTCAGGTAAACCTTTTCAAGGGTATCGCGGTAGATATAACTGCCATAATCGAGTGCGACTGCAAAGCGGACGGGCTGTTCGATTTCGGTATCCGGGAGTATTGCGTAGTCAAAGCTGTAGCTGCTGGTGTCCAGCAAGCTGAGCTCCAGCACTTTCGGAGATGCAGCGACAACTACATTTGGGCTGCCCGCCGTTACGGTGATCGTAGCGCTCCCATCCTGTAGCCCATACCGCTGAAGGTGCAGGGATAGACTGCCCTGCAGGCTGTCTAGTCTTTGGGGCGTACGGTCCCGGGCTTCCACATAGTAGTGCACCAGGTTGGCCATCGCCAGGTTTTGCCAGAGCACACCTTTATTAAGGCGGTCGATAGCGGAGGCCGGTGGCCAGAAGCCAAACGTGCCTGGCCCTACCTCCGGAGTGTAAGAATAGGCCTTTTCTTTGGTCTCCATCTCGCCGTACATCCAGTCATCGCTGCCGCCATTTACCACATAGCCTACGGTCTCAGTACCCGTACCCAGGCGGAAGCCGTTGTACCGGTTCATCACCTCGCCCATGCCTTTGAAGAGGGCGTCTTCATCGGTAGGCACATCGTTGTAACCCCAGGGGTGGATGAGGAGGTTGCCAAAAGTGTGGTAATTCAGGATGATCTGGAAGTTGTGTTGTTCGCAAAATGCCTTTGCCGCCTGAGTCTCCGGTTCGGAAAAGGGCGCGTCGCCCCGAAAGACCTGGCTGTTGGGGTCGGGAGAGGAGCCATTGTCGTCAAAGCCCCATTGGTAGCCATAGTTGCGGTTGAGGTCTACGCCATAGACGTTGCCTCCGAATGGCCTTCGGTTTTTGCGCCACAGGCCGCCGCCGCCCGGCATAATCTGCTCATTGTAGATGTAGCCGTCCGGATTGAGGCAAGGGATGAAGTATAGGGCCATATTATTGACCAGAAACTGCACCTGCAGGTCAGTCTCGTAATTTTCCAGCAGGTACCAAAGGTAAAAAATCAACTGAGACAGGCTGTTGGGTTCCCGGGCGTGGTGGAGGGCCGTATACAGCACTTTGGGCTCCGACGGCTCGTCTGTTGTAGCATTGTCGGAAACACGCAGCCAGTAAATGGGGCGCCCTTCGTAGGTCGTAAAGGTATCAATGGGGGCGATAGAGGTTATGAGCTCCGGAAAGAGGCTCTGCATGCGCTCCAGCTCTTCCAGCATCTCTGCGTAGGTGAAATAGCCCCCCATGGTGCCATCGACATAATTCTCCGGGGTTATAATATCCGCAAAGGGGTCGGGTGGCCCGCAATCGCCGTTGCGCATGCTAAGCTGCTGATGCTGCTGCTGATAGTAGGTCCCTACATCCTCAATCGCGATTCGGTAGGGGATGCCGGCGGCCGTCAGCAATTGTACCTCTTCTTTGGAAAAGTCGTTAACCAGAAAGGCACCGGGGTGGACGATGCCGTGGTCGGTCTCCAGGCCTAGGGCACCTACCTCCTGCAGACTGTGCCGGGAAAGGTCTATGCGCACGCGGTGGTAGGTTGTTTGAGCAGACAGGAGGGGCAAGCCGCTGATGAGCAAAAGGGTAGATAGTAATAGTGGCCTCATGTGATCGTTTTTTCAATAAATGGGGTGGCAGGAATCAACGGCATGACTATTTAGCTCGTAAATAGGAGCCGTTTTCTTCTTGCCAGACAGTGGTATGCTCCATTCTGCGAACGCCAAAGCCGTACCGTTCTTAAACCCTAATCCAAGGCTGTGCACAGCGGCATATTGCGGATATTCGTAGACATGGGCTATGAGGAAGCAGGAAATCACCCCCGGGCAACGAGGGCAGAAATAACCAACGGGGAAACCTGCCTCTGTCAATGCATGACGAACATAAGACAAATTTTCAGCCCGGCGGTTGCGAGAAAAACTTCATTTGGGCAAAGTCCTTGCAATATGCAATATTATTCTTCCCGGATGAGGGCAGAAACCCGCATAGCGCGCAGGGCAGGGGGCAGAGCGGCCAGCAAGCCTATGGCGATGACCGTAATGCCGACCGTCAGGAAGTCCAGGAACCGCAAACTGATAGGGTAGGCTTCCACAATGAAGTTGCCAGGTACGGTGATAATGCCGACCGTCTTTTGAGCAGTGTAAAGGCCAAGGGCCAGCAGAATGCCAATGCCTAGCCCCAGCAGGCTCAGCAGCACCCCTTCCGCCAGGAAGATGTTGCGGATGGTGGTCGTCAGGGCACCCATGGAACGAAGGATGGCGATGTCTGGCTGTTTTTCCAAGACGATCATCCACAGGGCTCCGATCATGTTAAAAGAAACCAGCAGCAGCATCAGGCTGGCAATAGCGTAACTCAGCCACTTTTCGATCTGCATCAAGCGTAGAAAAGCGGCCTCCTGGGCAAAGCGGTCCTTAACCTCATAGCCGGGCCCCAGCAATTCCTGAATGCGGGCTACGGCTTTCGGAGAAGGCGTGCCTTCCGTCAGCCTGATCTCTATAGCGCTCACCTCTTCTGGAGCGGCTTCCAGCAGTTCCCGGGCGAAGGGGAGAGCGGATAGAACGTATTCATTATTGAACTCATGCTGGATCACGAAAGTGCCAGCCGGGTAGACATAGCGCCGCCGGAAAGGCTGTAGCTGCCGGCTGAAAAAGCCCTGGCTTTGGTTGCGGCGGGGCGTGTAGACGGCCAGCTCCGTAAATGGGTCTCCTACGTTGACATTTAGTTTGTCACGCATGCCTAATCCAAGAACTGCCAAATCCTTATCTCCCTGTTGCAACCGGTACTCACCTTCCCGAACGGTCGTGTCGATTCCCACCACTTGGGCGTAGTTGGCACTCACGCCTTTCAGGGTCCCGAAGTCTTGGTTGTCCTTGTACTCGAAAAAGGCGACTTCTTCCAGGGAGGTGCCCACCGCAGCAACTTCCTCCAGAGCCATCAACTCGGAGAGCGTAGCGCTGTCCGCTGGGAAGGTTTTTCCCTGGGCCGGCGTGACTTTTACATCAGGGTTGAAGTTGCTGTACATCGTTGCGATGAGGTCTTCAAACCCATTAAAGACGGACAGCACCAGGATGAGCGCTGCCGACCCCACTGCAATGCCAAATACGGCAATACCGGTGATGATATTGATCGCATTGGTCGATTTTTTGGCCAGCAGGTAGCGGCGGGCAATCCGCAGGGAAAAATTCATAGGTGGTTACTATTGTCGTTCAACGGGCCGGGTGGGGAGATTGGGCGTGTTGATGGTCCTTAGCATGCCGCGCTGTTCTTCGATCATCACATTGTGCTCCTTATTCATAAACTCGTACTCTTCGATTAGCTTTTGCAGGTCGGCCGACATTTCTTTGAAATCCGCGATCCGGTTGTCCACGGGGTAGCCTTCCACCTGCAGGCGTTTGAGCAGGTTATCGTGCTTTTCCAGGACTTCAGCCTGGTGCTCGAAGAACCCCTCGTGCTTTTCCAGGAGCTTATTGTGGTTGGAACGCAGCTGTGTGTGCAGGGAGTCTTTGCCCAGTTTGTTCGGCTGGCTGTCGTACTTCTCCCGCAGCGCCATGTACTCTTCTTTGGTTTGGTCGAAGCTGTTGCGGTAGTAGGTAAGGGACTGGCGGGTCTCGTCGTAGGATGCCTTTAAGGCTTCGAACTCCTTTTCCTTTGGATCGGTACAAGCACCGATCAGCAAGGCGATCAGGGCCAGCAAAGCCGTGTTCTTGATCATATGCATGGTATTAAAAGTCTTCTTCGTTATCCAATACTTCTGGTTCTTCAGCCGCCGCCGGGCAGCCATCGGGGCGGGTAGTTGACAGGTACAGGTCTACGGCGGTGCCCTTCGGTATCATCTTGCCAGGCAGGAATTCAGGCTCTTGCCGGTAGACGTAGGCGCCGCTCTCCACACCCTCCGCTCCGATGGTTTGCCCGAGCGATAAGTTGGAACTGGTCAGTAGAAAAGTAGCCTCGTCGTAACGCTTGCAGATGAGGTCCGGTAGTGGGACTTCATTCGTAATCCGCTCAGTAATGACAAATTCCAGGGTTGACCCCCGGGGCACCTTGACCCCCCGGCGCAGCAGGTCATCCGTGATTTTCCGGCCATTATAGAACAGGTAAAGGATGGTGTTTTCCTCCTGTTTGTTGTCGAAGACCCGCTTTCGGATACTGCCCTTGACGTCAATCCGGCGCAATTTAGTGATGTACTGGGAATAATTATAGCCCGCCCGTACCAGGGTAGGCAATAAAACCGAATCGGCCTGCGCCCGGTATTTGCTTACGTAAATCGTCCGGCCTTCTTTGGCGCGTTGGTTGGGCTCAGGCGTTTGTTGATAAATGGTATTCGGGCGCTTGCTACTGTCAAAAAACGAGTCGATGGCCACAAGGGTGAAGTTTTGCTTGCGCGCTTTGCGCTCGGCATCCCGCATATCCATACCGATGTAGTCCGGCACCTGAATAGACTCCCCGTGGTGGGTATATATCTTTAGGGCCCAGCGGGTCAGCAAAATAGAACCGAAAACCATCAGCAGGATGCCGGCAAAATTGAGCAGGAAAATCGGCGACTTGAGGAAAAGCCATAGTTCTCCAAACAGATAACGGGCGCTTTCCTTAAGGTAGTCCAGAAACGGCTGCGGTTTAAAACCACGGTTGCGCTGTTCGGCTGAAGCGGAAGTTCGGGAGGGCTGCTTAGCGTCCTCTTTCATCGTGTTGTCTTTATAAGATGGTGTGGCCGATGCGGTTTGCGGCACCGGGGGGGAATCGGGTTCCTCAGCGGGGCTTTGCTGTAGTTGTTGTTCAATGAGACCGCCGATCAGCTTGCCCATAGGCTGCCCTCCTGCTTTAGCTTGCTGCCATAGCAATGCGCCCGGCTTCAGGGAAGGGCTGGTGTTGACATCAAAAATAGTAACATCAAGGCTCTGGTCTTCATAATGGTGCACGAAGGCATCCAGGTTCGCTATGCCCTCCAGATTGAGCAGGCGGGCAGCCCGTTCGAGTTCGGCTATGATTTTTTGGGTTAGCTGCTGTTGCTCGGCAGGGTCTTCCGACAGCTGGGGCGGGGTGGTTGAACAGGCCGGGGCTTGCTCGTACTTTTCCCGTCCCCGAACGATCTCGTCTTGAGGGTGCATTTGCGACAGCGGCAGCCAATCGTACTGCCGCTCTCCGGGGGAGGGGCAGCGGACCAGCACGTGGGCGCTGATTTCCATAAACCGGTCTGCGCCCCTGCGGACGACCTGGCGCTCGCCCACCATAGCGGTCTTCTTGGGGAAAGCAGCGCCGGGCTTGAGTTTAAGCATCCGCCTGGCTTCCTGCCCCTCGGCTTGGGCCGGCCGGAACAGCAAGCGCAGGTAAGCTTCCAGCATCGACCGGGAGGATAGCAAATGTACGCCTGTGCTGCTGGCCTCGTCCAATGGTTTGGCTACGATCGGCAGGCTAAGCTGATGCTCCAGCCGGTTGGTAGAGGCAATGGCCTCTTTTTCATAATCGGAACGGGTAAGGCGTAGCTGATGCGGTACGCTTAGGTTGTTGCGCCTTAGTGTCTGCACCAGTTGGTATTTATCGCTGCAGATGGCTGCTGTTTTTTCTTCGCTGCCGCTATGCGGAAGGTCCAGGCGCCGCAATTGTGCCTGTAGCGGGCCGGCTGCTTCCGGGTGGGCGTGCAGACAAATCCATACGAATTGTGCCAGGGCAGCCCAACTGGAGATGGGGCAAGCTTCTGGCCTGTCAGGGTAAGACTTGCTGCCGTAGCGCGCGGCCAGCGTTCGGAGCTCGGGCGATAAGGACGGCGGGGGCGGGGGCTCCGTTGCCAGATGGTGGAGCACCGGCATGGTGGCGCCCAAAAAAAGGTGGAGGGGCAGCCGGTAGTAAGCCACGTTGCCGGCTCGTTCCGTAACCCAAAGGGGGATAGGCCGGAAGGCCTGTTGCCCGTCCAGCCATTGGAAGGCCTCCCGACCATCTTCCAAAGACCGCTTGCCATTGTAACCTGTACCGCCGCAGAGAATGGCGACAGGTGTTTCCTCGGCTTCGCCTGCCTGCTGCAGCCGTTCCTCCAGCCGCTGCAGCAGGGGGAGGCTGGAGGGGGAGGCCGCCTTTACGGAAGCATGCAGAAGTGTGTTTAATGCCTGAGCGGGCGAGAGCCCGGCTTGCCCGAAGCCCGTCATCAAAGCCGACCCGGTGCCGAGGTCTGGCTGGCTGGTAATTTGGTCGATCTGCAGGGCCCCGTCTTCAAGGCTGTAACCCGAAATCTGGGCGAAGGCCTGTAAATCCAGCCGCTGGAAAAGGGTGGTAGCGGCATCAGCAATGGCGTCCAGGAAAGCAGCGGTGCTGTGTTCCCGGGGCAGCTGTGGGGGCAAAGCCAACAGGCCGGCGTAAGGAGAGGCAACTACTGTGCATTGGAAAGGGATACCGTCCGGGACCTGCTCGATCAGTATCTTTTCATGCCAATCGCCGAGCTGGCTGTTGAGTTTAAACACGGTGGCTTCCTCCGCTTCACTGCTTTCGTTGAGGTATCGAAGCAGGGCTTCTGGCTCGTGGAAGATCTGCCGGGACTGCCCAGCTACCACTTCCACAGGAAAACCAAGCCCATCCTCCAGGTCGCTAAGGAGCTGTATCGTTTCCCGGCGTTCAAATTCATCACGGTCCACCCATTCTGCTACCGGTATGACCTCCTGGAAGAAGGCACGGTTGACCGCGAGTTCGAACCGCTCCAGGTCGCCGCCTTTGGGCAAGGTGGTCTGGCCAGAGGCAGTGGGGAGGTCCGCTGCCCGGATTCGCCAGGGGAACGGCAACTCCCCTTGCAGGCGATCGTATAAATCAGCAGCTGTGGTTTGCTCCCATTCTGCCCGGCTTAGGGTAATGGCGGGAACCGTGGAAAAGTCCTGCAGTTCCAGGAGGCCGCGCAGCCGGCTACGGTCGGCGGTGTACCGGCAGGTAGCAGGGTTAAACCCACTGTAACAAAGCCCGGCTTCTTCCAGCCGCTGTTGCAGTTGGCCATCTTCTGCGAACTGCCCCCGGGCAGCAATCCAGGCAAAATCGATGGTTTGGTTCAATGCTTCCCATTCCAGGGGCGCTTCGAGATAGCGGAGCCATTCCGCAGGGGGGGCTTCTGGCAGGGATTCCTGTGCCAGTTGGTAGGCAGCTCCCGGTACATTGGCCATGAGGAGTTCCTGCAGGTGCTGCGCTTCAAAGACGGCAGGCTGCATCCGGTACAGCTGGCCCCGGGCATCAAGGAAAACCGGGACGGGCTCGAAAATGCGGCGGTCGAGCAAGGCATAAGCCGCCCGCCCATTCCGAAGGGAATGGTTGCGCTCGCGGGAAGGGCCACCAAAAAAGATGCCTACTCTCATGCCAAAAGGTTGTTTGCAGCCCAAAGGTAAGGAAGTCTGCCAGAAATTCTTACGTCTGCCGCGATCAGGTAATCTTCCTTATGTTTGCAGCTCAAATAAGCCATTATGAACCGGGAAATCCTGCGCTTAGCTATCCCCAACATCATCAGTAATATCTCGGTGCCCTTGCTGAGTAGCGTAGATACGGCCCTCATGGGGCGCATGTCTGAGCTCCACATCGGTGCCGTGGGCATTGGGTCGATGTTGTTCAATTTCATGTACTGGAATTTTGGTTTCCTGCGCATGGGCACCACTGGGCTTACCGCTCAGGCGCACGGGCAGCAGTCCGACCCGCAAGTGGCCCATACCCTGGGGCGGGCCTTGCTGGTCGTATTTGGTGTGGCCGCCCTGTTGCTGGCGCTGCAGTACCCCCTCGGGCAAGCCGGCTTTTTCTTGATGAATGCAGAAGGGGAGCAAGCCGAATTGGTCGCGGCTTACTTCTACGTCCGCATCTGGGCAGCACCGGCTACGCTCGGCCTGTACGCGTTCATGGGGTGGTTCTTTGGGCTGCAGAATGCCATCTACCCGCTAGTACTGACTATCGTCATTAATGCGGCAAATATTTTACTAAGCGTCTTTTTTGTGGAATACCAGGGGCTCGGCGTTGCGGGCGTGGCCTACGGCACGTTGATTGCCCAGTACATCGGCCTGCTACTGGCACTGGGGCTGGCCTGGTACCGCTACAGGGCGCTGCTGGAACACTTCCGGCTCCGGGCCATAAGCGAATGGTCGAAGTTGCTGAGCTTTCTGCGCATCAACGCAGATATTTTTATCCGGACCCTCTGCCTGACCGGCGTGTTCGGCTTTTTCTACGCCCAGTCGTCCGGTAAGGGCGAGCTGGTCCTGGCCGTAAATACCATTTTATTGCAGTACCTGAACTGGATGTCTTACGGGGTGGATGGCTTTGCTTATGCCTCCGAGAGCCTTGTGGGGAAATACAAAGGGGCGGGCGACCCGGAGCGCACCCGCCTGGCGATCAACCGGTCATTTGTCTGGGGCATGGGGCTGGCGTTGGTGTTCAGCCTGGGGTACGGGCTGGGCGGCAACGGGTTGCTGCGCTTATTCACTAATCAGGCAGACGTTATCGCAGCGGCTCAGCCTTTCCTGTTTTGGATGGTGCTTTTCCCCCTCCTGGGCACGCCTAGTTACATCTGGGATGGGGTCTACATCGGGCTGACGGCCTCCAAGGCGATGCGCAACAGTATGTTGCTGGCATTTGTTACTTTCCTGCTGGCCTACGCGGCCGCTTCGGGGCTGGGTAATCACGGTCTGTGGTTGGCCATGCTGATTTTTTTGGTGGCCCGGGGCGGGTTTCAGCATTTGCTGTACCGGCTGAGAGGGCTGGCATTGAATTGAGCCAATATGAATCTCAAAATAGCAAAACCGGACCAGGAGCCGGAAATTTTTTATTCCATACAGGGCGAGGGCAAGAACCTGGGGCAGCCGAGTATTTTTGTACGCACTTCGCTTTGCAACCTGCATTGCCGCTGGTGTGATACCGATTACACCTGGAACTGGGAGGGCACCCGCTTTACCCACGATAATGATGTCCTGCCTGGCTACCGGAAATTCAAAAAGTCAGAGGTGATCGCAGAAATGGAGCTGGAGGAGGTGGCAGCAGCTATACAGCAGTACCCTTGCAAGAATATTATCCTTACCGGAGGCGAGCCTATGCTGCAGCAGCCCGCTCTGACTGCCTTAATGCAGACGCTGGGCGAAGGGTACTGGTTTGAGGTGGAAACCAACGGTACCCTGCTGCCCGACCCCGGCTTTGAGGCAGCGGTTCATCAGTACAACGTGTCTCCCAAGCTGTCCAATTCCAACAATTCCAAAAAACTGCGGGAGCGGCCTAAGGTGTACCGTTATTTTGCGGCAAGCGAGAAAGCGCATTTCAAATTTGTGGTGGCCAACCCGGAGGAGCTGACAGAAGTGCTTGAACTGGTGGAGCTGTACGGCATTACCTCCGGCCGGGTTTTCCTGATGCCCGAAGGCACTCACCCCGACCGCCTTGCAGAGAAGCAGCAGTGGCTGGTCGAAGCTTGCAAGGCACACGGGTTCCACTTCACGAGCCGTTTGCATATCTTTATCTATGGCAATAAGAGAGGGGTATAAATGAAGAAGCAACCGGTAGCGGTAGCCGCCACCAGTTGCTTCTCGATGGTATGGATTTTGCCTTAATGCCGGGCCTGCTCTACCGGCGCAAAATCAGCTTTTTAGAAAGTTGCTCTTTGCCGCTCTGCACACGCACCACGTACAAGCCATCCGGCAAATTGGCCGTCGTCAGCTCCATCTGGCGTGCGCCTTGCGGGAAACGGGTTTCCTGCAGCAACTGACCGTGCATGTTGAACAGCTGCACCGTTGCAATGGCTGGCAGGGGCTGCTGCAGCTGAAGGGTCACTCTGTCCCGGGCGGGGTTGGGGAAAAGCGTAAGGCGGTTATCTGCCGCTACTGCCTGAGTGCTGACCGTGGCATCTTCGTCGATGATGATACTGAAGGCCTCCGTGCCTACAAAACCACCTTCCGGATTTTCTATTGTAAATATGAACTCATCGGCCTGCGTATCACTGCCATCGTGCACATAGACTAGGTTGAGGGATTCGATGGTTTCCTGTGTAAAGTGGCCGTCGACTGCCAGCTCCACACCCCCGCGGAAAAGCTGGCCATGCTCCGGCAGCGTAATTATCCGGTATTTGAGCTGCGCTGGGTTATAATTATCATCTTCGGCGCTCAGTTCGTCGGTGGTTACCGTATTGCCGCCCCCGGGAGGCACACTCAACGGCTCATTAGTCAGCAGGCTCGGCCGCGATAGTACAGTGGTGGCGCAAAATTCGATATTCCAGCTTTCGATAGCGCCGCCGCTGCCATTGGAAACGGCTTCTACTACGAACTGCCATTCGCCGGCAGTGCCTTCCCCGTCAAAGGTAGAAAGGGCTTCGACCGGCTTCGCTACCTGGCCGCTGAGAGGCGGGCAGAGAATGTCGTTGGGAGCTTCATCGTCAAAGCCTAGCCGGATGAGGCCAGTACTCAGGCAATTTTGGTCAAATAGCAAGACTTCAGTACCCGCTGGGCTGATCAGCGATATGCGGATATTGTTAACGGGCTGGTAGACGACCTCAACGTCAGACAGGTTGATGTCGCTTATGGTGCCTTCCTCCAAAACATTGATCGAGGATATCTTCGTATTGGGGTTGGTGCTTATGTTGATCGGCAGATCGGCGGGTGCGAAAGGGTCGCAGGCAATACTTGCCGTACGGAATACGAAAGGGTCTAGCCACTCACCCGGCCCGCACTGCTCATTGACAGGGCGCACCCGCCAATAGTAAAATTGATCGCTTTCCAATACAAAATCCTGGGGGGTCAGTCCGGAGGGGTCGGTGATACCGGCTTCCTGGTAGACCGTGCTGTCTCCAAACACCGGGCTCGTTGCCAGTTCAAACTCATAGGTATCGGCACCCGGAGCAGCAGCCCAGCTGAAAGTAGTCGATACCACCACGTCTGCTTTGCCCGTTGCCGGTGTCAGCAGCTCAAGGCCCGAGAAGTCATTAGCAACGGTAGCCAGGGTAAGGAAGCGGCTGGCCGGCGGCAGGCTATCCGTCAGGCCAATAATTTCCAGGTCGAAAGTATCCTCTACCAAGGTGCCCCAATTGATGGTGAGGGTAGCAGTATCGCCGGGGGTGACGGGGTTTTCACTGAATACTGCTTCTGCATCCGCGGGCAGGTTCCCTTCCAATGACAGGCTGATGGGCTGTTCAAAACCGAGAAGAGCGGCCGTTCCGATTTGGATTTCGGTAGCCTCAAAGAGGCAAACCGGTGCGTAGAACTCCTGGTCAATAGTCATGGCGAAACCAGGCTCGGTGGCGGGTGCAATTTCGAAGTCTTCGTTTGAAATATCGAAAAATATGTTGTCGGCAGCTTCCACACGCACGCGGGCATCATCAGATATCGCATCGGGTACGGTGACAAAAGCGGAACCATCATTCGGGGTGTTGCCTAGTAAGGTATAGGGGTAGGTAAAGCCGCCGTCTACGGAGAGCTTGATATTGACAAAGTTGCAACGGACGCTGTCATTATCGGTATTGGCAACATCCCAGGCTATCTCCTCGTAGCTGCCAACTTCCCACATCACAGTATCGGCATTGGGTATCTGTACAAGGAATGGGCCGGCGTTTGCATCGGACTGAAATGCTACCTCGTCCCAAACGGCATTGCCGCCCGCCGGGTTGTTGTCCCGTACTGTACAGCGGAAGGTCAGGTTGCGGCCGTAATTGGGCAAAATCTCGGAATCGTCGAAGTTGTTGCTGATGATCTTATTCAGGCGTGGAAACACCCGGGTAGGGCTGGTTACCGGAGAAAAAGAACGGAAGAGCGGGCTATTGCCCTGCGGGTTGCCCAGGCCCGTATTAATGGGCCCCAGGTCATATTGCTCCCAACAGTAAGTGAGGGCATCTGCGTCCGGGTCGGCCGCTGTGGCCGTCAGTTCGAAGGGGGTGCCGACCGGGATAAAAAACCCACTGCGAAGCGGAATGTCGACAGCAGGGGCTGTATTGTCAGTAGGGGTTTTAGCCGCGCATCCATCACCGTTACCCTGGCGGGTAAAATCAAATATCTGCTCCAGAGACCCCGAGTGATAGTGGTCATCGGTTGTGCTGGTAAGGTTATTCATGGTTCCGCAGATACCCGCATAGGCCATGATCGTACTGCCGCTGCCTGGCTCGAAAGCAGTGGCTGCATTCACGTTTTGGCAGCTGTTCATAGTATGGGTTGCCCCGAATTGGTGCCCGAATTCGTGAGCGATGATATCAATAACAAAGGGGTCGCCTTCGGGTACAGTAATGCCAGAGACCCCATTTGCCTTATTCACGGAGCATAGCCCCTGCAAAAGTGCTACGCCATTGCCGGGTGCATCCCCGTGGACATTGAGCACATGGCCCACATCATAGTTGGGCAGGCCGATTGTTGAGTTGATGATGGGGCCAATTTGATTGAGCAGCTCATCGGTGACACCGTTGGAAAGGCCGTCGGTATCTCCATCCAGGAAGATCAGCTCATCATTGTTGGCGATGAGCTCCACGCGCATGGCCAAGTCACGCTCAAAGACTTGATTCAGCCGGTTGACTTTAATGACGATAGCCTCCAGGGCAGATTCGACCGTACCCCCGTGGTACTGTGCGTATTCGCCTGTGCAAGCCATGGCAAGGCGGTAGGTGCGCAGCGTGGCGGTATTCACCGGGCTGCGGCTTTCCAATACCTCCCCCTCATAGATACTTTCGGTTGGGCCCTCAGCTTCTGCGGCACACTGAAAGCCTTGCCGAAGCTGGGGGTTGGGGTTTTCGTGGGTGTAGTAACTGATATAGCTTGGTCCGGCTGCATCGATGTACACCGCGCCTTGAGAAGACAGTATGGTAGCGTAGAACCCCTTGGAAGGGCCATAGCCGAGGCGGATACTTGCCCCCGCTTGATCTGGGTTCCATCCGCGGTAGGTTTTAATGGCGGGGTACCGGCTAGCCAGGCCGGGAGCCATGACCGGCGCTTCTACAATTTGGAAAGCCTCAAACGTCCCATCCGGCATTGGCATCATCAGTTCAATGGGTTGACTGCTGCTTGTACGTTCAAGGGGAGCTTGCCTTAGCGCCTGCTGCATAGCCGGCAGGTCAAGCTGAAAGGCTTCGTAGCGGTCTACTTTGTACTGCCGTTGCTGAAGAGCTTCTTGCAAAGCAGCACGGGAGGCAGTAGCTGACCAGAAGTTCTGTTGTGCTTCTGCAGCCAGTACTGCCAATAGGGCGGCTAATGTCAAAGATAATCTCATGGTTTCGATTTTACTTTTTTAAATAGATTTGAACCGTAGCAGTTTTCAGAGGAGTGGTGACAGGTAGAGAAGCGGGCGAAAGCTATTCGAATCAGGTATACAGACGCTGGTAAAATAGGGGTAGCCTTTTGGAGGCAATTCCAAAAGGCTACCCAGCTCCATTGATTTACTGAACCGCAATTTTACGGCTAACCAGGCCCTGCCCGGTCTGCAATTGCAAAGCGTAGACCCCCTTCGGCAACCCACTAAGGGGCAGGGTGATTCCACCGCTCACCGACTGGCGCTCCTGGCGCAGGAGGCGCTGCCCCTGCAGGTTAAACAAAGACAGGGTAACCGGCCCGTTTACCGACTGGCCAAAGGCGACGTTGAGGTGGTCGCGGGCGGGGTTCGGGAATACCTTCAGGGTTTGGTCCAGAGGAAGGTTAGTGGTGTTCACCGTTGCGTCCTCGTCAATTTGAATGCTGAAGGTTTGCGTCGGGATCCAGCCGCCTTCCTGGTCCTCCACGATGAAGGTAAAGCTGTCGGCTTCGGTATCGCTGCCGTCGTGTACATAGGTCAGGTTGAAAAGGTCAATAGTTTCCTGCGTGAACTCGTCGCCAACCCCAAGCGGTTCTGTACCCCGGAACAGCTGGCCGTGCTGCGGCAGGGTGATAATGGTGAATTCCAGTTGCTGAGCGGTCGCGTTTTCGTCCTCTGCCTCCAGTTCACTGGTTGTGATCGTATTGCCGGCCCCGGGAGGTACACCAAGCACTTCGTTGGTAATAAGGTTGGGAGCGGTGGGGGTAATAGTCGCGCAGAACTCCAGCCCCCACTTGGTCAGGGTGCCGCCTCCAAAACCGGAGGAAACCACTTCTACTTCCAGGGTCCATTCTCCAAAGGTATTCTCTCCAATGAATGCAGTGAGGGGTTCTTCGGGTTTGACCGGTATAGTGGTAATCGGGGGGCAGCCGATAGGGTTGGGCGCCTCGTCGTCGAAAGAGGCGCGCAGCAGGCCGGTGCTCAGGCACGACTGGTCGAAGAGCACCACTTTGGTGCCGGCCGGGCTGATGACAGATACCCGCAGTACACTAACGGGAGAGTACGCGATCTCCAGGTCGTCGATGTTGATGTCGCTAATAGTCCCCTCATCGGTTACAAACAGCTTGGAAGTGCGTACACTCGGGTTGTTCGAAAGGTTAACGGGCAGGTCATCCGGCAGGTTGTTGACGCAATCCACTGTAGAGGTCCGGAAGGCAAAGGGGGGCAGGTACGCACCTGGGCCACAGTCGTTTTCAGGCTGTACGCTCCAAAAATAAAGTTGATTTTGCTCAAACAGGTTATCCGGCGTGTAGTCCGTTGTTTCGGTAAGCCCGGAAACAGATTCGAGGAGGGTTGCTTCCGAGAATGTAGGGCTGGTGGCTATTTGCAAGTTGTAGCTGTCGGCATCCGCCACATCCTGCCAGCTGAAATCAGTGGAGAATAGGATCCCGGATTGCCCGTCGGGCGGTGAAAGCAGCTCCACTTGTGTGAAATCACTATTTAGCGTGATGATCCTCAGCTCCCGCAGTGCGGTATCCACCTCAGGCACCATCGCCTGCACCATAAGGTCGAGGGTGTCCCGGCCCTGACTGAGAGCCAGGTCAAGTGTGAGGGTGGTGCTTTCGCCTACTGCAAGGGTATCTGAGGCAAAGGAAGCGGAAGTGCCCGCCGGCAACTCGCCCACCAGGCTTAGCATCAAGGTGGTATCGTAACCCAGAATAGCACCGGTATTAATCTCGATATTGAGCGGTTGGCTGGGCAGGCAGACCAGTGGGAAGGTAGCCGGGGCCAGGCTCATAGCGTAGCCGGGCTCAGTGGCGGCTTCGATTACGAAATCGGCATTGTTGATGTCGAAAAATATGTTATCGCTGGCTTGGATGCGGATACGGGCCTCATCGGTGGGCAGGTCTGGCACGTCTACAAAGGCACTGCCGTCGTTTGGCGTGCTTTCCAGAAGCGTGTAGGGAAAAGAAGAACCGCCATCAACTGATAGTAAAATGTCAATATACTGGCAGTTCACGCGGCTGTTGGTGGTGTTGGCCACATCCCAGGTTACCTCCCGGTATTCGCCCCCCTTCCATACGGCGTTTGCCTCATTGGGCGAAAGCACAGCGAAGGGGCCGGAGTTGCCATCTGCCTGGAATGCTAATTTTTCCCAAACGACACCCCCGACGTTGGGGTTGTTGTCCCGGACAACAAACTGGAAAGTCATATCCCGCGTGTAAGTCGGCAAGACTTCGGTATTGTCAAAGTTGTTGTTCAGGATTTTACTCAGGCGGGGAAATACGCGTTTCTTCCCATTAGGAGAGGGCGGGAAGGAGCGGAACAAAGGAGCGTTGCCACTCGGGTTGCCAATGTCCGACACAGGGCCAGAATCGTACTGCTCCCAAATGTAAGTCAGGGCATCTCCATCCTCATCGGTTGCATCTGCGCTAAGCTCGAAGGGCGTAGATGAGGGGATCCAAAAGCCATCTTCATAATCCATTTGTATTTCCGGGAAGTGATTGTCGGTAATCAGCTCTGAGCCACAGGTGGATCCGGTGCCTACCCGGGCATAACTAATAAAATCCTCTAAGGAGCCTATATTGTAGTAATCGGCAAGGCCGCCACCAATGTTTTGGTTGCCACAAGCACCATTGTAAGACATAATCGTGCTGCCGCTTCCCGGCTCGAAGTCATTCCCGGCTGATAGTTGATCCAGGCTGCCCGGGCAGTTGTTAAAGCTGTGGCCCGCCGCAAACTGGTGGCCCACTTCGTGCGACAGAATTCGGGTTACAATGGCAAATATATTGGAGGAAGAGAAACAGGTTACGCCTCGCCCTTTTCCACTTGTGCAGACCCCGCCACTAACTACGCCGCCAACGTCAGTACATCCTCCCGTGAAGATATGGCCAATGTCGTAGGCAGTTAATCCAATCGCCCCATTCAGGAATTGCTGGTTCTGCCCCAGCAGTGACCCTCCGACGTTGGCAGTACTAAAGGGGTCAGTACCGGGATTAAGATGGATTAGTTCATCATTATTCGGAATGAGCTCCATGGTTACCGACATCTCGAGCTGAAGGATTTCATTCAGGCGGTTGAGCGAGCTGGCGTAAGCGCTCATGACATCATCCATTGTGCCCCCAAACGTCTGGGCGAATTCCCCGGTGCAGACCAGTGCCATCCGGTAGGTGCGCAGGGGGACGTTTTCAGCGTCGGGCCCTCGGAAGGCCAATTCCTCAAGGTGGCGGTTTTCGTGCTGGCTTTCCTCACTTCGTATTTCATCAGCATAATTATCGTAGCCACAGGACAATGCCTGGAGCTCGGGCAATTGCTGGTTCCGCTCAAAGAAGCAGTAGTAGTAGCGGGTTTGCCGTTCTGCGTAGGGCTCAACGAGTACCCGCCCCTCTGGCGTGCTAATGCCGGCCATGAAGCCTCTGGGCGTCACCTCAAAGCGGGCTGTGACCAGCGGGCGCTCTTTGCTAATGGCGGTATAGGCTTTAATACGAGGGTATTTTGCCGCCAGCTCGGGCGCCATAATCCGGGATTCGACAACTTCGAAGGCTTCGGTGCCGCCATCGGGCAATGGTAACAGGATTTCTGCGGGTTGCGTCCGGGCTTCCGGCGTAAAGGCCAGGGGCGCTCCCTGAAGGCTCTGTGCCAGTTGTTCGAAGTCGAGCGCCAGTGTTCGGTAGTTGCTGGCGCTTACCGATACCTCCGCGTCTGATGGCAACGCCATTCGCGCTTCGTTGACATCTGTCCAGAAATTACTTTGTGCCTGCGTGAGACTGAGGGTGAAAAGGCAAAGGAGAAAAGTAAACAATGATTTCATAATTCTACAGTTGTTCTGCTATAACCGTGATGTGAATATAGAGTGCTGTTGCAGCCAGTTGAAAATGAGTTGCACCTGGAAATGGCGCAGCCACGCCAGTTGAGCAATAATGTTTGGCATTCCTCAGCGGTAACCTAATGAATAGACACAAATTTACGAGTAATCACCTATTCGTGTAAAGAAGATGCCGGGAATGTTTGTCGGGGCCTAGCCTGGTTTCGTAGATTTTTTGGCTCAGGTGCCGGTTTTTTCAGCCAGCTCAACCCACTGCCCGCTAAGCGGAAAATGAATGAGGCAGCGCACTTGCTCCTCGCCCAGCAAGGCCTGTATGCCCCGCAAACTTAAGAATGCCCAGTCTTTCATCCGGCTCAGGGCACGTTGCTTAAGCTTTTTCGGGTCGGAATGGTGGTAGAGGTGGTGCTGCACAATCACAATGCCTGCCGGTGTACGGAGCAGGTGGTCAAAGGAAGTAGAAAACAACCGGCCCTGGTAGTAGTAGTGCATCGGGTGCCCCCGCAAGTGTTCCCGGGGTTGAAAGTGGTGCTGCAGTGCTTGCTGCCAGGCTTCTCCGGCTCTGGCCAGCTCCCGGGCGGGCCAATCGGCTACCTCGTAACGGCTCAGCAGGCTTTCCGCTATTTCCAGCCGGTCTTGCCGGGGCCGTCCGGGCCGGTCGGCCGACAAAAAAGCAGCGGCGGCCCTCAGCGCACCCTGCTGGTCCGTGCCCTCCGGGAGCGGCAGGGGGTTGCTGTAAGCTAGGGCCGAGCGGCAAACCACATCGGCTTCCTCGATCTGATCCTGGGGGAATTGAAAATCAAAGGGCAGGTGGCTGGCTTTACCGGCAGGGGCTTGCAAGTAAGGGATATGGGATTGCGGCGCCGTATCAGCGTGGGTGAAATCCCGGGCGTAGGTCAATACTTCGGTCTCTATATTGATGAATTCACCTTTCCAGGCCCAGGGCGTTTCTTCACTGTCGGGGTCCAGGGTAGGGTGGTCTTCTTCCCCGGCCTGCCAGGTACGGTTGAGCCATTTGGCAGGTGCTTGCCGGGTTGGGAAAACCAGGTAGTCCCGCGCCCGGGTGATGCCGACGTAGAGCAGGCGGGCTTCTTCTGCCAGGGCTTGCTCCCGGGCGCGCGCGCTGGCTGGATGGGCTTCGAGTTGCTCATGCCAATAAGTGTTGCGGTATTGGTCGGCGTAGGGGTTGACCCAATAGCGGAGCCAGCGGCCGTCCAGCACCTTATCGAGGTCAACTTCAGCCCGTTCTGAGATGATATCAAAGCCCCAGGGGTCTGCCCGCAGGTTGTTCTCCAGGTCATGGCAGATGACTACCGGCCATTCCAGGCCTTTGCTGCGGTGATAGGTTAGTACGTTGACTGCGTCCGGGCCTTCGCCAGAGCCTTGCATGTCCTGGCCGGCTTTGCCCAGTTCGTTGAGCCAGATCAGGAAGCCACCGGTTGAAGCTGCCGTGTGCAGCCGGTTGCAGGCCGACTCGTATTGCAGGGCATATTGCCTGAGGGCATCTACATTGCTCAGGCGCTGCCGGGGTGTGCCCCAGCTGACTATGGTGCGCCGCAGCTGAAGGGCCTCCAGAAGGAGGTCCAGGGTTTCTGCGCTGGATAGCTCCAGGGTGGTGTTGCGCAGTGTATTCAGGTCTTTTATGATTTCAGCATCGGCAGCCCAGCCTTTGCGGCGGCTGTCTCCCGCTGCCACAAACCGGAGGCGGCTTTCAATAATGGCCTCTATGGGGCGGCTGCCGTGGAGCATCAAAATTTCAGCTACGGATAAATCATCGTAGGGATTGATTAGGTACTTCAAACAGGCCAGGATGTACCGGGCTTCGGCGGTTCGGAGCAGGCCGTCCCGGGCGATCGCTGCTTTTAAGCCGGTGCGGTGGAGGGCTTCAGCTACGGCCTGGCAGTTTTTGTTGGACCGGCATAGAATCGCAACATCTCCTGGTTGCACTGCTACAGGCGGCCCTCCGCTCTTTGGAGCGTAGTGGGGCGACCGGGCGAGCCAGCGGTTGAGGGTGTCAGCCAGGCAGTCTTCCATCCAGGGGCGGCCCGGCGGGCGTTTGCTGCCCCCTTCGTGCCGAAAGTGCCAGTGTAAAAGCGGATAGCCGAGCGCTTCGGGCTCCCGTGCCTGCTCCAGGCAATCAGGTTGGCCGCGGCCGTCCCGGCACCGTTTGGGCTTCAGAGCGACCTGTGCTTCCGGAAGGTTGGGGAAGGCTTTGGTGAACAAGGCGTTGGTGGTGTAAACAATCAGTTCCCGGGACCGCCAGGAAAAAGATTGGATGTCCTCGGGCCGGATACCTCCCTGTTGGGCTATAATAGCCTGCATGAGGGCGGGGTCAGCCCCCCGGAATCCGTAAATCGATTGTTTGGGGTCGCCCACCCATATCGAATAGCGGGCAATACGGGATAGTTTCAGAAATATTTCAAGCTGAATAGGGCTGGTGTCCTGAAACTCATCGACCATCAGCAGGTCGATTTCGGACTGCAGGACTTCCCGGACTAAAGGGTGGTCCAGCAGTTTATTGACCTGGGTTTCCATATCGGTGTAGTCGATCAGGCCCCGTTTTTTCTTGTATCGGTCGAACTCTTCAATCGCAGCAATGGCCAAATCAAACAGCAGTGTATTAAAGCGCTTGACATCCTCGTGAAAGCCAGGGTGTTGATAGTGGTGGTAAGTAAAATCCGCCAGGTCTTTGATATCCTCCCGGCTTTTGGCCCCAACGCCAAGTTTGGACAGTTTTGCCCATTCGTGCCAAAAGAGGTAGCCACGGTTCTCCAGGCTTCGCAGAAAGCCCTGCAAGGTGCTGATCGCCCCTTTGGTTTTCTTGGTAGTATCTTCGTTGTGCTCCAGGCGGGCGATTGTGCCCCGGAGCAAAGACTGAAGCTGCTCTTCGTAGGCGGTAGCCCCAGGGGGATTAGGGGCGCCCAGGAGGTCTTGGAAAGTCGCAAAGGACTGGTCCCGGCTCTTTTCGAGCACTGCCGCAGAGAAGTCGTTAGAGCGGGCAATCTCGGTCAGTTGCTTGAGCACTTCCCGCCAGTCGCCCCGGTTGCGTTTGGTCAGGCCCAGGCGTTCGCTCAGGCTTTCCATCTGGTCCACGCGTTCTTCAGTGAGCACAGTAGCCAATGCATCGTTGAAGAGCTGTTGCTGGTCCTCCTCTGCGATGATGTCGACCTGAGGCGAAACGCCGGCTTCGAAGGCAAAGCGTTGCAGCAGGCGGACCCCAAGCGCGTGCACGGTGCCAATCATGGCGTTGGCCAGTTCGTCGGCTTCGGTAGTCTTGCCCTTGGCCAGCAGGCTGACCCGCACCCTTTCCTGGAGTTCAGCGGCTGCCTTGTTGGTGAAGGTCGTGGCGATAATGCCGTCTGCCCGGACTTCTCCTTCCAGCAGCCTAGTCATTTCGTGGGTCAGCCGGTAAGTTTTACCGCTGCCGGCACCAGCGGAGATAATGCGTAGGTTCATAAATGGAGGATGGTTTGCCTGCTGCGTGCAGGCAAGATACTATAGGCAGGGGAAAAATAAAAAAGTGGCCGGGCCCGGGCAAGGGTGCTCCGGCTATGCCTCAATTGGTGACCACAACATCTCCATTCACATCTCCCCGCTTTATACCGATAAAGTCTGCCCCCTCGGTCCCCCCCGGAGGCAGGGCCTCTATGGTAATCGTAGTGGGGTAGGCCGCTTGCCAGGGGTTATCGGGATTGGGGAAATCATAGGCAGCATCTACAAACGACCACTGCGGCCCCTCTGTGAGGCTGCTGGTGAAAAGAAGTATGGCTTTGCGCAAAGCGATCATATCAATGAGCGAAATGGACTGAGATCGGTTAGCATCCGCAGCGATTTGAACGTATGGGCTACTAAACATCTGCACCCCCAGAATGTGCTGGCTGATGAGGATAAGGTCAAAAGTGGAAACGCCATTGGTTGGCGCATCAGGCCGGCTGGCCTCCAGGGTATAGGCATTGCCGGCTTCAAGATGGATGAAGCCGAACTCGCCGTTTTGATCCGTTTGAGTTGTGGCGGCTGCGCCACCACTCAGGGTGACCGTGGTGTTGGGGACCGGCTCGCCTCCCCAGGTCACTACCCGGCCGCTGATGTAACCCTCGTAGGGCAAGTCTAAACTGGCTTTGGCCAGCCCAAACTGATCCGGAACGGCTGGGTCTTCCAGGCGGCCGCCAATCAGAAAAGTTTGTTCGTCAAGCACCAGGGCCGTGCGAATGACTTGTGTGGCGAAGCCATTCTCATCCAGGGGTTCCAGCAGGGACCCATCGTTTTCGAGCACGGCCATCTGGGGGATGGGGGTCGTGCCGATAGAGTCTACCGGGCCGGCTACAAGGATGCGCCCGCTGCCCAGCAGGCCCACGTTGGAAGGCGCGCCATTTTCCTGGCCATCCAGGGGGCGAAACGGGGCGGTTAGGGCAAAGGTGTGGTCCTGCTGCCCGTTCGGCATAAGCCGGACCAGGCAGGAATCGCTGCCGATGGCGAATTGTCCCGCCATCAGCAGGTGGCTGTCGGCTTGTTCAGCGAAAGCCAACTGGCAGTCGCCCAGGCAACTCAGGCCGGCGGGCGGGTTGAACGCAGGATCCAATTCCAGGCCCGCTGTCATTTGCAACAGGGTCGAAGGGGCGCTGCCATCCAGGCTCAATGCTTCCCCGCCCAGGAGGATGCGCCCATCCGGGCGTTGCAGCAAGCCGCCAACCTGGCCACTGATACGGTCGGAGAAGGCCTCGTCCAGGTTGCCGTCCAAGTGGTACAAGGCTATATTTTGCGCGACGATGCCCGGGTCAAAAACTGTGAAGTCGCCCCCTGCGAGAATTTGCCCGTTGGGTAAGGGCAGGAGGTGGTTGACATCGCCCAGAGGGAGCGGGCTGACTGTGAAGTTGGGGTCGATTTGGCCATTCGCCAGCAGGCGCAACAGGGGGGATTGCCCCATGCTATTGCCTGTGGCATTGTTGGTGCCCCCGAGAATCATTCGTCCATCCGCGTCGATGCTGACTGCGTTGATGCGGTTGCGGTAGAGGAGGTTAGGTGGGGAAAAATCAGGGTCGAGGCTTCCGTCGGAAAGCTGAAGCCTGGCAATATTTACGCTATGGGCATCGCCGACCATCGCAAAGTCCCCTCCGATACAAATGCGCTCCTGATCGTAGCGGGCAATGGTGGTGACAATCCCTGGCCTTTCCAGCATGGCTTCGAAATTATTATCGGGTACGCCCTGAGGGGAGCAGCGTTCCAGGCTGAGTGCCGGAGCACCGTTGAAGGAACTGAAGTTGCCGCCAATAATATAGCTGCCATCGTCGAGGTAAAGGAGTTGCCGGATGGTGCCGTCTGCCCCATCTCCCAGGCTGTAGTATGCCAGGCCATTGCCGGGCAGATACCGGTGGACGGCGTTGGCGCCGTTGAAGCTGCCGGCTACCATAATATCACCGTTAGGGGCGAGGCTCAGCGCCATTGGGATGCCGAATATGTCGCTCCAGTTGTTAATGCTGCCATCTACGTTGAGCACCACCACGGCATAGCGAATCAGGAAGGTGCTGGCTGTCAGCACCACCCGCCCTAGGCCATCCAGGGTAATATCGCGCACGGAGGTCATAAAGTTGTTAACACCCGGAAGGTTGGACGAAAAAGTGAAGTTGCCAACCGGTTGGCCATTGTACGTCCGGTAGCTGAGGTAGCCTTCCGGCCCATTAGGCCCGCCTACCCTTGTGCCACCAATGACAAACCGGCCGTTGACTTGGGTGATGAGGTCGCTCACAAAGATGGTTTGCCCGGGCGCGAGTTGGATAATCTGCGCCAGGCTTCCGTCGCTCTGTAGGCGGACAAGCCCTTGTGCCTGCATGCCGTCGTAGAGCGTAAAGGCACCGCCAACGAGGATGGTCCCGTTAAATTCTACTTCAATGTCATTGATGGTGCCCTGTGGGATGGTGCCTGCCTGAAAGGCAGGGTCTGGGGTGCCATCTGTATTCAGGCGGATAAGGGTTAGCGCTTCCGTGCTTGCATCCGGATAGCGGCCGCCGAGAATGACCTTGCCATCGGGTTGTATGGCCATAGCCGTGACCTCAAAAGGGACCTCCGCCTGAAAGGTGGGATCGAGGGTGCCATCGGGCCAAAAGCGGGCGACGCTGGCCTCGGCTACCCGGTTGGCCATCGAGAACTGGCCAGCGGCTATTAATTTGCCATCCGGAAGCTGCCGGATTTTTTCTACGTTGCCGGGGCGGGTGATCAAGGGCGTGAAGCCTGGGTCAAAGGTTTGAGCGCCCGCCAGGGTGGCAAGCAGCAGCCCGGAAAGGGCTAGGCTAAGGATTCGTTGTATCATTGGGATTATGTTTGTTACTGTCCAAGACGATTGATGAAAAGACAGTTGGGTTAAACTGTAAACATTTGATCGTTGAAGTTCGGGTATGCTTAGCAACCCAAGCGCAAGTGTTTAGCTAAACAGCTCGGGCGTCCGGCAAAGCACTGATTCCACCCTGCCGGGGAACAATCCAATTCTATGTACTGGGGCCAATGATGTTGTGCGGTCAGACATGCCGTGGAGGCCCTCCCTGGCGGAGAACCCTTTAGGTGAAAGATACGAAAAAGCTCAAAATTTGTTGCGCCACATCATGCTTTCCACTGGTTTGTCGGTGCGCTCTGTATACTTGGCATTTGCCTTTTTATTGTAGTAATTGCGGATTTCTCCTTCCACCTGGAAATAAATAAGCTGCCCGATGGGCATGCCAGCGTAGACCCGTACGGGATGGGTACAGGAGATTTCCAGCGTCCAGGTATTGCAAAACCCCACATCACCTTTGCCCGCCGTAGCGTGAATGTCGATACCGAGGCGGCCTACGCTGGATTTGCCCTCCAGAAAGGGGACTGCGTTGTGGGTCTCGGTATATTCTTCTGTAACGCCCAGATACAGGGTATTGGGGTGCAAGACGAAGCCGCGCTCCGGGATTTCGAGGTATTCAATCGGGTTGTGCCGGCGCGCATCCAGGATATGGTCCTTGTAGTAAGCCAAGGTTTTGCCCAGGTGCACATCGTAGGAATTGGTGCCCAGGCAATTCGGGCGGAATGGTTCGATGACGATCTCGCCACCTTCAATACTTTCAAGAATCTTTACATCTGATAATATCATGCCCCCTATGGTATTGATTTCAGGCTGCTAAGGTATTGATTTTTCCGGCGCAGCCGGGGATTGCCGTGAAGATACAGGTAAAATATGCCAGGCATGCACAATTTTCAGCAGGCTGGGTTACGTTAATAGCTACCGTGATCACGGCTCTTGGAAAACAAACATGCGTTTTCTTTTTTGAACACCCAAATCAACTTTCCGCATGAAAAAAGTAGGATTCCTTTTTGTGATGCTGGCTGCCGTATGGCAGTTGCCAGCGCAGGTTATCCCTTATCAGGAACTCGACCGCCCCGAAGAAAAGCCGGGCAAAGATCTATACTTGGTATACGACAGCCCGCAGGACCGCATCGAGGTGTACGATGGTAAGCTCACGCATGCTTCCAAGCGCTATCACCCGGGCGATGGCGGGGCTCAGGCGGTGCAAGTCTCGACGCATCCGGTAGCCGAAGCCATCCCGCTCAACGGGCGTCAGTTGACGGCGTTGAAGGAAATGGTGCAGCAGAGTGGTTTGATGCAGATGCCGCGCCCGGTCTATGGTGCCCCGGCAGGCCAGGCGGCGGATGAACTGGAAATCCGGGTGAAGATGAACGAAGGCAAACAATATGTACGCTTCCGAACCAATGAGCGCTTTGCGAATGCACCGGCGCCATTCGATTATATCCGGCAGTACCTGTGGCGATTGGTAACGGAAGTAGAACAGTAAGCCCCCTTCTAATCACTGGGCAGCTGGCGGAATAGCAATGGGAGTTGTTGTTCCGCCGGTTTATTATTAGGGGTAAAGCCCGTATGCCCCTGCCCCCCCAGCGTGGGGTAGCTTGGGTATTTCCACCAAAGTACGCCTCTGCACCAGTCGCCGGCCTGGCTCAGTACCTGAGTGGCCATTTCATAGCATTTTAGTTGGGCAGCCCCGGAATAAGCAGCGCCTTCTCCATCTTTGTAGGGTGTTATCCAGGGGGCGGTGGTACTGGTAAACCCAATCTCTGTGATCAATAGCGGGCGCTGGTACCGGCGGCTGATGGCCCGGGCTTTTTCCAGCTTATCGCGGAAACTGCCCGCTAGCGTCTGGGTGGATGGCGCATCCTGCTGGCTGAGTGGATAGTAGCAATTCAAGCCTATCCAATCGAGGGCATCCCAAAACTGGAGTTGCTCAAACTCCTCTCCCCAATTGGCTGCGTAAACGATGGACCCTTTGTAAAGGCCTCTTATTTTCTCGATGAGTGCCCGCCACTGGCCAGGCTTTTTCAGGGTAGCCTGGGTGAATTCTACCCCTACGCAAAAGGCGTCTGCGCCCTCTATTTCAGCAAGCAGCGCATAGTGTTGTATCCAGGCCTGGTAGTATTGGAAAAAGGCTGCCCAGTCTGCTTCCGTTTCCATCGCTATGTCGCCGGGCCAATGCCCTCCACCGAGCCATATCTGAGGCTTAAGCATGACTTTCATGCCTAGCTCCTGTGCATACTGCAAATCCCGGATGATGCTTTCGTCGGTTTCAGTCCCTGCCCTGGTCATAAATGGCAGGGGGGTAGGGCGGTCAGGCTCGCGCATGTAAGAGTAGGGGACGAGAGTGACCGCATTGGCACCTAGCTGATGTTGCTCCCGCAGCATCTGGGCGGCCAATTCAGAGCCATAGCCATTGTATATGGCGTAGCCTTCGTGGGCGAAGTTAAACCCCTTCCAGTAGCCAGGTGTCGTCGCACGCCGGTCGGGCCGCTGGGGCGAGGTGCTTGCAAGTTGGCGCAGGAAAGCAGCCCAGTGAGGCTCCAGCGCCTCTAATTGCTGCGGAGTGGGCCGCCAGGTACGGTACTGCTCGAGAAATTGATGCCGCCCCCAGTGGGCTATGATGAAATCGCAGAAGGTAGCGGCGGCTAAGGTTTTGAGGAGGGAGGAGTTGATTTGCTGCCACTGCTTGCCAAATAGGGTTGACAGCGGTGGCCAGTTACCCGGGCGGGCTACATGGGCAGCCCAGTACCGATGGCCCCTGCCCTGCCACTTGTCATTAAAAATAACCCCCAACCCTTCTGCTAAGAAGGCGTGCCCGGGATTGCCCAAAACCTGTTGTAACAGCAGCTCATTCTGTTCGCCCAGGCTGTGGGTGCGGAAGTAAGGGCTAGCCACGATGCTGGCGCTGCGTTCCTCCCACTGTACTTGTACCGGCTGGGTGTTCTGCAATGCCAGCCCCTTGGCTTCTAAGCTGGGATAGAGGTGCAGATCGATTTTGGGCTGGCGCCACTGCTGGCCGCAGAATTCAAGCAGCTGTCTTGCCTGCCGGGTACAGGCTTGGCTGATTCGGACGTAATCCTCCTGGTCTTCCGGCTCACCGTGGAAGTGGAACCGGTATACGGAAGCCGTATCTTTGACTGTGGTTTGCCCGTCGGTAACAAAACGGCGGTCCGGGTCGACTGCCCAGGATTGGGGGTGGTATTGCCCGGCCAGCGACCGCCTGCCATTTTGGTACAGCTCATACTGCCAGCCTCCCCACCCTAGCAGGGAAAACCCGTTTTGCAGGCGGTGGCGGAGTACAGCTGCCAACGCAGCGGTATCATTTGATGCGCCGATGAACAGAGGCGTATGAGGTGATTCGGGGTTGGGGTAAAAAGATAAGAAGGCAACCGCCGAATCTGCAACCGGTTCGTTGTTGAGGTGCAGTTGCCCCGATTGCCAAAACAAGGCGGGCTGGGGGGCTATTGCTTCGAGCCAGGGGTTGTTGTGAATATTGCCCAGCAAAAAGACACTGCCGTCTTTCGCATCATCAGCCTCGGCGGCTTCGGTGGTCTTTAGGCGAAGCTGCCAGCTGTTGTCAGCGTTGCGCAGGGGCTTTACGACGCTCTCCAGGCAAGAAGGATAGATGATGGTGAGCTGCCGGCTCTCCCAAAAGTGCTGCCGCAGGGTATCGAGGGGCGGCCGGGCAGCCAGCGCGGGTCGGTTGTATTCGGAGGGGCAGGCGGTGATCAGGCACAGCAGCACCAACAACGGGAGGCAGGCATACTTCATAATTGTATTTTAAGATAACCCTACCTGCCAAATGATCAGGCTTCGGTCATCGCTGCCTGAAATCAGGAAATCCTGATAGTCGCTCCAGAGCAGGCGGTTTACGGAGTTGAGGTGCCCTTGGTCTCGCACGGTTTCCAGTACCTTCAAGAGCTCAAAGGTATGGGCATCCCATATTTTGACTGTTTTGTCCCGGCTTCCGGTGGCTATCCACCGGCCACATGGGCTTGGCACGATGCTATTGATGGTATACCAATGAGCCGGTTTGTCCTCTGCCAGTTTAGGGGTGGGGCCCATTTCCCAGACTTTGAGGTGGGCATCTCTGCCGCCGCTGAGCAGGTACTTGCCGTCCTGCCGGTAAGCCAGGGCGAAAACAGAGTTGGCGTGTGCCCCCTCGATGGTGTGGCGCAGGGCGAGGGTCGAGGTATCGATCAGGTAAATGTTGTTGTCGCTGGAGCCAATGGCCATCGTCTTCCCATCCGGAGCAACCGCGATACTTCTGAGGCTCTGGTTGCTCAGCTGCAGGCTTTCCTGAGCCTGGCCGGAACTTCGCCCCCACCGGGTCAATTGGCCTTGGCCGCCAAGGGTGAAGACAGAATCATGCATGGCTTCGATTGCGAATACGCCTTTTTGGTGATGGGCGATGTTGCGGGTTTGTTCAGGCTGTTTCAAGTCCACCCAATGCACACCGCCATTCATATTGCCTACTACAACTTTATCTTGTTCGGGAAGCGGGCAGATGGAAAAAACCTGGGTTTCGACTTTGGCAATCAGCCTGCCGTTCTCCGGTTGGTCCAAGTCCCAGCGTACAATCCAGCCATCTCCGGCTCCGGACAGGAAATGATTGCTAGGCTGGCCGGGGCCTAAAGCGAAAATAGAGGCGTTATGCCCGGTGAGCTGGGCGATTTTTTCCACTTTTATCTTGGGCATATGCGCAGGCGCTTTTTTGTGAAGAAACAGAATACCTGCTTTCTTTGTTGCTGAATTAATAGTTATACCGGCAATGAAGTAGCCAGTGCCCTTCCGGCTCCGGCAACTCAGGCCGGTGGAATACCAATTCGAATACGATATGCCCCTGAGTTTACATCAAACGGTGGCTCCTGCCGGAGAGATTGGGATATGGGATATCGAAGAGCCAGAAGAGTGGTTCCTCGGTCGTTTATTGCTTAGCCCTGAGGAACAGCAGCAGTTCCACAAGCTAAAGGGGCGGCGGCGAACAGAATGGCTGGCTGCCCGTCAGCTGGTGCATGAGATGTCTGGCCGCCTTGAAAGGGCCGCGTTTGTCAAAGACGCATTTGGAAAACCTTTTCTCCGTGAGAGCAACTATCATATTTCGATTAGCCATTCCCAGTATAAAGCAGCCGCAATCGCTGCGCCGCGCGCAGTAGGGATAGATATCCAGCACTGGGTGCCGAGAATTGAGCGGCTTGCCTCCCGGTTTCTGAGCCGGGAGGAGCTTAGTAACCTGGCGCCGGGCCCCGAAGAGCGGCTGTTCCAAATCCACGTCCTTTGGTCTGGCAAAGAAGCCTTGTACAAGGCATATGGGAAAAAGGCACTGGACTTCTGCCAGCATCTAAGTATACAACCTTTGCCTGCGGGTGCTCGTTTTGGACAGGTGCGCGGGCAGATTCTCAAAGGGGCGCAAGTTCGGGATTTCCAGCTGGTATTTTGGGAGCAGGGAGCCTATGTAGTTGCCTACGCGATTGCAGCAGGGGAAGGCTAAAGAGGCTCCTGCCTTAGGGTTGGAATTTGAAAAACCTTTTCTTTTTAGTATTTTTATCCGGCGTCTGCCTGCTTAATTAACCATTACTGCTTTTTCTTCCCCCTAGCGGGCCCCTTCAGCCCGGCTTTACAGTAGTGTATGTTGTGTCATCAATACCATCGCAATTGCCTGGCGGTTAATGCCTTGTTTAGCATTGCTTTGCAATACTGATATTCAAAGCTTTATTGGTGGACGCCTGAGAAAAATTCCCATGAACAGTGGATTAGCCGCTTTGGCTTCCGTATTTGGCAGAGCGGGCTAACCCTCAAATTTTTTTGCTATGAAAAGCATCCGGACGCTCATAGCCGATGACCATCCCATTTTTTTAAAGGGGCTGCTCAGCCTGCTGAAACAACCTGCTTTCCATACTATCTCGGTGATAGGCACCGCAGTGGATGGCCAGGAAGCATTGAAAAAAGCCTGTGCCCTGTCGCCCGATTTGCTGATCCTGGATATGAATATGCCAAAGCTTGATGGTCCGGCTGTAATCCAGGAGCTTAAGAAAAAACATGCCCTCTGCAGTATTCTGGTGATGAGTATGTATGATCAACCCAAACTTGTGCGCACAGCTTTCAAAGCCGGGGCTGATGCTTACCTGCTCAAGGATAAAGCCCCTGATGAACTGGAAGTTGCTGTCAACGCTATACTTGATCACGAAACCTATTTCGGGGAAGGCGTTTACCTCAACGATAGCCGCCGGCCTTCCACGAAGCGGGCACCCAAGTACCAAAACTCAGACCGCTTTGTTAATCGCCACCTGCTCACCAAACGGGAAATGGAAATTCTTCAACTTATTGCAGAGGCCCTGAGCAACAAAGAGATTGGCAAACGCCTTTTTATCAGCGATCAAACAGTGGGGGTGCACCGCAAAAACATTATGCGCAAATTAGGCGTGACCAATACGGCTGGGCTGCTGAAAATCGCCCACGACCAGGCCTTGATCTAGACATTTACCCCTTTTGTGGTATGTGATTTTTTGCGTTAATCCTTATATTTGTAAATGTTAAAAATATCGGGATATGAAGGTCAGCGCCACTTCGCGCTTCTTACGTTGGGGGTAGCCGTGCTGTTAGCAATTAGCAAATAATGTAGCTTTCAGGATAGCTTCTTTACGTTTAAGTTCTTACCTTTGCTCTTGATTTTTAACTAGGAAAGTCCCATGATCAAAAAAAATGCTATCGAGCGAACAAGCTCAGTTTTTTATCTTTCCTTACCCAAGCACACACATTCTAAGGCAAAATTCAGTAATTACGCAAACATTATTTTCAATAACTTGCTGATATTCTTTTTTCGAGTTATTTTAAGGCATAGCTGTGTTAACTGATTTTTTATTTCAACCCTGGTTTTATCATTTGACGACCTGATGCATTCATAACTAAAGAGGCGCGCCAAGCGTTGCTTCTTAAGTTTTGTTAATATTTTGACGACCTTTTTTAACCTAATTTTTTTCAAACAAATCGTGATCTTATGGAAAAAACGAAGTT